>NZ_JBWKKF010000061.1:0-1113 GCF_056431745.1 Amycolatopsis sp. NPDC045836 | reverse complement strand
TGTATGAGGCCATGACATTGGTGACACCGGTGTCGAGCCGGGATGCTGGTGGCTGATTTCCAGCAGCAGTGTGGGGACGATGATAGTTGTAGTGCACGTTCCAGACGGCCAGGGCCTCGGTGCGGTGCTGTTCGCTGGTCCAGGCGTGGGCGTAGAGGAATTCTTCGGCCAGGATGCGGTGGTAGCGCTCGACTTTGCCGTTGTGCCGTGGCGTGTAGGGCGTGATCCGCTGGTGGCGGGCGCCGCGCAGGACGGTGGCGAAGTCGCGTGCGCGGTAGCAGGCACCGTTGTCGGTCACGATCCGGTGGACATGGCCAATGCCGTGGCGGGCGAAGAACGCCCTGGCTCGGTGGGTGAACCCGATCGCGGTCCGGGCCTGCTCGTCGGGCAGGGCTTCGGTGTAGGCCAGGCGGGAGAACCCGTCGATCGCGGTGTGCAGGTAGGTGTAGCGGGCTTTGCTGCCACGTTTGCGGCCTCGGACCGACTGCCTGGCTTGTTCGCTGCCGCGGCCATGGATTCGCCAGCCGCCACCCTCGGGGATGACACCGGCCTTCTTGACGTCGAGGTGGACCATGTGACCTGGCCAGCGGGCGTGGATACGACGCGACTCACGGTTGTTCTCACCGGTCGGGTCGATGAACCGGCGCCGGTTCAGCCCGAGGTGGACCAGGTGCCGGCTGACGGTGCGGACCGAGACCGGGACGCGGTCGCCAGCCAGCTCGAGGTTGATGCGGCGCGCGGACCACTTGTGTTCCCGGCGCATCGCCTCGATCCGCACGATGACCCGGGCGGGCGTGGCCGTCGGCTGGTGGTGCGGGACGCTGGGCCGATCCACCAGGCCAGCGTCGCCGAACTTGCGGTGACGGTTGACCCACTTCGACGCGCACTGCCGCGAGATACCCATCTCAGCGGCGACATGCGCGATCGGACGGGTCCGGCAACGCTCGATCAGACGGCGGCGGCCCTCCACGGACAGCGGGGCATTACGGTGGGACATCGGACGGGTCTTTCTGCTCGGCGGACGAGTTGGTGGTACTTCTCATCCTGCCGCCGAAAGACCCGTCCCCTGCGCTCAGGCCCCCTCAGCTGACACCAACGTCATGACCCGCAACA
>NZ_JBWKKF010000060.1:0-1249 GCF_056431745.1 Amycolatopsis sp. NPDC045836 | reverse complement strand
GCGCTAGTGCTGTGACCACATAGGTTGGCCGGGTTGGTGACACGCCGGTTGATGTTCGCGTGGGTTGACCGCTGGGGTAGCAGTGTGGGCGGATGGCAGAACCAGTTCGAGCGCGTCGGCTGACCGATCAGGAGGGTCAGCGTCTGCAGAAGATCGTGCGTAGAGGCACCGGGTCGCCGGTCCGGTTGCGGCGGGCGATGGTGATCATGGCCTCGGCCAGCGGAAACACCGTTCCCGCCATCGCCCGCCTGGTCCAAGGTGACGAGGACGCGATCCGCGGGGTGATCCACCGGTTCAACGAGATGGGCCTGGCCTGTCTGGACCCTCAGTGGGCGGGTGGCCGTCCCCGCCTGATCAGCCCTGAGGACGAAGCGTTCATCATCGCGACGGCCACCACGCGACCCGAAGCACTCGAGCAGCCCTTCACCCGCTGGAGCCTGCGCAAACTCTCCGCTTACCTGACCCGCAACCACGGAACCCGACGTGTCGTGGTGGGCCGGGAACGATTGCGGCAGTTCCTGCGCAAGCACGACATCACCTTCCAACGAACCAAAACCTGGAAGGAGTCCAACGATCCCGACCGGGACACCAAACTCGCCCGCATCGAGCACGTGAGCAGCCACTTCACCGACCGGGTGTTCGCGTTCGACGAGTTCGGGCCGCTCACCATCCGACCACACCTCGGCGCCGGCTGGGCCAGGAAGAACCATCCCGGCAGGTTGCCTGCCAACTACCACAAACTCTGCGGCGTCCGGCAGTTCCACGGCTGCTACTCGCTGGGAGGCGACACCCTCTGGGGCGTCGTCCGAACACGAAAATCCGCCGCGAACACCCTGGCCGCGCTGAAGTCCATCCGCGCCGCACGCCCGGACGGCGCACCGATCTACATCATCCTGGACAACCTCTCCGCCCACAAAGGCAACGCGATCCGAGCGTGGGCCAACCGCTGCAACGTCGAACTGTGCTTCACCCCGACCTACAGTTCCTGGGCCAACCCGATCGAAGCGCACTTCGGGCCGCTGAAAATGTTTGTGATCGCCGGATCGAACCACCCGAACCACACCGTCGCGACTCGTGCTCTGCACCGCTACCTGCGGTGGCGCAACGCCAATACACGTCACCCCGACATCCTCGCCGCCCAACGCCGCGAGCGAGCACGTATTCGCAGCGAACGCCACCGCACCTGGGGCCAGCGCGTCACACACGCCGCCTGACCAACCCGGCCAACCTATGTGGTCACAGCACTAGC
>NZ_JBWKKF010000059.1:0-1459 GCF_056431745.1 Amycolatopsis sp. NPDC045836 | reverse complement strand
GGGGGGTGTCCCTATGTGGTTGTCAAGCCGCAGCGGGGGTTGAGGTGGGTTCGGGGTGGCGGTAGTGGGTTCGGTTGCGGAGCATGGCGTAGAGGACGTCGCAGCGTCGTCGGGCGAGGCAGATGAGGGCGGCGTTGTGTTTCTTGCCCTCGGCTCTCTTGCGGTCGTAGTAGGCGCGGCTGGTCGGGTCGTGCAGGGCGGCGAAGGCGGCGAGGAAGAACGCGCGTTTGAGTTTGCGGTTGCCGGTGCGGGCGGGGTGTTCGCCTTTGATGCTGGTGCCCGAGGTGCGGGTGACCGGGGCGATGCCGGCGTAGGCGGCCAGGTGGGCGGAGCTGGCGAAGTGGGAGGCGTCGCCGATTTCGAGCAGGATGCGGGCGGCGGTCCTGATCCCGATGCCGGGCATCGAGGTCAGGACCCCGGCAAGAGGGTGCGCATCGAGTATCTCCTCGACCTCGGTGGCGAGTTGTGTGCGTTGCCAGAGCACGGTTTTGAGGCTGTCGGCGAGTCTGGGCAGCACGGTGTCCGCGGCGGTGGTTCCGGGGACGGTGACGGTTTGCTCGTCCAGTGCCGCGAGGATCGCGGTGACGAGTGTGTCGCCCATGCGGGGCGCGTGAGCCTTCGCGATCGCGGTGAGTGTGCGGCGCCCGGCCTTGCGGATTCCGGCGGGGCCGCCGCAACGGGACAAGATTTCCAGGACCGCCGGATGACTGATCTTCGGGCCGATCGCGCGTTCGAGGGCGGGGTGGATGCCGGTGAGCAGGCCGCGGATGCGGTTGGCGATCCGGGTGGCTTCGCCGGCCAGGTCGTCGTCGAAGCCGACCAGCACTTCCAGCTCGGCCAGGGTGTCATCACCGACGTCGACCGGGCGCAGCGTGTGGGGCAGCGAGCGGGCCGCGTCGGCGATGATGAACGCGTCGCGAGCATCGGTTTTGGCCTTGCCCGGGTAGAGATCGGCGATGCGGCGCATCGCCAGCCCGGGCAGATAGGCGACTTGGTGACCGGCTGCGCGGGCGACGGCGACCGGCAGCGCGCCGATCGTGGCTGGCTGATCAACCACGACCAGCAGCGGACCGAGCTGGGTGAGCTTGTCGAACAACGCGCGAAGTTTGGGCTCGCTGTTGGGCAAGGGCCCGTCATGCAGCCGCTTGCCGGCCGGATCCAGGCCCACCGCGTGGTGGCTGCCCTTGCCGACGTCAAGGCCGAGGAACACGCCGAAACTGCTGGTCATGCACAGTTCTTTCGTCCGTCGCGGGTGGTCGCCGGTCAGGCATCGATGGCCGGCACCCACGTTACGACGAGACCTGCCCTGCGGGCGGCCGTGTCCCTATTCAGCGGTCCCTCGATGCCGCCAGGCCCGGTGACACCACCCCCCGGATCATGGGCTCGACTGGGGGCATCAGTCATGCCGAACCTGGCGACCACAGCTCCTTGATCAGGAACTACGAAAAAGGTAACGGGG
>NZ_JBWKKF010000058.1:0-2628 GCF_056431745.1 Amycolatopsis sp. NPDC045836 | reverse complement strand
CCACTCGCTACGACAAGCTCGCTGTGCGCTACCAGGCCACCGTCAACATCGCCGCCATCAACATCTGGCTACGCCACATGTGAAACACGGCCTAGGCGGGCGGCTGGTCTGCTTGCAGGTTCTCGAGGATCGTGGCGGCGATGTCGGCGAACTGGTCGAGTTGTTCACGCGTGAGGCGGTCGACGACAAGGCGGCGGACCTCCTGGGCGTGGCTGGGCACGGCTTGCCTGAGTGCGGTGAGACCTTTCGCGGTGATCACCGCCTCCATGCCGCGCGAGCCGCACCGCTCCCGCGCGACCAGGCCCCGCTTGCACATCCGGGTGAGCTGGTGGTGCATGCGGCTCTTCTCCCAGGTGGCCATCCGGCCTAGCTCGTAGGCGCGCATCCGCCCGTCCGGCGCCTCGGACAGCAACGCGAGCACGGTGAAGTCGGCGTTGGACAGACCGCTGCTGGCCTGGAGCTGCTGCTCGATGCGTGTGCGCAGCAGCTCCAGCATCTGGAAGGACACCCGCCATGCGCGGAGCTCGTGTGCGGTCAATCCCTGCTGCTTCATACCGTCATCCTAGTCCGCGAGTTGACAAATCAACTCCGCGGCGTAGGCTTCAGTTGACACATCAACTCGCGGTGCTGAACAGGACGCGTCGCCGTCGGCGGGCCTTCGAGAACACCCAGGCTGGTCACACCGGCGTCCGCAGCCACTGCGCGCAGGAAGGCGCACCATGACCGAACGACGTGACGACGGTGAGCCGCCGGAGCAGCCCGCTTCCAGAGCCGGGCGGCACGACCTCCTGGAAATGGCCACGGTGGCCGGTGACCAGCCACCGGAGGACAGCGGGCAGCGGGGACGCCGCTACGTCATCCGCGGCGGCGCGGTGATGTCCATGGACCCGGGCGTCGGCAACTTCGCGACCGCCGACGTCCTGGTCGAGGGCAGCAAGATCGTCGACATCCGGCCCCGCATCCGCGCCGCCGACGCCGGCGTGATCGACGCGCGGGGACGCATCGTCCTGCCGGGCTTCGTCGACACGCACCACCACCTGTTCGAGACCGCGGAGCGTGCGTTCCTCGCCAATGGCCTGCTCCTCGACGACCATTCGGGCTCGCCGAGCGCGTACCCGAACTACGGCGAGCACATCCTGCGGGGATTCGCGCGGCTCTACCGGCCGGCAGACGTCTACGTCAACTCGTTGTTCGCCGGGCTCTCGCAGCTGGATACCGGGGTCACGACGGTGCTGGACGTCTCGCAGATCCACCACTCCCCAGAGCACACCGACGCGGCGATCCAGGCGCTGGTCGACACCGGGCGGCGTTCGGCGTTCGGGTTCTTCGAGGGCGACAGCCGCGCGACAGCCCGGTACCCGCAGGACGCCCACCGCCTCAGGGATCAGTGGTTCTCCTCGGACGACCAGCTGGTGAGCATGGTCATGGGCGGTGAGCTGCACCTGGGCCGTCAGGTGTACACCCGCGCCTGGGCGATCGCCCGCGAGCTGGGGCTCAGGATCGCCGCGCACGCCGTCGGCTCGTGGGGGATGCGGCCCGTCTTCGACGAGCTCGCCCGGGGCACCGCTGGGGTCGAGGTGGGGCCGGACAACCTGTTCATCCACATGACCGGCATGTCCGACCAGACCTGGCGGCGGTTGCGGGACGCCGGAGCGCAGGTCTCACTGGCCTTCCCGATCGAGATGACGATGCGGCACGGCACGCCGCCCATCCTCAAGATGCAGCAACTGGGCATGGAGCCCTCGCTGAGCTCCGACGTCGAGACGACGATGGCCGCGGACCCGTTCACCCAGATGCGCTCCGCGATGACCATGCAGCGCATGACCGTCAACCAGATGATCCTCGACCAAGGCGACCTCGTGCCGCCGGACAACTGGCCGACGCCGGCCCCGGGCACTCCCGAACTCCTCACCGTCCGCGACGTGCTGCGGTACGCGACCGTCAACGGCGCCAAGCACCTCGGCCTCGGCGGCAAGACCGGCACGCTCACGCCCGGCAAGGAAGCCGACATCGTCCTGCTCGACGCCACCGCACTCAACGTGGCCCCGCTCAACAGCGTTCCCGGAGCGGTCGTGTCGCTGATGGACCGCACCAACGTCGAAACGGTGATCGTCGCAGGCGAGGTGCGCAAGTGGAAAGGCCGGCTGCTCGGCGCGGACCTGACCCGGTTGCGCCGGGAACTCGAAACGTCCCGCGACCACCTCTTCGCAGCGATGGGCCTGACGCAGGACCTATTCGCCTGGAGCTGAACGAGCTGAACGGTCGCGGTCCCCGCCGCACCCCGAACCGACAGGCCGGGCGGTGACGGCGGGTGAGCGCTGGCGGAGGCCGACACCGCCAGTGCCCTGACCGGAGGCGGTGGCGCCGCCTCCGGCGCTCGTCGATCAGGTCCAGCGCCAGGCGTCACTCCTTTCGGTGCCCCTGGCCTCCGGATCGTGCGATTCCGGGCAAGTGGCTTGAGCCGGCGACCGACACGGCCGCACCTGACCTCACTCGTCGAAACGAAGCTGCGTGCCACCGGCATCGACTGGACGGGGGGGTGTCCCTATGTGGTTGTCAAGCCGCAGCGGGGGTTGAGGTGGGTTCGGGGTGGCGGTAGTGGGTTCGGTTGCGGAGCATGGCGTAGAG
>NZ_JBWKKF010000057.1:0-2652 GCF_056431745.1 Amycolatopsis sp. NPDC045836 | reverse complement strand
CTGGCCGGGGTCAGCCTGGAACTGCCGAAGGGGTCCTTCACCGCGGTGATGGGCCCGTCCGGCTCGGGCAAGAGCACGCTGCTGCACTGCGCGGCCGGGCTGGACGTGCCGACCGGAGGCCGGGTGCGGCTCGCCGGGCAGGACCTGACCGGGCGGTCCGAGGACGCGCTGACCAAGCTCCGGCGCGACCACGTCGCCTTCGTGTTCCAGGCGTTCAACCTCATCCCGACCTTGACCGCGGCGCAGAACGTCGCCCTCCCCGGTCTGCTGGGCGGCAACGGGATCGACCAGCGGGCCGCTCTCGGCGCGCTGGCGCGGGTCGGCCTCGCCGACCGCGGCTCGCACCGGCCGGGTGAGCTCTCCGGCGGGCAGCAGCAGCGGGTCGCGATCGCCAGGGCGCTGGCGGCCGGGGCGGCCGTGCTGTTCGCCGACGAACCCACCGGCGCGCTCGACACCCGGAGCGCGGCCGGGGTGCTCGGCCTGCTGCGCGGCGCGGCCGACCGGGACGGGCAGACGATCCTGATGACCACCCACGACCCGGTCGCCGCCTCCTACGCCGACACCGTGCTGTTCCTCGTCGACGGGCAGCTCGCGGACCGGTTGTCCCGGCCGGATCCCGGCCAGGTCGCCGCGCGCCTGTCCCAGCTGGCCGCCACCGAGCAGAGGGGCTGAGAAACCGTGTGGACCCTGATCCGGGCCGGGCTGCGCCACCGCGCCGCGGCCCTGCTCTCCGTGGTGGTCGCCGCCTGCCTCGGCTCGGCGCTGCTCGTGCTCTGCGGGGCGATGTTCGAAACCGGCATCCGCCTGGCCGCCCCACCCGCCCGCCTCGCCGCCGCCGACCTGGTGGTCATCGGCGACCCCAGTTACACCATGCTGGACGAGGAGGGACGTGAGACCACCGACCTGCGGTCGTTCCCGGAACGCCACCGCCTCCCCGAAGGCGTCGTCGAGGACGCGGCCGCCATCGACGGTGTCGGCCGGGCGGTGCCCATCCGCTTCCTCGACGCCCACGCCACGAGTCCCACCGGCGCGGTTTCGCTGACCGCGCAGAACTGGGCCTCCGCCGCCCTCACCGGACTGCCCGTGGCCGAGGAGGCCGGTCCCGGCCCGGGCCAGGCGGTCCTCACCGCCGCGGCCGCGGGCGCGCTCGGCGTCGCCCGAGGCGACACCATCACCACCACCGTGGCCGCCCGGACCACCACCGTGCGGGTGGCCGCCGTCGTCGGTGGCGGGGACGTCCCCGCCACCCTGTTCCTCAACGACGCCGACACGGCGGACGGCGCGGGCATCGACGCGCTCGGTGTCGTGCTGGCGCCCGGTGCCGACGAGTCCGCTGTGGACGAGGAGTTGGCGGCGGAGCTGGGTGAGGTGCGCGTGCTCACCGGTGATGACCGCGGTGCGGCCGAGGACCCGGCCGTGCCGGCGGCCCGTACGCCCACCATCGTGATCGGTGCGGTGTTCGGCGGGATCGTGCTCACCGTGCTGGCCACGGTGGCTTCGGGCATCGTCGCCCTGTCGGTGCGCCAGCGCGGCCGGGAGATCAGCCTGCTGCGTGCGACCGGCGCCACCGGGCGGCAGGCGCGCACCCTGCTCGTCGGCGAGGCGTCCACGGCCGGGCTCGCCGGCGCCGTGGGCGGGCTCGCCCTCGGTGTTCCGCTCGCCCACGCCCTCTACGCCGCGATGCGCTCCGGCGGGGTGGTCCCCGGCGGACTGGAACTGCGCGTGGGGCTGATTCCCTTCGGGGTCGCGGTGGCCGCCACCGGTCTCGTCGTCTGGGGTGCCGCGCGGGTGGCGGCCAAGCCCGCGCGCCGCTCCCGGGCGATCGACGCGCTCCGCGAAGCCGACCTGCCCCGCGCCCGCGTCGGCACGCTCCGGTGGGTGCTGGGCATCGCCTTCGGCCTGGGCGCCGTCGCGCTGGCCATCCTGACCTGCCTGATGCCACCGGCGCTGGTCACGGCCACCGCCGGACCCGCCGTGCTGGCCGGGGCGATCTCCGCCGCGCTGCTCGCCCCGGTCCACCTGCGGGTGGGCCTGGTGTTGTGCCGCCCGCTGCTGGGCCGCGGCCTGACCGGGCTCGCGGGGACCAACGTCCGCGCCCGCATCGCCGCGTTGTCCACCGTCACCGGTGCCGCCGCTCTCGTCGTCGGCATCGGTGCCGGGAACCTGATCTCCCAGACCATGCTCACCACCGCCGCGGCCGACGCCCAGGTCGCCACCATCACCGCCGAAGCCGTCGTGCACGGCCCCGCCGGTACCGTGGCCGAGCACGCCGACGAGATCGCCGCCTTGCCGGAGGTCGCCGCGGTCAGCCCGTTCGTCACCTCCGGCGGCTGGATCGAACACCCCTACGACGACTCCCACCGTGACCGGCCGTGGCCGCTGCGGGGGCTCGACGGCTCGCAGGCCGGGCAGCTGCTGAGCAACCAGCTGCTCGACGGTGACTTCGGCGATCTGACCGGGGACACCATCGCCCTGCCCGGTGAGCTGGCTGCCGAGCTGGGCGTGCGCATCGGTGACGCGCTCGACTTCCGCTTCGGCGACGGCACCGGCGCGAAGCTGGGCGTCGTGGCCACCTACGACGACCTGCCCGGCTACGAGCACCTGATCCTGCCCGCCGACCTGCTCGCCGCGCACACCACCGCCCGGGCACCC
>NZ_JBWKKF010000056.1:0-3448 GCF_056431745.1 Amycolatopsis sp. NPDC045836 | reverse complement strand
GCACACACCCGGCCGCCACCGCACCGAAATCGACCGCCGTGTCGTTCCACTGCCGCACCACCAGGTCCCGCTCGGCCGCGCCGAGCAGCGGCACCTCATCGACCGCCCGGTCCGGCGCGGAGATCACCCCGTCCAGCAGCACCTCGAAGTGGCCGAGCAGGCGCTCCACGGTGTCGGCGGTGAGGCGGTCCGGGTCGTGCCGGGTGCGCAGGGTCAGCCGGTCCAGTGGTTCCACCACCAGGGCGAGGAGGTAGTTCGTCTGCTCGTAGGACTGGTGGTCCGAAACGCGCAACCCGGCGTCGACCTGGAACACCGATTCGTCGAGCAGGTAGTTCTCCACCACGAAAATGTGGTCGAACAGCGGCGTGCCACCGGCCACGTCGCTCCACTCGTGCACCTTCGTCAAAGGCGTGTTCTCGTGGCGACGGCGTTCGGTCTCCACCCGCTGCAGGTCGGCCAGCCAGTCGGCGACCCGCTGTCCGGCGGGCACGCCGACCCGCGCCGGGAGCGTGTTGATGAACAACCCGATCATCCGCTCCACGCCGGGCACCTCGGCCGGTCGGCCGGCGGAGGTCACCCCGAACACCACGTCCCGCTGCCCGGAGTACCGCGACAGCAGCAGCGACCAGGCCCCCATCAGCACGGTGTTCAGCGTGAACCCGTGCGCACGGGCGAACTCGCGGGTGCGGTCCGACAACTCCGCCGGTAGTTCCACAATGGACTCAGCGGCTTCGGGACGGCGGTCCGTCGAGGCGGTGACCTGCTCGATGCCCAGCCGGGTCGGCTCGGTGAACCCGGCGAGGTGGGTCCGCCAGTACGCCTCGGCCACGCCGAAGTCCTGGGCTTCCAGCCACGCCACGTAGTCGCGGTAGGACGGTGCGGTCACCGCGGGCGGCTCCTGTCCGGCCGACAGCGCCCGGTAGACGGCGAAGAAGTCCTCCAGCACCAGCGCGGCGCTCCACCCGTCCAGCACCACGTGGTGGTGCGACCACACGAGCTCCCAGGTGGCGTCGCCGGTGCGGACCAGCCGCACGCGCATGAGCGGCGCTTCGGCCAGCGAGAACCCCGCCGTCCGGTCCTCCCGCAGCAGTTCACCCAGGTCGTCGCGCTCCTCCAGGACGATCGGCGCGGTGACCTCGGCGTGCACCACCTGGTACGGGGTGTCGAGGTCCCGCCAGGCGAGCGCGGTGCGCAGGGCCGGGTGCCGCCGCACGGTCCGCTGCCACGCCTCGCACAGCGTCGGCACCCGGAGTTCCCCGGACAGCCGCAGCCGGATCTGTTCGAGGTAGACACCGGAGCCGGGGGCGGCGAGCGTGTGGAACAGCAGGCCCTGCTGCATCGGGGTGGCCGGGTACAGGTCCTCGATCGGGCCGTGGTCGGCGGTGATCCGCGCCAGCTCCGCCCCGGTCACCCGGGTCAGCGGGAAGTCCTCCGGGATCTCCGCGGCCCGGGTCGACGCGGTCAGCGTGGCGAGGTGCCGCTGGACGCCGTCCAGCAGGGCGTCGACGGTGGCGGCCTCGTGGCGTTCCGCGGCGTAGGTGAAGTCGATGAACAGCTGGTCGTGGTGCAGTCCGGCGTTGATCTCGAAGGTGTGGTGGCGGCGGTTCTCCGGTGCGTACCCGGCGTCGCTGGCCGCCACGTCGTAGCGCAGGGTGAACGCCTCACCGGACTGGTCGAGCTGCCCCAGGTAGTTGAACAGCACCGGGACCGGCGGGGCCACCGGCAGCAGGTCGGTGGTGTGGCGCAGCACGCCGTAACCGAGGCCCTGGTCCGGCGCCGAGCGCAGCGACCGCTTCACCGCCCGCAGCGCGCCGATCTCGTCGGTGCCGCCGACCGGCAGGTGCACCGGCCGGATCGTGGTGAACCAGCCCGCGGTGCGCGAGAGGTCGATGTCGTCGAACAGCGCTTCGCGGCCGTGGGCCTCGACGTCCACGGTGACGCCTTCGCGACCCGTCCAGTCGGTGAGCGCACGGGCCCACGCGGTCAGCACGAGTTCGTCCGGCCGCGCCTTCAGCCGCCTGCCCGCGTCCAGCACGGCGGCGGCCGGGAGCAGCACGCGCCGGGTGACCGCGCCGGCGTGCACGTCGTCACCGGTGCGGTCGGCGGGCAGCGGGCTCACCGTGCTCAGCACCTCGCGCCAGTGTTCGACCTGGTCCGTGGCGTCGTAGGCAGCCAGCCGGGAGGTCCATTCGGCGAACGAGGTGGTCTTGGCGGGTGGTTCGCCGAGACCGAGGTAGGCGCGCTCGAAGTCCTCCAGCACGAACCGCCAGCTCACCGCGTCGATGACCAGGTGGTGGCAGGCCAGCACGAGCTTGTTCCCGTCGATCGCCGCTTGCAGCAGCGGGCCGTGCTCCAGGTCCAGCCCGGCGTTCGGGTCACCGGTGACCACCGGCGCCACGGCCTCGGGCAGTTGCTCCTGGTGCCACTGGCCGTTCTCGCGGGTGAAACGGGAGCGCAGCACGTCGTGGTGGTCAAGCACGGTTTCGAGGGCTTTCGCCACACGCGCCGGGTCCAACTCGACGCTCGATTCGAGCACCACGCTCTGGTTCCAGTGATCGCGGTTCGCCAGATCGAGCCCGAAGAACCAGCGTTGCACCGGCCCGAGTTCGACCGGACCGACCACCGGCCCCTGCTCGGCCACCACCACCGGGCCCTCACCGGCCACCTCGACCAGCCGGGCCACGGTCTGCTCCCGGAACACCTGCGCCGGAGTCAGGTGAATGCCGTGCTGGGCGGCCCGGGACACCATCTGGATGGACAGGATCGAATCACCACCGAGGCCGAAGAAGTTGTCGCGCACGCCCACGCGCTCGACGCCCAGCACCTCGGCCCAGATCGCCGCGAGCACCCGTTCGGTTTCGGAGCGGGCCTCGACGAACTCGTCAGCCGCCTGCCACCGGGGTTCCGGCAACGCCGAGCGGTCCACCTTGCCGTTGACCGACAACGGCAACCGGGCCAGCGGGGTGAGCCCGGCCGGGACCATGTACTCCGGCAACCGCTGCCGTACCCACTCACGCAACTCGGACACGTCGTCGGCAACCACGTACGACGCCAGCCGACCGTCGTGAACCACGGTCACCGACTCGGCCACCGCCGGATGCTCCGACAGCACCGAGTCGATCTCGCCCAACTCGACCCGGAAACCCCGGATCTTGACCTGGTGGTCCACCCGGCCCAGGAACTCGATCACCCCATCCGGCCGCCACCGGCCCAGGTCACCGGTGCGATACAGCAACGCACGCGGGTCATCGGAGAACGGATCCGGCAGGAAACTCGCGTTCGTGCGCTCTTCGTCACCCCAGTAACCCCGTGCCACCCCGATACCACCGATGCACAACTCACCGGCCACGCCCACCGGGCACACCTGCTGCGCCTCGTTGAGGACGTAGAAGCGCTGGTTGGCCAGCGGACGGCCGTAGGGAACGCTCGTCCAGCCCGGGTCCACGTG
>NZ_JBWKKF010000055.1:2500-5130 GCF_056431745.1 Amycolatopsis sp. NPDC045836 | reverse complement strand
TGAGTTCGGCGGCGTCCTACTCTCCCACACCCCTTCGAGTGCAGTACCATCGGCGCTGGCAGGCTTAGCTTCCGGGTTCGGAATGGGACCGGGCGTTTCCCCGCCGCTATAACCACCGAAACACTACGAAACAACACACCATGCTGGTCGCTTCAGCTCTGATGTGGTGTTTCAGAGCCGTAGAGTGGATGCGAAGCGTCTTTGTAGGCAAGTCCTCGGCCTATTAGTACCAGTCAACTCCACACATTACTGCGCTTCCATTTCTGGCCTATCAACCCAATCGTCTCTTGGGGGCCTTAACCCACATGGGGTGGGATACCTCATCTAGGAACAGGCTTCCCGCTTAGATGCCTTCAGCGGTTATCCCTTCCGAACGTAGCCAACCAGCCATGCCACTGGCGTGACAACTGGCATACCAGAGGTTCGTCCGTCCCGGTCCTCTCGTACTAGGGACAGCCTTCCGCAAGTATCCTACGCGCGCGGCGGATAGGGACCGAACTGTCTCACGACGTTCTAAACCCAGCTCGCGTGCCGCTTTAATGGGCGAACAGCCCAACCCTTGGGACCTACTCCGGCCCCAGGATGCGACGAGCCGACATCGAGGTGCCAAACCATGCCGTCGATATGGACTCTTGGGCAAGATCAGCCTGTTATCCCCGGGGTACCTTTTATCCGTTGAGCGACACCCCTTCCACCAGGTGGTGCCGGATCACTAGTCCCGACTTTCGTCCCTGCTCGACCTGTCAGTCTCACAGTCAAGCTCCCTTGTGCACTTACACTCAACACCTGATTGCCAACCAGGCTGAGGGAACCTTTGGGCGCCTCCGTTACTCTTTGGGAGGCAACCGCCCCAGTTAAACTACCCATCAGGCACTGTCCCTCACCCAGATCATGGGCGTAGGTTCAGATTCCCAATCCGGCCAGAGTGGTATTTCAACAACGACTCCACACCCACTAGCGTGAGCGCTTCACAGTCTCCCACCTATCCTACACAAACCGAACCGAAAACCAATACCAAACTATAGTAAAGGTCCCGGGGTCTTTCCGTCCTGCCGCGCGTAACGAGCATCTTTACTCGTAATGCAATTTCGCCGGGCCTGTGGTTGAGACAGCCGGAAAGTCGTTACGCCATTCGTGCAGGTCGGAACTTACCCGACAAGGAATTTCGCTACCTTAGGATGGTTATAGTTACCACCGCCGTTTACTGGCGCTTAAATTCTCAGCTTCACCCCCCAAAGGGAGTTAACCGGTCCTCTTAACGTTCCAGCACCGGGCAGGCGTCAGTCCGTATACATCGAATTACTTCTTCGCACGGACCTGTGTTTTTAGTAAACAGTCGCTTTCCGCTGGTCTCTGCGGCCACCCACCCCTAGCCTGCAAGAAGCTTCAGGATGTTTGGCCCCCCTTCTCCCGAAGTTACGGGGGCATTTTGCCGAGTTCCTTAACCACAGTTCACCCGATCGCCTTGGTATTCTCTACCTGACCACCTGTGTTGGTTTGGGGTACGGGCCGTGCACGCACTCGCTAGAGGCTTTTCTCGGCAGCATAGGATCACTCTACTTCACCTCAATCGGCTACGCATCACGTCTCAGCCTATTGCCATGCGGATTTACCTACATGACGGCCTACACGCTTACACCAGTACTACCATTCACTGGCGGAGCTACCTTCCTGCGTCACCCCATCACTTGACTACTACAGAATCAGGCCCCACGCTCCACAACAAGCCTTAGTCCGAAGACTCCAGCCTGCGCTTCGGGTGGTTAGTATCAACTGCCTCATCAGGGACGCACGTGCTCGGGTACGGGAATATCAACCCGTTGTCCATCGACTACGCCTGTCGGCCTCGCCTTAGGTCCCGACTTACCCTGGGCGGATTAGCCTGGCCCAGGAACCCTTGGTCATCCGGCGGCAGAGTTTCTCACTCTGCATTCGCTACTCATGCCTGCATTCTCACTCCCACACCCTCCACCGCTGGTTTCCACCGCGGCTTCCCTGGATGCAGGACGCTCCCCTACCCATCCATACCACTAGACAAGAATCCGAAGACTCAAGCCGATGTATCGCATGAATGACACAGCTTCGGCGGTGTGCTTAAGCCCCGCTACATTGTCGGCGCAGGACCACTTGACCAGTGAGCTATTACGCACTCTTTCAAGGGTGGCTGCTTCTAAGCCAACCTCCTGGTTGTCTGGGCAATCCCACATCCTTTCCCACTGAGCACACACTTAGGGGCCTTAGCTGGTGTTCTGGGCTGTTTCCCTCTCGACGACGAAGCTTATCCCCCGCCGTCTCACTGCCGCACTCTCACTTCTCGGTATTCGGAGTTTGGTTGACTTCGGTAACCCGGTAAGGCCCCTAGGCCATCCAGTAGCTCTACCCCCAAGAAGAAACATGCGACGCTGCACCTAAATGCATTTCGGGGAGAACCAGCTATCACGGAGTTTGATTGGCCTTTCACCCCTACCCACAGCTCATCCCCTCAGTTTTCAACCTAAGTGGGTTCGGGCCTCCACACCGTCTTACCGGCGCTTCACCCTGGCCATGGGTAGATCACTCCGCTTCGGGTCTAGACCACGCGACTACAACGCCCTATTCAGACTCGCTTTCGCTACGGCTACCCCACACGG
>NZ_JBWKKF010000054.1:0-5657 GCF_056431745.1 Amycolatopsis sp. NPDC045836 | reverse complement strand
GCCCGGTCCCATTCCGAACCCGGAAGCTAAGCCTGCCAGCGCCGATGGTACTGCACTCGAAGGGGTGTGGGAGAGTAGGACGCCGCCGAACTCAATTTGCAGTACAGGAGCGGGGCTTCGGACCAGTGATGGTCCGGAGCCCCGCTCTTTTGCGTGCCCGGGGTTATTTCGCCTTGGGGCCCTTCTGGCTCTGATTCTGATTCTGGTTCTTGCCCTTCGCCTTGCCGTTGTCGTTGCCGCGGCCGTTGTTGGTGCCCTTGTTCGACGGGGTGTCCTCGACCTCGATGACCCGGCCCTGCGGCTGGGCGTTGGTCGGGACGCCCGCCGGCTGGGCCGGGGGCACGGTGGCGCTGTCGACGACGGCCGGTGGGATCGCCTGGGGGCCCGGGGCCGGGGGCGCGGGAACGCTGTGCGGGGCCTCGGTGGCCGGAAGGTGCGAACCACCGGAGTTGGCCGCGACGAAGATGCCCGCAATCGCCGCGGCGGTGACCGGAACACCCACGGACAGCAACAGGTGCTGGCGTCTTCTGCGCCTCCCGCCCGATGCAGACGCCAAGGGCCTGGTCGGCGGCGGCTTCACCGGTTCGAGCAAGCTCGTCGCTGCGGTGAGGTGGCCGACCGAGCTGGTGATCCTGGTGGGCCCGTCCGCCACCCCGGACCCCACCGCGGCGGCCCCCTCCCCACCGGACAACACGACGGTCACCCGATCGGCGGGGGCGGCATCCACTGGCCCGCTGACCAGATTGGTGTTCCCTGGGCCGACGGCTACCCGATCAGCAGACGGGGCAGCTTCCACGGGAACGGCGGATGCTGACCCAGCGGACAAAGCGGTACCCGCTTGACCGGCGGGCACCGCGGCCCCCACCGGACCGGCGGACAAGTCGGCACCTGCCGGACCAGCGAGCTGGGTGGCGATCAGCGGTCCGCCGGGGAGCGTGGCGGCCACCGGGCCAACGGGCGAGCCAGCGGCCAAGGGGTCGACGGGCAGAGCAATGGCCGGGGGACCAGCGGGCCGGGCAGTGGTCACCGACCCCCCGGGGAGAACCGCGGGGACCGGGCCGCGGGCGGGATTGGCGGCCATTGGGCCATCCGGCCGGGCGGCGGACAGGGTGGCCGCCACCTGGGCCGCTGTCGGGCGGGTGTGGGGCTCCTCGTCGGTCATCCGCCTCAGCAGGGTGGCCAGGGCGGGCGGTACGGAGGAGGGGACCTCCGGCGCGCGCGTCAGCCTGGCCAGTGCGGACTCGACCATGGCGCCCGGGTATTCGCGGTAGCCGGTGAGGCATTCGAGCAGGATCAGGCCCAGGGCGTAGACGTCCGCCGGTGGGCCCACCTCCTTGCCCCGGACCTGTTCCGGCGCCATGTAAGCGGCGGTGCCGACGACCGCGCCGCTGGAGGTCAGGTCGATGGTGCCCAGGCGGTGCGCCAGGCCGAAGTCGGTGAGCAGGGGGCGGGTGCCCGCCAGCATGATGTTCGCCGGTTTGAGGTCGCGGTGGGTGATGCCGCGGGAGTGCACGTACGCCAGCGCTTCGGCGATCCCCGCGCCCAGTTCGGCGGTCTCGCCGGCGGACAGCGGCCCGTACAGGATGCGGCCCGCCACGGTGGGGCCCTCGACCAGCTGCATCACCAGGTACGCGCGGTCCAGGTCGAAGCCCGAGTCGCGGAATTCGACCAGGCCGGGGTGACGCAGCTCGGACAGCACGCGGAACTCGCGCTCCCGGCGCAGGAAGTCCTTGCCCGCGATCCCGGCGTGGAACAGCTTGACCGCGACGTCGTGCCCCGCTTCGAGGTCCAGCGCCCGGTACACCACCGCGCTGGTACCGGCCCCGGTCTTGGCCAGCAACTGGTACCGCCCCGCCACCAGCGCCGGGGTCACCGGCTCCTCGGCCAACGCGGGCAGGTCGAACCGCGGCATCGTCTCGTCCGCCGAACTCACCGCCGGAACTCCTCCGCTGTCGAACTCGACAAGTCGTCGGGAGTACCCGGCGGGGTGGTCACCCAAACGTCGAATCGAGTCAGGCTTTCTCCGCACCGGTCGGCGCGGAGAGTCACCAACGATTCCACATCAGGGCCGAACGGGTGGCGGCTTCCCCCCGATCAGCAGACCGGGGCGAGCGCCAGGTCGCCGGTGACCCGCAGCGCCGGATCGGCGTCCAGGCCGGTCTCCACCCCGAGCACGCCGAGCGCGGCCAGGGTGACCGGCAGCCGGGCGCGGTCGCCGCCGTCGGCGATCTTGATGCCCAGCGCCGAACCGTCCGGCAGCGCGGCCACCTGCACGCCCTCGAACCCGTCCTTCGCGATCAGGCCCGGTACCGCGCGCATCAGCTTGGTCACGTCCCGCCGGGTACCGGCCAGCATTTCCGGGTGCCGCCGGATGGCGTGCGCCACGGTGCCCTCGGCGGTGTCCGGATCGGCCGCCGCGATCCGCCCGATCGCCCTGGTCAGGCCGAGCAGCGAGAGGGCGAACAACGGGGCACCGCAGCCGTCGGTGGCCACCTTGGCGATCGGCTCGCCCGCCAGCTCGGTGACCACGGTGGCGATCTCGCGCTGCAGCGGGTGGTCCGGACGCAGGTAGTCCCGGGTGGACCAGCCGTGCTCGCGGCTGACCGCCAGCATCGCGGCGTGCTTGCCCGAGCAGTTGTGCGAGAGCTTGCTGGCCGGGCGCCCGGTGGCCAGCCAGGCGTCCCGGACCACCGGGTCGTACGGGAAGTCCACCGGGTTGCGCAGGTCGGCGCCGGTGCACCCGGCGTCGCCGAGGATGCGGCGGACCCCGGCGAGGTGGAAGTCCTCACCGGAGTGGCTGGCCGCGACCAGGGCGCGGAGGTCGTCCGGCAGGTCGAGGCCGAGCCGGGTCATCGCCGCGGCCTGCAGCGGTTTCGCCGCCGACCGCGGGTAGCCCGGCGACGTCACGTCGCCGGTGGCGAAGCGGACCTCGCCGTCCGGGCCGAGCACCACGACGGAACCGAAGTGCACGCTCTCGACCAGGCCGTCACGCAGGACGTGGAGCAGGGGAACGTGGCCGGTCACAGCCCGCCCTCGTTCAGCGCCCGGTTGGTGTCGACCCGCTTGCGCACCACGAACCAGCCGATCACCAGCGCCAGCAGGATCGCGGGCAGCGACAGCAGGGTCAGCCTGCCCAGTTCGTCGAACCACATCAGCACCAGCACGCCGGCCAGGAAGACCAGGGTGACGACCTCGGTGACCGGGGAGCCGGGCAGCCGGAACGACGGCCGCTGCGCCAGGCCCGCCTTCGCCTTCCGCCAGAACAGCAGGTGGGACAGCATGATGATGCCCCAGGTGGACAGGATGCCGATGGCGGCGAAGTTCAGCACGATCTCGAACGCGTCCGCGGGCACCACGTAGTTCAGCCCGACGCCGAGCACGCAGACCGCCGCGGTGAGCAGGATGCCGCCGTAGGGCACGTGGTTGCGGTTCATCACGCCGGTGAACTTCGGCGCCGACCCGGCCACCGCCATCGAGCGCAGGATGCGGCCGGTGGAGTACAGCCCGGAGTTCAGGCTGGACATCGCCGCGGTCAGCACCACCAGGTTCATCACGTCACCCGCGGCCGGGATGCCGAGGTTCGACAGCACGGTGACGAACGGGCTCTCGCCCTTGCTGTAGGAGCTCCACGGCATCAGCATGGCCAGCAGCACCACCGAGCCGACGTAGAAGACGCCGATCCGCCACATGATCGAGTTGATCGCCTTCGGCATGATCTTCGCCGGTTCGGCGGTCTCACCGGCGGTGACGCCGACCAGCTCCACCGAGGCGTAGGCGAAGACGATGCCCTGGATCACCAGCACCAGCGGGAGCAGGCCGTTGGGCAGGAAACCGCCTTCGCTGCTCAGCAGGCCGACGCTGGGCGTGGTGCCGTTGATCGGGTCGCCGGTGACCAGCAGGAAGATGCCGATCGCCATGAAGATGACCAGCGCGGCCACCTTGATGATGGCGAACCAGAACTCCAGCTCGCCGAACAGCTTGACCGACACCAGGTTCAGCACCAGCACGACGGCCAGCGCGACCAGCGCCAGCACCCACTGCGGGACCGGCGTGAAGAAGCTCCAGAAGTGCGCGTACAGCGCGATCGCGGTGATGTCCGCGATGCCGGTGGTGGCCCAGTTGAGGAAGTACATCCACCCGGCGACGTAGGCACCCTTCTCACCCATGAACTCGCGGGCGTAGGAGACGAAGGCGCCGGAGGACGGGCGGTGCAGGATCAGCTCGCCGAGCGCCCGCACCACGAAGAAGGCGAACAGGCCGCAGATGCCGTAGGCGACGGCCAGCGCCGGGCCCGCCGAGGCGAGCCTGCCACCGGCGCCGAGGAACAGGCCGGTGCCGATCGCGCCGCCGATGGCGATCATGCTGATGTGCCGGGGCTTGAGCGCCTTGCTGTAACCGGAGTCCCCGGCGTCGGCCGGCTCGGCCGACGGCGCGGTGGACTGCAGGGTCTTCTCCGTCACGGGTGCTCCGGGGGTCGGTGCGCGTCCTTGCGCACGATGGTTTCGAGGGTTCGCTCGACGTTGTCCAGGTGCCGGGTCATCGCCTCGACGGCGGCCGCCTCGGCGCCGTCGGCGATGGCCCGCACGATCTCAGCGTGCTCGGCGTTGGACTCGGCCTGGCGGTCGCCGAGCTGGTTGAGGAAGCTCGACTGGCGGGAGAGCGCGTCGCGGATCTCCTCGATGACCTTGCCGAACGCCGGATTGCCCGACGCCCGGGCGATGGTGACGTGGAACAGGCTGTCCAGCGCCACCCAGCCGGTGTTGCCGGTCTCGCCGGTCATCTCGCCGAGCAGGCGTTCGAGCAGGTCGAGGTCGTCCTGGCCGCGGCGCAGGGCCGCGTAACCCGCCACCGGGATCTCCACGTGCCTGCGGACCTCGAACAGGTCGCGGGCCGAGTAGTCGCCGAACACCGGGTTCTCCACCGGGCCCGCGGCCGCGACGAAGGTGCCCCTGCCGGGGCGGGAAACGGTGAGCCCGAGCGCCTGCAGCGCACGCAGTGCCTCCCGGACGACCGAGCGGCTCACCTGGAACTCCGCCGACAGCGCGGCTTCCGAGGGCAGTCTGGCGCCGACGGCGTACCCTCCGCCCTCGATGGCGGACCGGAGGCCGGCGAGCACCGCCTCCATCGCGGTCATCCGCTGGGCGGTATGTCCGACTGTCCGGCTGTCTGACAGGTTCACGAGGGCTGATGGTGCGGTCGTGTGCTCGGCGTTGTCAAGCGGGCGGATTCGCGGTGGCAGACCGGCCGGTATGGCCCGGTGGCCACGGTTTTCCGCGTTGAGCTGCGCTGGACCGCGGCCGGGGTGGTTCCTGGCCCGGCGGGTGGGTGAGCTGGCTCACTGGTGATCTCCACAGGCCGGTCAAGTGGATCTTGACCACCGCTCGGGTGGGGGGCGCGGCACGCGGGCCGGAGATCCCCGGATCCGCCGCCGCGGGGAGCAGAATGGGGGCCCGCCGGAGTGGCCACCCGCCGTTGGCGCCGGACCCCCGGAGACATAGGGTGGACCACCCGGGTGACGGTCGCGGCCGGTTGTGGTCAGGGGAGGTTTTCGCTGGTGTCCAAGGACTCTTTCGTCCATCTGCATGTGCACACCGAGTACTCGATGCTGGACGGGGCGGCGAAGATTTCGCCGTTGTTCGCGGAGGCGGCGCGGTTGG
>NZ_JBWKKF010000053.1:0-7687 GCF_056431745.1 Amycolatopsis sp. NPDC045836 | reverse complement strand
GCTGGGAGCGCCGCGACGACATCCACGAAGCCTTCCTCGGCTTGGCCACCTGCATCCTCTGCTGGCGACACGTCGCACGACTTTGTTAGGAACTCCTAGAGTACGAACTCAGCAAGTCGGCGCTCGTGGTTGTCGTGTGCTCGGTGCCCACTGTCGCCGTCCGGCCAGGGCGGGGCGACGGGTGCGACGACAGGTTGGTCCGACGATCTCGATGCGGTCTTGCGCATTGGTCCGCGTCGACGAATCCCGGCAGCGAAGGCGCGGCGCAGGGGTTTGCAGCAGCCAGTGCCGCATCCACCAGGCTCGCCGATCGCGTTGCATGACCTGGTCGGTGACCCACCAGATGAACGGCAGGTCCCCGTGGGCGCGTGCCTGGTGCGCGGTCAGGTCCGGGCCGCCCTGCGGCACACGCTCGAACGGGTCGTCGATCAGCGGCGGGGCAGCGTGGTCGCGACGCCGGAACTGGGCACTCGGTGCACCCGGAGGTCCACGGGCTGGCCCCGGACGCGCGGTTCCCGTGGATCCACACCTTCGACGACCACGAGGTGGAGAACAACTGGGCGGGGGACACCTCGCAGGTGGACACCGAGCCCACCCAGGACCCGGCGGTGTTCCGGCAGCGCCGGGCGGCGGCCTTCCAGGCGATGTACGAGAACCTGCCGCTGCGGCGGCAGCAGCTGCCGTCCGGACCGGACGTGCGCATGCACCGCAGGCTGCGGTACGGCCGGCTGGCCGATCTCACCATGATCGACACCCGCCAGTACCGCGACGACCAGCCGTGCGGGGCCGGCTGCGCCGACCGGTTCGACCCCGGCCGCAGCATCCTGGGCGCCGAGCAGCGCGACTGGCTGCTCGACGGGTTCAGCCGCTCGGACGCCCGGTGGCAGATCCTGGGCAACCAGGCGCCGCTCGGGCAGACCGACCGCGACCCCGGCCCGGCGCTGGACGTCTGGTACGACCCGTGGGACGGCTACGTGGCCGACCGCGACCGCGTGCTGGCCGCCGCGCAGGACCGGGACGTGCGCAACCTGGTGGTGATCACCGGCGACCGGCACCAGAACTACGCCTGGGACCTCAAGCGCGACTTCGCCGACCCGGATTCGCCGGTGGTGGCCAGCGAGTTCGTCGGCACCTCGATCACCAGCGGTGCCGACGGCGCGGACATGAACGACGACGGCGTGAAGTTCCTCGCGGCGAACCCGCACCTGAAGTTCTTCAACGCGCAGCGGGGCTACGTGCGCGTTGACGTCGACCGCGAGCGCTGGCGCAGCGATTTCCGCGTGCTGCCCTACGTCACGAAGCCGGGCGCGCCGATCTCGACGCGGGCGAGCTACGTCGTGGAAGACCGGCGACCCGGCGTGCGGGAAGCCTGACCAGCGCGGCCAGGACCAGCGCGAACACCGGTAACCACAGCAGCCGGTGCCACGGCCAGGCGCCGGTGGGTTCGTCGAGCAGGCCGGGCAACCGGCCCGCGAGCAGCCCGGTGAAGCTGACCAGCAGCAGCGCGGCCTGGTGCCAGCAGTAGAGGGCCATCGCGGACCGGTTCAGCGCCGCCACCGGAACCCGCACGCACCGCGGCAACCGGGTGAGTCGCGAGCGCAGCAACAGGAAGGCGCCGAGCTGGGCGGCGGCCAGCGCGATCGTGAACAGCGACGGTGGCGCCAGGTTCGACCAGCGGTCTCCTGGCACGCCGACCGCGCTCGCCGGGTACCCGCCGAGCCACACCAGTGCGGTGCCGCTGACCACCCCCAGTGGCAGCAGCACCGCACCGGCGCGGCGGGGCAGCCGTCCGTCGGCCATGGCGATGCCGAGCAGGTACGGCACGGCCCAGCCCACCGGCAGCCCGGCGAGCGCCAGCCAGTCCGGCAGGCCGTGCGGGCGGAGCAGGTCGAGCACCGCGACCAGTGCCACCGGGACCGCCGCCACCCACGGTCCACATCGGACGACCGCGGCCCGCAGGACCGGCGTCAGCGCGACCAGCACCAGGTAGACGAGCAGGAACCAGAGCGGCTGGGTGAGCAGGGTCCACACCAGCTCGCGGGTGCTGCCCGCCGCGTCGACGGCGTCGAGCAGGAACACGGCGGGCACCCACACGGCGGCGAGGGCCAGCAGCGGCACGGCCAGTCGGAAGAAGCGCAGCGACTTTCCCCGACGGGCCCGGTGCGTGGCCGCGAATCCGGCCGCGAAGAAGAACGGGCCCAGCGTTTGCAGCAGCCAGGTCACGGGGGCGAGCGCGGGCGCGTGGGCCAGCGGGCTTTCCCCGTGCAGCGCGGTGGGCCGGTACGGATCGCTGACTACGGCCGTCACCAGCCAGTGCCCGAGCACCACCCCGCCGATCGCCAGCGCCCGCAACACGTCCACCGACTCGTCGCGGGCGGTCACGGGCGCACCGCGATCCGGGTCAGGTTGGCCAGCGAATCCGTGCCGGGGCTCAGGTAGTGGTCGTGATCGGCCACGTCGGCGGTGCTGAACACGCGGGCGCCGAAGGCCGGATCGACGGGTTTGGTGCCGTGGCCGAGGCCGAACAGGCGCACCCCCGGCACCCACCGGATCCAGTCGGCGGCGGACTGCCCGGCCCAAATCCGTGCCGTGGTCCGCAGTTGCGCGGCGTTGTCCACGCCCATGCCCGGACTGCCGTACACGGCGATGTCGGTCACCTGGCGGGGGAGCGTCGCCTGGCCGATCACCGTCGAACCGTAGCTGTGGCCGAGCAGTGCGATCGTCGCTTGTGGACGGGTGGCGACCAGCCCGGCCACGAACCGTTCCAGCGCGACGGCCCCCGCCCCGGCCATCTCCGCCCGTGCCGCGTCGGGTCCCACGCCGCCCGGGGTGTCGTAGCCGAGCCACGCGATCACGGCGAACCGTGTCGCGGGAGCGGCGTTCGTGGCCGCCTGGTACAGGTCGGCCGCCTGCACCGCCGGAGCCCGGTAGCGCTCGTTCCCCACGCCGGTCCAGAAGTTGGCCGCCCGGTTGGCCACGCCGGGCACCAGCACGGCGATCCGGTCGGCGGTGGACAGATCACCGAAGACCTGTGCCACGCGGCCGTCACCGCGTGGGTCGAACAACAGGAACTGCCCTTCCCGATCGCGGTACGGCGAGCCCGCCGCGCGCATCGCCAGTTCGTTCGCCGCGTAGCGCAGCGCCGGCGGGGCGCCGTCCGAAGTGCCCAGCACACCGGGGTACCGGGAGACCAGGTCCGCTGCGTCGTGGTTCGCCAGGAATTCGTGCAGTACCACGGGATCGGTGTGCACCGGATCCGGCAGGAGCCGATCGTCGGCGAGCCAGGCGGCCAGGCCCTCGGGTGGTACCGGCCGCACCGCACCGGGAGCGGCCAGCAGCGTGGCCGACGCGGGCGCCACCATCATCGCGACGGAGGCGAGCACGGACAGCAGGTTCGTCCCGCTGGGACGGTGGATTTGGGTCACGGGAGAACGGTGCCGATTCCGCGGCGCCGCGACATCGGCCCGGCGAACACACCGGCCGGTGCGGAGGGTGGCCCGCGGGCGTACGCCCTCAAGCCGATGTCCGCGTGTCGATCACCTGGTTATGATCACCGCATGCCTGCCGCCCGTTCGCCGCTCAACCGGATTCCGGCGGGGGGCCGGACGGTGCTGGCGTGGGCCGGGCTCGTGCTGTCCCCGGTCGTGCTGCACCTCTGGCTGGCCTTCGACCGCGAATACAACCTGCTGCCGTTGCTGGCCATGGCGCTGCCCGCCGGGGTGCTGCGACGGCAGCCGCTGGTGGCACTGGCCGTCCTGCTCGCCGAGCTGGTGTCGGTGGAACTGGTGGCGCTGCCGCCGCCGTCCGCTTCCGGGGTGCACACGGCCACCCGGGACGTGCTGACGGTGAGCATCGATCTCGCGGTCGCCTACCTCGCGGTCGCCCGCCGCCTCAGGGTTTCGCTCCTCGGTGCGGGACTGGCGCTCGTGGTGCAGCTCGTGGTGGCGGCCACGACCGACGTCCGGTCCGACGACCCCGAGAACGCGTTCATCCCGTACCTCTTCGCCCTGCTCAGCGCCTGGGCGCTCGGCTACGTGGTGCACCAGGCGCGGAAGTACCGCGCTGCCCGGCGGGCGCAGGCGGAGATCCAGGCGGTACAGGCCGAACGGCTGCGGATCGCCAGGGAACTGCACGACATGGTCGCGCACAGCATCGGCGTGATCGCCGTGCAGGCCGGAATGGGCAGCCGCGTTCTCGACACCCAGCCGGAAGAAGCCCGCAACGCCCTGAACGCGATCGAGCACACCAGCCGCGAGACGCTGACCGGGTTGCGGGTGATGCTCGGCGGGCTCCGGCGCGACGAAGCCACCGTGGTACCGCCGGGCCTGGCCGAGCTCGACGATCTGGTGGAGCGCGTCCTCGACGCCGGTGTGCGGGTGAGCGTCCAGTGGCGGGGTGCGCGGAAACCGCTGCCACCGGAGGTGGACCTGGCCGCGTTCCGGATCATCCAGGAAGCGGTCACCAACGTGGCCCGGCACGCCGGGACCGACCGGTGCGAGGTGTGCGTCGACCAGCGGGACGGGGAGTTGTTCGTCGAGGTGACCGATCACGGACGCGGTGGACGGCCCGGCACGGGCTACGGGCTCACCGGGATGGCCGAACGGGTCGCCGTGCTGCACGGCGAGTTCACCGCCGGACCCCGGCCGGACGGCGGGTTCCGGGTGACCGCGCGGATTCCGGTGGGCGGCCGATGACCGTGCGCGTGGTCCTCGCCGACGACCAGCCGCTGATCCGCACCGGCCTGCGGGTGCTCATCGCGGACACCGAGGACCTGACCGTGGCCGGTGAGGCCGGCACCGGCACCGACGCGGTCCGGCTCGTCCGCGAAACCCGGCCGGACGTGGTGGTGATGGACATCCGGATGCCCGGCATGGACGGCATCGAGGCGACCCGGCAGATCACCGCCGGTACCGGCCCGCCGCACGTCCTCGTGCTCACCACCTTCGACGACGACGAGTACGTCTACGGCGCGCTGCGTGCCGGTGCCGCCGGGTTCCTGGTCAAGGACATGGCACTGGACGACATCCTGGGCGCGATCCGCGTGGTCGCCGCCGGTGACGCGCTCATCGCGCCGAGCGTCACCCGCCGCCTGATCGCCGATTTCGCCCGTGGCCCGGCAAGAGCGCGGGCGCACCGGACGAGCGAGGGCATCACCGATCGCGAGCGCGAGGTGCTGACCCTGGTCGGGCTGGGCCGGTCCAACGGCGAGATCGCCACCGAGCTGTACATCAGCGCGGCCACCGCGAAGGCCCACGTGGCGCGGCTGTTCACCAAGCTCAACGCCCGCGACCGCGTGCACCTGGTGATCATCGCCTACGAAATGGGCCTGGTAGCCCCCGGGGCGTAAGCCCGCGGGCCGATGTGCCGGGCCACCGGTCCCGGCATCGTGGCGGAGCACCCGAAGGAAGGACCCCGATGCTCCGCTCGACCCTGACCGCCGCGACGGCCAACCTGCTCGCCCGCACCCCCGTCCTGGACACCGAACTGCACACGCTGACCGGCCTGGTCCGCCCCGGTGACGTGTGCGTGGACGTGGGTGCGGCGGCGGGCCTGTACAGCCAGGCGCTGTCCCACCTGACCGGGCCGGGTGGGGTGGTGCACAGCGTCGAGCCGGTGTTCTTCTCGCATCCGTTCTGGTCCCGCGTCCTGGGCGCCTGGGACCGCCCGAACGTCGTCCGCCACACCACCGCGCTGGGCGCCGAGCCGGCACAGGCGGCGATGCGGGTACCGTTCCGGGCCCACGGGCCGGACACCAGCCGCTCCTTTCTCGCCTGGCGGTCCCATGGCCTCGGCTCGAATGCCGAGTTCGAGCACCACGCCGACCTGCTCGTCGACGTGGAAACCCTCGACGGCCTCCACGCGGCCACCGGCCTGGCCCGGCTCGACTTCGTCAAGATCGACGTCGAGGGCGGGGAACTGCACGTGCTGGCGGGCGGGCAGCGGACGATCGAGGCGTACCGGCCGACGCTGCTGATCGAGATCGAAGCCCGCCACACCGCGCGCTACGACCACACCCCGGCGGACGTGGTGGCCTGGCTGACCAGCCGCGGCTACACCATGCACGCCTGGCACGACGGCTGGCAGCCCACACCCGAGGTCTGCGTGCACGCGAACAACTACCTGTTCACCCCGTCCACCTGACTCGGCCGCCAGGGTGATTGCTATGAGTGGGGTCACGCCCCGAACGCCCGGTCCAGGTAGTCCTCGAACTGCACGGTCACCGAGTGCTGGTCCGACGGCCAGTTCGGCACGGCCACCGTGCGCGACTGGCCTCCGCCGCCCCGGACCACCTCGGTGACCTGGATCGGCTCCCCGGCCGCGGGTTGCGCGGGCAGGTAGGCGTCCACGCCGGTGAGGAACGGCAGCGTGTTGAACGGCGGCAGCGCGTTGCCCAGTGCGGACGTCAGGTCGCAGTTGTCGTCGAAGGCGAAGGCGGCGAGGACCTGGCGGACGCGGGGCGCCACCCCCGGCGCGAGCACGTTGACGCCGTCGAGTTCCAGCCGGTCGTTCTCGGCCTGATCAGCCCACCATTCGCGGCCGCGCAGCACGGTGAGCGCGGTGTGGGTGGGGCATTTGTCGACGTGGTCAGCAATCCCGCCCGGCGCGGGGACCTGCAACCGGAGGAACCGGTCGCTGCGCTCGAACGGCTCGAAGTAGTGGTGGTAGGTCTGCTGGCCTTCGCGGGTCAGCACCAGCTCGTAGTGCTGGTGCTGCTCGCCGCCGATCGGTCGCGGGACGCGATCGACGCACTGCGCACGCGCACTGCCTGCTGGCCGACCGCTCTGCCCTGTCCACACCGGACGCTGCGCTGGTGGAGTTGCTGCTCGGCTATGCCCGGTGGGCGTGCGGGAGGCCGCAGCTGGCGATCGAGTCCTTCCGCGCCGCGGCGGCCGTGTTCACCCACACCGACGACCCCTGAGCCAGGTTCACCAACCGGATCGCCGACCTGCGCCGGCTCGACAAGGTGCTGTGCGGGCCTGCCCCGCCGTCCACGGCGATGGTGGTCCTGACCGGTCCGGGCGGTATCGGGAAGTCGTTGCTGGCGCTGCGGTAGCTGCACGAGCACGCCGGCCGCTTCCCCGGTGGGCTGCTCTACGCCCAGCCCGGCGCGCGGACCGGCCGGCCCAGGCCGCGCGGTGCGGGCCCGCCTCGACGCCCTCGAGCACACCAGCAACCCCGGGTCCCCGAGCCAGCAGAAGGACACCGACCACGACGACGAGCACCCACGTTGACGACACCACTCCCGCCGCACCGGTGCACCGGCATGACACAAGCAGGATGCATGACCACGATCGACCTCGTCCCTCCACTGCGCGGCTCTCTTCCCGGCGCCCCCGCCTACGCGCGCGCACCACACCCGGCACACGGGAGCGCTGGCCTGTCCGGGCGAAACCCATCGCCTACGGCCGCCGTCGAGGTCGGGGTGAGCGCGCCTGCCCGGGAGGGGGCGGCCATAGCCGGCGCTACGTCGCTGCCGCCGGGCACGGTGCTGGTGCTCGCCACCGCCGACAGCCTGCGACAGCAGTCCGGCCAGCGGCGGGCCGAGGAAGTCGCTGGCGGTCAGTTCGGCGGCGAACAGGCGCCCGTTCGCGCTGGCCAGCTGCTCACGGCCGACCAGCTGCGGCACGATCGACTGCGCGCAGGTGTCGTGGACCGTCTCGGTCGTGCCCACCGCGAACGCGATGGC
>NZ_JBWKKF010000052.1:0-8833 GCF_056431745.1 Amycolatopsis sp. NPDC045836 | reverse complement strand
GCTGACCTGTATCGGTCTGGTGATTTCCACCAACGTGACCTACTACATGCTGCTGACCTACATGCCGAGCTACCTGTCGCATAACCTGCACTACTCGGAAGATCACGGTGTGCTGATTATTATCGCGATCATGGTGGGTATGCTGTTTGTGCAGCCGATTATGGGGCTGCTGAGCGACCGCTTTGGCCGTCGACCGTTCATCATCCTCGGCAGTGTGGCGCTGTTTGCGCTGGCGATCCCGGCCTTTATTCTGATTAACAGTAATGTGCTGGGTCTGATTTTCGCGGGCCTGCTGATGCTGGCGGTGATCCTGAACTGCTTTATCGGGGTGATGGCGTCAACATTGCCTGCGATGTTCCCGACGCACATTCGTTATAGTGCGCTGGCGGCGGCGTTCAACATCTCGGTTCTGATTGCGGGCCTGACGCCGACGCTTGCCGCCTCTCTGGTGGAAAGCACGCAGAACCTGATGATGCCTGCTTATTATCTGATGGTTATTGCAGTCATTGGTCTGGCAACCGGTCTTACCATGAAGGAGACGGCGAACCGTCCTCTGAAAGGGGCGACGCCTGCGGCATCTGATATTCAGGAAGCAAAAGAGATCCTGCGTGAGCACTACGATAACGTAGAGCAGAAGATAGAGGATATTGACGCAGAGATTGAAGAGCTGCAGAAGAAACGCTCTCGCCTTGTTGATCAACATCCACGGATTAACGAGTAATAATGAAACCCGCCGCTGGCGGGTTTTCTTTTATTAGCATCCGGCGGCAATGTAGTCGCCGTTGGCGCTGATGGGGATCACCGTCAGGAACAGGACGGTGGCGAACAGAATCAGCACGATCCCTCCCGCGATTTTCACGACCGGGACCAGCCAGCTCAGCGTTGACCCGCCGCCGAAATACGCCACCGTGCGTTCACGGGCATAACGTACCGCCAGCGAGAGACCCATAATAGAAAGCGCTGTACCCAGTGACATGGTCATCACCGCGGCGATCCCCCAGGTGACAATGCCGAGCGCATTCGAGAACATCAGGATCATGATCGCGCCGCTGCACGGGCGCGCGCCAATCGCCATCACCACGCCCAGACGCGTTTTCCAGTCGCCTTTTGTCAGATCGCTTCCTACGCCATGATGACCACAACCGCAATGCTCATCATGCTGGTGGAAGGGCTTGATCGAGGAGATTGTCATTCGACGCGGACGCAGGCTTTTCAGTGCCTGATAAATCATATATGCGCCGAATGCGCCAATAAGGACGGCGCTGACCTTCTCTACATACCATCGGCTGGTGCTGATATCCCCCGAGGCGAGGTTAAATCCTATCGCCAGTATAAAGACAAAGAGTATGGCGCTGACGCCCTGCATCAGGCTGCCGAGAAACGGCACAACCCGGGCGGCCAATTCGCTTTCTTTATTTGTACTGAGATAGGTGGTGACAATGAATTTACCATGCCCCGGTCCGATAGCGTGAAGTACGCCATAAAGGAAGGCACCGGTGAGTAGCCACAGACCGCCGCTGTACTGATGGTTATTCAGCTGGAGCAAGTACATCACCAGATAGCGATGTAAGGTGATCTGGGTGGCGAGGCACCACTGAATAAAGGCATTCCAGTGCGTATGGAGCGTAAAACCTGCAAAGAGAAGTACCAGCACCATCAGCCCTGCTGTGGGGATGCGCCAGTCACGGGTGAGACGTTGTGTGGTCATGGGAGGAGCCTGGAGGGGGAATATTTGTCGCTAGTATAGTGGATTTAAGGGACGTCTGTGGATAAGTCTGTGTGTAAAAAGGTATAAGGCGGGGTTTTGCTGTGTAATGCAGCAGTCAGTCATTTTTCTGTCATTTAGCGGTTGCGGCCTGCGGATAACTCCCTATAATGCGCCTCCATCGACACGGAACATGTGAATCACTTCACAAACAACCGGGTCGGTTGAAGAGAAAAAATCCTGAAATAACGGGTTGACTCTGAAAGAGGAAAGCGTAATATACGCCACCTCGCAACGGTGAGCGAAAGCCGCGTTGCACTGCTCTTTAACAATTTATCAGACAATCTGTGTGGGCACTCAAAGTGACATGGATTCTTAATGTCTTCGGACAATAAATGAATACCAAGTCTCTGAGTGAACATACGTAATTCATTACGAAGTTTAATTCACGAGCATCAAACTTAAATTGAAGAGTTTGATCATGGCTCAGATTGAACGCTGGCGGCAGGCCTAACACATGCAAGTCGAGCGGCAGCGGGAAGTAGCTTGCTACTTTGCCGGCGAGCGGCGGACGGGTGAGTAATGTCTGGGAAACTGCCTGATGGAGGGGGATAACTACTGGAAACGGTAGCTAATACCGCATAACGTCGCAAGACCAAAGAGGGGGACCTTCGGGCCTCTTGCCATCAGATGTGCCCAGATGGGATTAGCTAGTAGGTGGGGTAACGGCTCACCTAGGCGACGATCCCTAGCTGGTCTGAGAGGATGACCAGCCACACTGGAACTGAGACACGGTCCAGACTCCTACGGGAGGCAGCAGTGGGGAATATTGCACAATGGGCGCAAGCCTGATGCAGCCATGCCGCGTGTATGAAGAAGGCCTTCGGGTTGTAAAGTACTTTCAGCGGGGAGGAAGGTGCTGAGGTTAATAACCTCAGCAATTGACGTTACCCGCAGAAGAAGCACCGGCTAACTCCGTGCCAGCAGCCGCGGTAATACGGAGGGTGCAAGCGTTAATCGGAATTACTGGGCGTAAAGCGCACGCAGGCGGTCTGTCAAGTCGGATGTGAAATCCCCGGGCTCAACCTGGGAACTGCATTCGAAACTGGCAGGCTAGAGTCTTGTAGAGGGGGGTAGAATTCCAGGTGTAGCGGTGAAATGCGTAGAGATCTGGAGGAATACCGGTGGCGAAGGCGGCCCCCTGGACAAAGACTGACGCTCAGGTGCGAAAGCGTGGGGAGCAAACAGGATTAGATACCCTGGTAGTCCACGCCGTAAACGATGTCGACTTGGAGGTTGTGCCCTTGAGGCGTGGCTTCCGGAGCTAACGCGTTAAGTCGACCGCCTGGGGAGTACGGCCGCAAGGTTAAAACTCAAATGAATTGACGGGGGCCCGCACAAGCGGTGGAGCATGTGGTTTAATTCGATGCAACGCGAAGAACCTTACCTACTCTTGACATCCAGAGAACTTAGCAGAGATGCTTTGGTGCCTTCGGGAACTCTGAGACAGGTGCTGCATGGCTGTCGTCAGCTCGTGTTGTGAAATGTTGGGTTAAGTCCCGCAACGAGCGCAACCCTTATCCTTTGTTGCCAGCGGTCCGGCCGGGAACTCAAAGGAGACTGCCAGTGATAAACTGGAGGAAGGTGGGGATGACGTCAAGTCATCATGGCCCTTACGAGTAGGGCTACACACGTGCTACAATGGCGCATACAAAGAGAAGCGACCTCGCGAGAGCAAGCGGACCTCATAAAGTGCGTCGTAGTCCGGATTGGAGTCTGCAACTCGACTCCATGAAGTCGGAATCGCTAGTAATCGTAGATCAGAATGCTACGGTGAATACGTTCCCGGGCCTTGTACACACCGCCCGTCACACCATGGGAGTGGGTTGCAAAAGAAGTAGGTAGCTTAACCTTCGGGAGGGCGCTTACCACTTTGTGATTCATGACTGGGGTGAAGTCGTAACAAGGTAACCGTAGGGGAACCTGCGGTTGGATCACCTCCTTACCTTAAAGAACCTGCCTTTGTAGTGCTCACACAGATTGTCTGATGAAAAGTAAATAGCAAGGCGTCTTGCGATTGAGACTTCAGTGTCCCCTTCGTCTAGAGGCCCAGGACACCGCCCTTTCACGGCGGTAACAGGGGTTCGAATCCCCTAGGGGACGCCACTTGCTGGTTCGTGAGTGAAAGTCACCTGCCTTAATATCTCAAAACTCATCTTCGGGTGACGTTTGAGATATTTGCTCTTTAAAAATCTGGATCAAGCTGAAAATTGAAACGACACACATGTTATGTGTGTTCGAGTCTCTCAAATTTTCGCAAGTCGGTGATGAATCGAAAGAAACATCTTCGGGTTGTGAGGTTAAGCGACTAAGCGTACACGGTGGATGCCCTGGCAGTCAGAGGCGATGAAGGACGTGCTAATCTGCGAAAAGCGCCGGCGAGGTGATATGAACCTTTGACCCGGCGATGTCCGAATGGGGAAACCCAGTGTGTTCCGACACACTATCATTAACTGAATACATAGGTTAACGAGGCGAACCGGGGGAACTGAAACATCTAAGTACCCCGAGGAAAAGAAATCAACCGAGATTCCCCCAGTAGCGGCGAGCGAACGGGGAGCAGCCCAGAGTCTGAATCAGCTTGTGTGTTAGTGGAAGCGTCTGGAAAGTCGCACGGTACAGGGTGATAGTCCCGTACACGAAAGCACACTTGCTGTGAACTCGAAGAGTAGGGCGGGACACGTGGTATCCTGTCTGAATATGGGGGGACCATCCTCCAAGGCTAAATACTCCTGACTGACCGATAGTGAACCAGTACCGTGAGGGAAAGGCGAAAAGAACCCCGGCGAGGGGAGTGAAAAAGAACCTGAAACCGTGTACGTACAAGCAGTGGGAGCCTACTTGTTAGGTGACTGCGTACCTTTTGTATAATGGGTCAGCGACTTATATTCTGTAGCAAGGTTAACCGTATAGGGGAGCCGAAGGGAAACCGAGTCTTAACTGGGCGTTAAGTTGCAGGGTATAGACCCGAAACCCGGTGATCTAGCCATGGGCAGGTTGAAGGTTGGGTAACACTAACTGGAGGACCGAACCGACTAATGTTGAAAAATTAGCGGATGACTTGTGGCTGGGGGTGAAAGGCCAATCAAACCGGGAGATAGCTGGTTCTCCCCGAAAGCTATTTAGGTAGCGCCTCGTGAACTCATCTTCGGGGGTAGAGCACTGTTTCGGCTAGGGGGCCATCCCGGCTTACCAACCCGATGCAAACTACGAATACCGAAGAATGTTATCACGGGAGACACACGGCGGGTGCTAACGTCCGTCGTGAAGAGGGAAACAACCCAGACCGCCAGCTAAGGTCCCAAAGTCATGGTTAAGTGGGAAACGATGTGGGAAGGCACAGACAGCCAGGATGTTGGCTTAGAAGCAGCCATCATTTAAAGAAAGCGTAATAGCTCACTGGTCGAGTCGGCCTGCGCGGAAGATGTAACGGGGCTAAACCATGCACCGAAGCTGCGGCAGCGACACTATGTGTTGTTGGGTAGGGGAGCGTTCTGTAAGCCGTTGAAGGTGGCCTGTGAGGGTTGCTGGAGGTATCAGAAGTGCGAATGCTGACATAAGTAACGATAATGCGGGTGAAAAGCCCGCACGCCGGAAGACCAAGGGTTCCTGTCCAACGTTAATCGGGGCAGGGTGAGTCGACCCCTAAGGCGAGGCCGAAAGGCGTAGTCGATGGGAAACAGGTTAATATTCCTGTACTTGGTGTTACTGCGAAGGGGGGACGGAGAAGGCTATGTTAGCCGGGCGACGGTTGTCCCGGTTTAAGCATGTAGGCGGAGGTTCCAGGTAAATCCGGTACCTTTTTAACGCTGAGGTGTGATGACGAGGCACTACGGTGCTGAAGTAACAAATGCCCTGCTTCCAGGAAAAGCCTCTAAGCATCAGGTAACATCAAATCGTACCCCAAACCGACACAGGTGGTCAGGTAGAGAATACCAAGGCGCTTGAGAGAACTCGGGTGAAGGAACTAGGCAAAATGGTGCCGTAACTTCGGGAGAAGGCACGCTGATATGTAGGTGAAGCCCCTGCGGGTGGAGCTGAAATCAGTCGAAGATACCAGCTGGCTGCAACTGTTTATTAAAAACACAGCACTGTGCAAACACGAAAGTGGACGTATACGGTGTGACGCCTGCCCGGTGCCGGAAGGTTAATTGATGGGGTTAGCGGCAACGCGAAGCTCTTGATCGAAGCCCCGGTAAACGGCGGCCGTAACTATAACGGTCCTAAGGTAGCGAAATTCCTTGTCGGGTAAGTTCCGACCTGCACGAATGGCGTAATGATGGCCAGGCTGTCTCCACCCGAGACTCAGTGAAATTGAACTCGCTGTGAAGATGCAGTGTACCCGCGGCAAGACGGAAAGACCCCGTGAACCTTTACTATAGCTTGACACTGAACACTGGTCCTTGATGTGTAGGATAGGTGGGAGGCTTTGAAGCGTGGACGCCAGTCTGCGTGGAGCCGACCTTGAAATACCACCCTTTAATGGCTGGTGTTCTAACGTAGACCCGTAATCCGGGTTGCGGACAGTGTCTGGTGGGTAGTTTGACTGGGGCGGTCTCCTCCCAAAGAGTAACGGAGGAGCACGAAGGTTAGCTAATCCTGGTCGGACATCAGGAGGTTAGTGCAATGGCATAAGCTAGCTTGACTGCGAGAGTGACGGCTCGAGCAGGTGCGAAAGCAGGTCATAGTGATCCGGTGGTTCTGAATGGAAGGGCCATCGCTCAACGGATAAAAGGTACTCCGGGGATAACAGGCTGATACCGCCCAAGAGTTCATATCGACGGCGGTGTTTGGCACCTCGATGTCGGCTCATCACATCCTGGGGCTGAAGTAGGTCCCAAGGGTATGGCTGTTCGCCATTTAAAGTGGTACGCGAGCTGGGTTTAGAACGTCGTGAGACAGTTCGGTCCCTATCTGCCGTGGGCGCTGGAGAATTGAGGGGGGCTGCTCCTAGTACGAGAGGACCGGAGTGGACGCATCACTGGTGTTCGGGTTGTCATGCCAATGGCATTGCCCGGTAGCTAAATGCGGAAGAGATAAGTGCTGAAAGCATCTAAGCACGAAACTTGCCCCGAGATGAGTTCTCCCTGACTCCTTGAGAGTCCTGAAGGAACGTTGAAGACTACGACGTTGATAGGTCGGGTGTGTAAGCGCAGCGATGCGTTGAGCTAACCGATACTAATGAACCGTGAGGCTTAACCTTACAACGCCGAAGGTGTTTTGGCGAAGAGACAGACACGATATTTTCAGCCTGATACAGATTTAACAGAATTTGCCTGGCGGCTTTAGCGCGGTGGTCCCACCTGACCCCATGCCGAACTCAGAAGTGAAACGCCGTAGCGCCGATGGTAGTGTGGGGTCTCCCCATGTGAGAGTAGGGAACTGCCAGGCATCAAATAAGTAGAGAGGCCATCCGCAAGGATGGCCTTTTTGCGTTTCTGGACCACTGAATTTTGTAGGCCAGGTAAGGCAAAGCCGCCACCCGGCAAGTCAGGCCGCACTCCACGCTAAAATAAACTCTGCAATCCCATCCACGTCATTTAAGTCCAGCACCGGAACCTCAAGCGGCAATACAACATCACTGGCCACCGCAATCACATACTCATCCAGAATTAACTCACCGACATCATGCCCGGCATCGCTCCTGAATAGCAGGATCTTCGCCACAGCCTCGTGCTTAAACCCCTCAACCAGCACCAGATCCAGCGTGGAATGATCCATTCGGCTAACCAGATAAGCCAGATCCAACGGCGCCTCATCCGGGGTTTCTGTCATCAATGCCCAGCGCTGAGTGCTTGCCACCATCGTTTGTGCCGCACCCGCTTTACGCAACTCAAAGCTGTCTTTACCGGGCGTATCGACATCCATATTATGATGCGTGTGCTTAATCAAACCTGGACGAATACCTCTGGCGCACAGTGCAGGTATCAGCTTTTTGAGTAACGTGGTTTTCCCGGTACCACTCCAGGCGGAAATTGCTAAAACAGGTGTCATTTCTTCTCCTGCAGTGCCTGCAAATCTTCTGTCGTATTCACGTTCACAAATGCTGGCTTCACATCGCTAAAATCAACCGGATGTCCGCCTGCCTGCCGCATAAACACCATCACCCTTCTTTCTCCAGCAGCCAGGTAAGCCTGCATGTCAGAAACTAACGATATATGAATCAGGGCGATCGTCGGATGATCGCGCTCACCGTCATGTGCCCAAACCACGGGCGAGTCACCGCGCTGTTGTACCATGCGTTCTACCAGGCAAGTCGGAATAAAGGGTGTATCGCAGGAGCAAAAGAGAAACCACCCCCCCTTAGCCTGCTGCATGACCGAGAGCATCCCAGCCAGAGGACCCGGATAATCTGCCAGGTTATCCTGATAAACGGGGAATCCGCTGCGTTGGTAAATAGCGATGTGACGATTAGCACTGAGCGCGATTGTCGACACCTGATCTGTAAGCCTGTCAGCGACATGCTGCCATAAGGGCTTTCCATTCAGCAGCTGTAGCCCCTTATCTTCTCCGCCCATTCGGGTCGCTCTGCCACCGGCCAGAACGACACCGATGATTTTCTGGCATTCATTCACTAATATCGCCTCTTTTATTGTGGGATTGACCCTGCTAACGTGTCTCTCTAAATGAAAGGAGCACCACCATGAAATGTAAACGTCTGAATGAAGTTATTGAACTCCTCCAGCCAGCCTGGCAAAAAGAGCCAGAGCTGAATCTGATGCAATTTTTACAGAAACTGGCGAAAGAGTCAGGTTTTGACGGCGAACTGACAGACCTTTCTGACGACATCCTGATCTACCACCTTAAAATGCGTGATTCAGCCAAAGATGCTGTTATTCCTGGTATTCAGAAAGATTATGAGGAAGATTTTAAAACCGCATTGCTGCGCGCGCGTGGGGTAATTAAAGAGTAAAAGCTTGTAAGCGGAGCCACCGAAATCGCCACAAGATGATATCCTGAATCATTCGTATAATTTCCGGATGATCGGATGAACGACCAGGCTTTTACTTTCCAGACACTACACCCGGATACCATTATGGACGCCCTGTTCGAGCAGGGTATTCGGGT
>NZ_JBWKKF010000051.1:0-11335 GCF_056431745.1 Amycolatopsis sp. NPDC045836 | reverse complement strand
AAGTCCGCGGTGGAGATGCGGGAGTACTGGGACACCGAGGTTCCGGGGGCGGCGGACTCCACGCTGCTGATCGCCGAACGCGTCCAGTCCTACGAAGAGGTCTACGCGCACAAGGACCGGCTGCCGTTCTTCGAGGTCCCCGAGGGCTACGACCAGGGCACCTGGCTGCGCGAGGAGGTCCAGCGCGGGCTCAAGTGGCGGTTCCCGGACGGCGCGCCCGAGGGTTACCAGGAGCGCATCGACACCGAACTCGACGTCATCATCGGCAAGGGCTTCCCGGCGTACTTCCTGATCGTCGCCGACCTGATCAACTACGCCCGGCGCGTGGGCATCCGGGTGGGCCCCGGCCGTGGTTCGGCCGCCGGTTCGCTGGTCGCCTACGTGCTCGGTATCACCAACCTGGACCCGATCCCGCAGAAGCTGCTGTTCGAGCGGTTCCTCAACCCCGAGCGCGTCTCGATGCCCGACATCGACATCGACTTCGACGACCGCCGCCGCGGCGAGATGATCCGCTACGCCACCGACAAGTACGGCGTGGACAAGGTCGCCCAGGTCATCACCTTCGGCACCATCAAGACCAAGGCGGCGATCAAGGACGCCGCCCGCGTCCACTACGGACAGCCCGGCTACGCCATCGCCGACAAGATCTCCAAGGCGCTGCCGCCGCCGATCATGGCGAAGGACATCCCGCTGTCCGGCATCGTCGACCCGAAGCACGAGCGCTACGGCGAAGCCGCCGAGGTGCGCGCGCTGGTGGAGACCGACTCCGAGGTCTCCACCATCTTCGAGACCGCCCGCGGCCTCGAAGGGCTGATCCGCAACGCCGGCGTGCACGCCTGCGCGGTCATCATGTCGAGCGAGCCGCTGACCAACGCGATCCCGCTCTGGCAGCGCGACGACGGCTCGATCATCACCGGCTGGGACTACCCGTCCTGCGAGGCCATCGGCCTGCTCAAGATGGACTTCCTCGGCCTGCGCAACCTGACCGTCATCGGCGACGCCATCGACAACATCAAGGCCAACCGCGGGGTCGACATCGACCTGGACACCCTCGGCGTCGACGACCCGGAGACCTACAAGCTGCTCGCCCGCGGTGACACGCTCGGGGTGTTCCAGCTGGACGGCGGGCCCATGCGGGACCTGCTGCGGCGCATGCAGCCCACGCTGTTCGACGACATCGTCGCGGTCGGCGCGCTGTACCGCCCCGGCCCGATGGGCATGAACGCGCACAACGACTACGCCGACCGGAAGAACAACCGGCAGAAGGTCAAACCGATCCACCCCGAGCTCGACGAGCCCCTGAAGGAGATCCTGGCCGACACCTACGGCCTGATCGTCTACCAGGAGCAGATCATGCACATCGGCCAGAAGGTGGCCGGTTACTCGATGGGCCGCGCGGACGTGCTCCGCCGCGCGATGGGCAAGAAGAAGCAGGAAGTCCTCGAAAAGGAGTTCGAGGGCTTCGAGGCCGGGATGAAGGCCAGCGAGCTGGTGCCCGGCGGGTTCTCCGACGAGGCGATCAAGGCGCTGTGGGACACCATCCTCCCGTTCGCCGGTTACGCGTTCAACAAGAGCCACGCGGCCGCGTACGGCCTGATCTCGTACTGGACCGCCTACCTCAAGGCGAACTACACCGCGGAGTACATGGCCGCGCTGCTCACCTCGGTCGGGGACAACAAGGACAAGTCGGCGATCTACCTGTCCGAGTGCCGCCGGCTCGGGATCAAGGTGCTGCCGCCGGACGTCAACGAGTCGGCCCAGCGGTTCGCGGCCGTCGGGGACGACATCCGCTTCGGCATGGGCGCGGTCCGCAACGTGGGCGCGAACGTGGTCGAGTCGATCATCAAAACCCGCGAGGAGAAGGGCAAGTACACCTCGTTCACCGACTTCCTGGACAAGTCGGAGCTGGTGGCCTGCAACAAGCGGGTGATCGAATCGCTGATCAAGGCCGGGGCGTTCGACTCGCTCGGCAACACCCGGCTGTCCATGGTGCAGGCGCACGAAGAAGCCGTGGAAGCGGTGGTGCCGCTCAAGCGCCAGCAGGCGATGGGCCAGTTCGACCTGTTCGGCCCGATGGGTGACGAGCCCGATGACGCCGCCGCGGCGGCGGCTTCGTCCCCGCTGGCGCACCTGAAGTTCAGCGACGAGGAGTACCCGCGCAAGCAGCTGCTCTCCTACGAGCGGGAGATGCTGGGGCTCTACGTGTCGGCGCACCCGCTCGACGGGGCCGAGCGGATCCTGCGCAAGCACGCGAAGAAGCCGATCGCGGCGATCCTGGCCGATCCGCCGAAGGAGGGCGAGATCGTGGTGTCCGGGTTGATCACGTCGCTGGAGCGGCGGGTCAACAAGAAGGGCGAGCCCTGGGCGATCTGCACGGTGGAGGACATGGACGCCTCGCTGGAGGTGCTGTTCTTCCCGAAGTCCTACGCGATCTTCGCCGCCGACCTGGTCGAGGACAACGCGGTGCTGGTCAAGGGGCGGGTCAACTGGCGCGAGGACAAGATGTCGGTGTTCGGCGGCGGGCTGGTGCCGCTGGACCTGTCCGACGCCGCGGTCGGGGACGAGGAACCGCCGCTGGTGCTGCTGGTCGCCGCGGAGAAGCTCGACCAGTCCGTGGTCAGCGAGCTGAAGTCGACCCTGCTCGCGCACAAGGGGGACACCCCGGCGCACCTGAAGCTGATCGGCAGGCAGGGCCCGCGGATGTACGCGCTGGACGACTACCCGGTGCGGGTCAGCTCCATGCTGATGGGTGAGCTGAAGAGCATCCAGGGCATCACCGCGGGCACCTGAGCGGGGGTTGGCGAGCCGGGGGCGGTGATCCGCGCGACGATGGACGGGTGAGCACAGCCGAGGCCAGTCACCGCGCGGAACCGGACCCCCGACGCTGGAAGGCGCTGGCGGTCACCTTGACCGCGGGTTTCATGGTGCTGCTCGACGTCAGCATCGTGAACGTGGCCCTGCCGTCGATGCAGCAGGACCTCGGGGCGTCGGCGGGTGGCGTGCAGTGGGTGGTCTCCGGGTACGCGCTGACCTTCGGCCTGGTGCTGGTGGCCGGCGGCAGGCTGGGTGACGCGCTGGGCAGGCGGCGGATGTTCCTGGTCGCGCTGACCGGGTTCGTGCTGACCAGCGCGCTGGCCGGGCTGGCGCCGAACGAGGTGCTGCTGATCGTGGCGCGGCTGCTGCAGGGCATGGCGGGCGGGCTGCTCACCCCGCAGAACACCGGGCTGATCCAGGAGATGTTCTCCGGGGCCGAGCGCGGGCGGGCGTTCGGCATGTTCGGCGCGACGGTGGGCATCTCGACCGCGGTCGGGCCGGTGCTCGGCGGGGTCATCCTGGCCGTGTTCGGTGATCCGGAGGGCTGGCCGTGGGTGTTCTACGTCAACGTCCCGATCGGCGTGCTGGCCCTGGTGCTGGCGGCCAGGCTGCTGCCGAAGTCACCCCCGCGGTCGAAGCGGGAGCTGTGGTCCGAACTGGACTTCGTCGGCGCGCTGCTGCTCGGGCTGGCGGTGGCCGGGGTGCTGTTCCCGGTGATGGAGGCCGAGCAGGGCGGGCTGGGGGAGCTGTGGTGGCTGTTCCCGATCTCGGTGGCGGTCGGGGCCGTTTTCGTCTGGTGGGAGCGGCGGCTGGTGCGGCGGGATCGGGCGCCGCTGCTGGACGTCCGGTTGTTCACCGAGGTGCCGGGTTTCTCCAGCGGGGCCACGCTCGGCTCGGTCTACTTCTGCGCGTTCACCGGGATCTGGCTGGTCTTCGCGATGTTCTTCCAGCAGGGGCTGGGCTTCACGCCGCTGGAGTCGGGGCTGGCGGTGACGCCGTTCGCGGTCGGTTCGGCGGTGTCCGCGGTGGTCGCCGGGCGGCTGGTCGAGCGCTGGGGACGCCGGTTGACCGTGACCGGGCTGAGCATGGTGATCGCCGGCATGGCCGGGTCGGGGCTGGCGGTGCTGGTGTTCCCAGCCGAGCACGCCGGGCTGGCGGTGGCGCTGCCGCTGCTGATCGGCGGTCTCGGCGGTGGCATGGTGATCTCGCCGAACACCACGCTGACGCTGGAGTGCGTGCCGACGAAGATGGCCGGGGTGGCCGGGGGCGCGTTGCAGACCGGGCAGCGCATCGGCACCGCGATCGGCACCGCCACGCTCGCCTCGGTGTTCCACGCCGTGGTCACCGGTTCGGGTGAGGACTACCCGGTTTCGCTGGCGGTCTCGATGGGCTGCGCGGCCGGGCTCACCGCCGTCGCGCTCGGCCTCGGCATCTTCGAACTGCGACGGCGGCGGGTCGCGGTCAGCAAGGAGACCAGCGTGTTCGCCGACAGCCCCTCGGGGTGACACGCCGGCCGGTTCAGCGGAGGGCGCTGCCCGCCAGCCACTCGTCCCACGGCACCGACCAGTCGCCGTAGAGGTCCCAGACCGGTAGTTGCGGGCCGCCGGAGTTCGTCACTTCGACCACGTCGCCGAGGCCGAGGTGGTCGAAGAACCACTTGGCGTTCTCGGCGTTGAGGTTGAGGCAGCCGTGCGAGACGTTCGCACTGCCCTGCTGGCCGACGCTGTTCGGGTTCTCGTGCACGAATTCGCCGTCGTTGGAAATGCGGAGCGACCACTTCTCCTGCGTCCGGTAGTAACCGGGGGAGCCCGGGCAGACGCCGTAGGTGCAGGAGTCCATCGTGTAGCTTTCGTGCTTTTCCGAAATGACGTGCGCGCCGAGGTGCGTCGGGGTGGCGTCCTTGCCCATGGAGATCGGCATGGTCTTGACCAGCTCACCGCTGTGGAAGAGCTGCATCTGCTCGGTGGCGCCGTCGGCCTTGGCCACCCAGGAATCGTGCACCCGGTACGTTTCTTCCCGGTCCTGCGCGCCGTAGACCCCGCCGCCGAAATCGACGCCGTAGACCTTGGCCGCCACCTTCAGCGTGGTGCCCGGCTGCCAGTACGCCTTGGGGCGGTAGTGCACGTTCTGGTCGTCGATCCAGTACCAGCCACCCTCCTGCGCCGGTTCGGAGACCACCGACAGCGACTTCTCCACCGCCGCTTTCGCCGCGTCGCCCTTCACCGGCCGGCTGAACTGGAACACGATCGGCTGCCCGACGCCGATCCCGCTCCGCGCCACCGCGCCCGGCGCCGGGATGAGGTTCGGCTCCGCCTGCTGCTTCGGCGTCAGCGTGCTGATCTCCGCGTGCTGCTCGATCGGTTTCCCCTGGGCGTCAACGGCTTTCGCGGTGATCGTGTAGCCGGCGCCGTAGCCGAGCGGCTCGGCCGAGGTCCAGCTGGTGCGGTCGGGGGCGAGCGTGCCCTTCACCTGCGTGCCGCGGGCGGTGTTGGCGACGGTCACCTCGGTCAGCCCGGCGTTCTCGGTGTGCACGGTGATCGGCGTGCTCGGGCTGAGGTCCTGCCCGCCCGCCGGTTCGATGCGCACCACGGGCTGCCCCGGCGCCGGTTCGGCGGTGCCCGGTGCGGCACCGCCGGAATCACCCGCGGAACACGCGGAAAGCAGCAGCAGCGCAACCGCCTGGAGCAACAGTAAAGGCTTCTTGGGTGGCATTTGATCTCTTTTTTAAGAATTGGAGCAGTGGATTTCCCGTTGCCCCAAAACTACCGGAGACCACGGTCAGGGGGTGGCGAGGCCGGGTACCCCGTAAAGCCCGGGACCGTGCACGGAAAGGCCGGCGAGGTGCTTTTTGGCCGATTCGTACGCGAGTGCGGTGAATTCACCGGTGCGCCGGAAGTCCAGCGGGCTCACCCGCACGGGTGGCGGGCCGGGCAGGTAGACCACCGGCACCTCGGCCGCGGCCAGCGGCGCCTCCAGCACGGCCTGGTTCCGCATGCTGATCATCGCGGTGAACATCACCACCTCGGCCATGGTCTGCGGCCGGGCGGGCAGCTGGCCGGGGAACGCGCAGTCGAGCACGATCAGCGACTTCGCGCCCATCGCGATCGCCTGGCGCATCGGCACGTTGGCCACCAGCCCGCCGTCGTAGAGCAGCCTGCCCTGGTGCTCGACCGGCGGGTAGATGCCCGGGATCGCGCAACTGGCCAGCAGCGCGGGCCGGAGTTCGCCGGAGCGGATCAGCCGCGGCTCGGCGGTCTCCACGTCGGTGGTCACCACCCCCAGCGGTAGCGCGAGGTCGTCGAAGGTGGTGCCCTCGCCGAGGTACTCGTCGACGATGGCGGCCAGCCCGGTGTTGGGGAACAGGTTGGTCCGGCTGTGCCGCAGGGTGCGCGCCTGGCTGAACACCCCGCCGGGGAACGCTTCGTGCCGGGTCATCCGGGTCCAGACGCGGGTCAGGCGCTCGGCCCGGTCGTCGCCCCCGAGCGCCAGCACGGCCCCGTTGAGCGAGCCGACCGAGGTGCCCACCACCAGGTCGGGGTGGTGTCCCGCCTCGGTCACCGCCCGCAGCATGCCGACCTGCATCGCGCCGAGGCTGCCGCCGCCCCCGAGCACGAAGGCGAGCGGGCGGGGCAGGTCCGCCGTGGTCATGCGCTGTCCTCCTGATCGATCGAACTGTTCAGCAACGTAGCCCGCCTGCCGGTTTCCCTTCCGCTACCCATGGGTAACACTGGTCACAGTTTCCGGAACGGACTTGACGGGACTCGTCGATTCGAGGAAGGGGAGGCTGCCGTGACCGACCAGCCCAAGGTGACGGAGAAGGAAGCCCGCGCGGTGGCCGAGGAGGCGAGGGAGAGCGGCTGGCAGAAACCGTCCTTCGCCAAGGAGCTGTTCCTCGGGCGCTTCCGCCTCGACCTGGTGCACCCCCACCCGCTGCCGTCCGCGGCGGACGAGACGAAGGCGGAGCGGTTCCTCAGCCAGCTCCGCGCCTACTGCGAAACCCTCGACGGCACGGTGATCGAACGCGAGTCGCGCATCCCGGACGAGTTCGTCAAGGGCTTCGCCGAACTGGGTTGCTTCGGCATCAAGATCCCCGAAAGCTACGGCGGCCTCGGGCTGACGCAGTTCGCCTACAACCGCGCGCTGATGCTGGCCGCCTCGGTGCACCCGACGATCGGCGCGCTGTTGTCCGCGCACCAGTCCATCGGCGTGCCGGAACCGCTGAAGCTGGCCGGTACCGAGGAGCAGAAGAAGCGCTTCCTGCCGCGGTGCGCGAAGGGCGCGGTGACCGCGTTCCTGCTCACCGAACCCGACGTCGGCTCCGACCCGGCGCGGCTGGCCACCTCGGCGGTCCCGGTCGACGGCGGTGAGGCGTACGAACTCGACGGCGTGAAGCTGTGGACCACCAACGGGGTGGTCGCCGAACTCGTCGTGGTGATGGCCCGCGTGCCCAAGAGCGAGGGGCACCGCGGCGGGGTCACCGCGTTCATCGTCGAAGCGGATTCGCCGGGCATCACCGTCGAGCACCGCAACGCGTTCATGGGCCTGCGCGGCATCGAGAACGGGGTGACCCGGTTCCACAAGGTGCGGGTGCCGAAGGAGAACGTGGTCGGCCGCGAGGGCGACGGGCTGAAGATCGCGCTCACCACGCTGAACACCGGGCGGCTGTCCATTCCGGCGATGTGCGCCGGTGCGGCCAAGTGGTGCCTGAAGATCGCGCGGGAGTGGTCGGCCGAGCGGGTCCAGTGGGGCAGGCCGGTCGGCGAGCACGCGGCGGTGGCGAACAAGATCTCCTACATCGCGGCCACCTCGTACGCGCTGGAAGCGGTGCTGGACCTGTCCGGGCACATGAGCGACGAGGGCCGCAACGACATCCGGATCGAGGCCGCGCTGGCGAAGCTGTGGGCGAGCGAGGTGTCCTGCCTGATCGGCGACGAGCTGATGCAGATCCGCGGTGGCCGCGGGTACGAGACGGCCGAGTCGCTGGCCGCGCGCGGGGAACGGGCGGTGCCGGTCGAGCAGCTGGTCCGCGACCTGCGGATCAACCGGATCTTCGAGGGCTCCTCGGAGATAATGCGGCTGCTGATCGCGCGGGAGGCGGTCGACTCGCACCTCACCGCGGCGGGTGACCTGGCCGATCCGGAGGCCGACGTCAAGGCCAAGGCGAAGGCGGCGGCGAAGGCGAGCGGGTTCTACGCGAAGTGGCTGCCGAAACTGGTCGCGGGCAAGGGCCAGGTGCCGACCTCCTACGCCGAGTTCGGTGCGCTGGCCGGGCACCTGCGGTACGTCGAGCGGACCGCCCGCAAGCTGGCGCGGTCGACCTTCTACGGCATGGCGCGCTGGCAGGCCGGGCTGGAGAAGCGCCAGGGCTTCCTCGGGCGGATCGTCGACATCGGCGCCGAACTCTTCGCGATGTCGGCCGCCTGCGTGCGGGCGGAGATGCAGCGCGGGATCAACCGCGAAGAGGGCGAGGCGGCCTTCGAACTCGCCGACGCCTTCTGCCGCCAGGCGCGGCTGCGGGTCGAGGCGCTGTTCGACGCGTTGTGGGACAACACCGACGACGTCGACCACCGGATCGCCACGCGCACGTTGAAGGGCCGGTACACCTGGCTCGAAGAGGGCGTGCTCGACGTGAGCGAGGGCACCGGTCCGTGGATCACCGACTGGCAGGCCGGCGCGTCACAGCACCAGAACGTGGCGCGCCGGTACCTGCCGCCTCAGAACGGGAACTGACGCGCCCGCAGTTCCTTGACCAGCCGGTCGCGTTCGGGTCCGGACGCCACCCTGGCGTCCAGGGCCGCTTTGTCGCCGGTGCACTCGACGTCCTTCTCGGGCAGCGTGCCAGCGGCGAGGAAGGCGGTGGCGGCGTTGGAGCCGCAGGCGTTCTGCGTGGTCAGATAGGTGCCGTGCCCGCCCTGCTCGGCCAGCACCAGGCGGGCGCGGTCGCCGAGCGCCTTGCGCATGGCCAGCGCCCCGGGCAGCGGGGTCGCCGGGTCGCGCTGGTTCTGCAGCAGCAGCACCGTCGGCTGCCCGCGGTCGGCGACCACCACCGGTTCCGCCGGGCGGCCCGGCCAGTAGGCACACGGCCAGACGTTGGACGGCATGCCGCCGGTGATCGGGTAGCGCTTGCGGTCGCGTTCCACGTCGCGCTGGTACTGCGCCGGGTCCCGCGGCCAGCTGGCTTCGTTGCAGGTGATCGCCCAGAGCGTGGCGGGCACGGACTGGGACTCCTCGGCCAGCTGGAGCTCGCGGGCGTCGGCGGCCTTCACGGCGTCGCTGAGCTGGGCGGCCTGCCAGAGCTTCGCCAGGTTCGGGAAGCTGTCGTCGGAGTAGAGGCCGTTGCGCACCTCCCCGCGGAAGTCGTTGCCGGTCAGCGGACCGCCGCGGGTCTGCAACGGAGTGGCGTCGAGCTTGGCGACCAGGGCGAAGTAGGTGTCGCGGACCGCCTGCGCGGTGTCGCCGAGGCCGTAGGTGGCGTGCCGGGCGGCGGCCCAGCCGGCGAAGTCCTCGAAGCGCTGCTCGTTGGCCGGACCCCAGTGCTGCCAGACGGTGCGCCAGACGTTGGTGGGGTCGACCACGGCGTCGAGCACGACGCGGTCGCTGCGCTCCGGGAAGAGCGTGGTGAACACGGCACCGAGGTAGGAACCGTAGCTGCCGCCGAAGTAGGAGATCTTCTCCTCGCCGAGGGCGGCGCGGATGCGGTCCATGTCGCGCGCGGTGTTGGCGGTGGTGACGTGCGGGATGTCGGGGCTGGCCGCGCACTGCTTGGCCACCTGCTCGGCGAAGGCCAGGTTGCCGGTGATCGAGCCGTCCGGCGCCGGGTAGGGGATGAGCTTCGTGGCGTCCTGCTGCTCGGGCGTCAGCTCGCAGGAGACCGGGGTGCTGGCGCCGGTGCCGCGGGGGTCGAAGCCGATCAGGTCGTACTGGTCGGTGACCCCGCGCGGGGCCAGCTGCCCGACCGGCCACGGCATGTCCAGCCCGCCGGACCCGGGCCCGCCGGGGTTGAGCAGCAGCACCCCGCGGCGGTTCGGCCCGGTCGCCTTGTACCGGGACACCGCGATCTTGATCTGCGGGCCGTCTGGCTGGCGGTAATCGCGGGGCACGCTGATCTGGGTGCATTCCAGCTGGCGGCGGTGCTGGCAGGGCGCCCATTGCACCGACTCCGCCTGAGCCACCGGCACCCCCGTCGCGGCGAGCACGAGGATCGCGGTGAGTGCCAGCCCGGTCCGTTTTCTGCGCATGCTGCCTCCCAACATTTTTTCGTTGGGAACAGCCAACTACCAGCACGGGACGCGCGCATCTCCGCACGCCGCGCTGCACCCGTTCGAGTAGTGGGTGCCGGTTCCGCGTCCGTGCGGCGGAATTGCCCGTTCGGGTAGCCGAATTCGCATTCGAGTGGCCGGATTCGATTTCACGGCTGCGATCAGCTGCCTCGAACGGGCAATCCGGGTGATCCGGTTTACGGCCGGGTGGGGTCGGTGTCCCCGGGGCTACCGGAGGTCGCGGAGGCGGCCGTGGCCGAAGGGGCGGTGGGCCCCGAGCCGCTGTCGGCGGTGGCGGGCGTGCCGGTCGCGGTGCCGCGGTCGGCCGCCGCATCGGCGTTGGCGGCGGCGCGCTTGCGCTTGATCAGGACGAAGGCGACGAAGGCGGCGGCGATCAGGGCCAGGATGATCCAGCTGCCCTTGCCGACGGCGGCTTCGAGTTGTTCGGCGGCCTCGCCGGCCGCGGCGCCGATGCCGATGTGCAGGGCGCACCAGGCGGTGGCCCCCACGGCCACCGGCGGCAGGAACTTCCGGAACGGCAGGCCGGAAGCCCCGGCGGCGGCGGGCACCAGGGTGCGCATGACCGGCAGGAAGATGGCGATCAGCACCGCCCAGGAACCCTTGCGCCGCAGGAAGTCGCACGCCTTGTCCCAGCCGTCGGCGCCGTGCTTCTGGACCAGCTTGGTCTGCCGCAGCCGGGGCCCGAACTTCTTGCCGAGCAGGTAACCGACCGAATCGCCGCCGATCGCGCAGATGGTGGTGACCAGCCACATCAGCAGGAACTTCGGCGTGCTGTCCACGGTGGTGCCGAGGATGAACAGGCCGGACTCACCGGGGGCGATGAAGCCGAGGCCCAGCGTGCACTCGCCGAAGACCAGCAGCCCGGCCCCGGCGGTGACACCGGCGGGCGGCAGCGCTCGCAGCCAGTCGAGAATGTCGGTCACCAGTGCCACGTGAAAGTCCCCTCGGTTCGTTCGGTGGTTTCGGATCAGCCCCATCAGGCTAGTGCTGACCCTAGCCATCGGGCGTCAACCTTTGGTCAGGGGATTTCACCCACTTTGGTGCTAGGGGACGTACGACTACCGGCTCAGGAGGCTGGTGGCCTCCTGGGCGGCGGGGCCCTGCGCAGCCAGGTGCGCCAGGTTCTCCGGCAGCTCCTCACCGCGGTGGGCCTTGGTCTGCGCGTACAACCGGCCCGCCCGATACGACGAACGCACCAGCGGACCCGCCATCACCCCGGCAAAACCCATCGCCTCGGCAGC
>NZ_JBWKKF010000050.1:0-11888 GCF_056431745.1 Amycolatopsis sp. NPDC045836 | reverse complement strand
GGGGGGGGGGGGAAGGTGTTTCCCCAATGCAAAAAAAAACAGGGGAACCACAGAAAACAAACCCCCCCCCCCCCCCCCCCCCCCCCTCGTCCTCCCCCCCCCCCCCCCCCCCCCCGGGCCATTGACTCGAATCCCTGCGCGTACCGAAGAAGGACGGAAAACGCACGATGGCGAACTACACCGCCGCAGATGTGAAGCGCCTGCGCGAGCTGACCGGCGCTGGCATGATGAACTGCAAGAAGGCGCTGGAGGAGAACGACGGCGACTTCGACAAGGCCGTCGAGTTCCTGCGCGTCAAGGGCGCCAAGGACGTGGGCAAGCGCGCCGAGCGCGCCACCGCCGAGGGTCTGATCGCCGGGGACGGCGGCGTGCTCGTCGAGCTGAACTCCGAGACCGACTTCGTCGCCAAGAACGCCGACTTCCAGGCCCTCGCGGCGAAGATCGTCGAGGTCGCGAAGACCGTGCGCACCGACGACGTGGAGAAGCTGCGCTCCGCCGACCTGGACGGCAAGACCGTCGCCGACGCGGTCAACGAGCTGTCCGCCCGCATCGGCGAGAAGCTGGAGCTGCGCCGGGTCGCCTCGTTCGACGGCACCGTCGCCACCTACCTGCACCGCCGCGGTGCCGACCTGCCGCCCGCCGTCGGCGTGCTGGTCGAGTACACCGGTGAGGGCCAGGCCGCCGCCGACGCCGCCCGCGGCGCCGCGCTGCAGATCGCCGCGCTCAAGGCCCAGTACCTGACCCGCGACGAGGTCCCGGCCGACAAGGTGGAGGCCGAGCGCCGCATCGCCGAGCAGACCGCCCGCGAAGAGGGCAAGCCCGAGCAGGCCCTGCCGAAGATCATCGAGGGCAAGGTCAACGCGTACTACAAGGACACCGTGCTGCTCGACCAGCCGTCGGTGACCGACAACAAGAAGACCGTGAAGGCCCTGCTGGACGAGGCGGGCGTGACCGTCACGCGGTTCGCCCGCTTCGAGGTCGGCCAGGCCTGAGCTGAGTACCGGCAACGTGCCCCGTCTCCGCCGCATCGGGGACGGGGCACGGTTGCGACGAGGCACGTGAGTACACCTGAACACGCGGAGGACGACATGACAGCGGAGCGGTCCGACGGTGCCTATCGGCGGGTGCTGCTGAAGCTCGGTGGCGAGATGTTCGGCGGCGGTGCCGTCGGCGTCGACCCCGACGTGGTGCACTCGGTGGCCGTGCAGATCGCCGAGGTCGTCCGGACCGGCGTGCAGATGGCGATCGTCATCGGCGGCGGCAACTACTTCCGCGGCGCCGAACTGTCGCAGCGCGGCATGGACCGCGACCGCGCCGACTACATGGCCATGCTCGGCACCGTGATGAACTGCTTGGCACTGCAGGACTTCCTGGAGAAGGAAGGCGTGCCGACCCGCGTGCAGAGCGCGATCACCATGGGGCAGGTGGCCGAGGCGTACATCCCGCGCCGCGCCGAGCGGCACCTGGAGAAGGGCCGCGTGGTCATCTTCGCCGCCGGCGTCGGCATGCCGTACTTCTCCACCGACACCGCGGCCGCCCAGCGCGCGCTGGAGATCGCCTGCGACGTGGTGCTGATGGCCAAGGCCGTCGACGGCGTCTACACCGCCGACCCCAAGACCGACCCCAGCGCCCGGATGTTCCAGGAGATCACCCACCGGGAGGTGCTGGAGCAGGGTTTGAAGGTGGCCGACGCGACCGCGTTCAGCCTGTGCATGGACAACAACATGCCGATCATCGTGTTCAACCTGCTCACCGAGGGGAACATCGCCCGTGCGGTCGGCGGTGAGCGGATCGGCACCCTGGTCAGTACCCCCGCCGTTGGGGTACCTGCCTAGACCTGCTGGGATCACCCGGCGGGGAACACAACCAGCGGCGCTGGACGAGCAAGGAGTAGCCGTGATCGACGAGACCCTCCTCGACGCCGAGGAGAAGATGGAAAAGGCCGTTTCCGTCGCCAAGGAGGACCTGTCCTCGGTACGCACCGGCCGCGCCACACCGGCGATGTTCTCCCGGATCGTCGTCGAGTACTACGGTGCGCCCACCCCGTTGAACCAGCTGGCCAGCGTGAACATCCCCGAGGCCAGGATGGCGATCATCAAGCCGTACGACCAGACCCAGCTGGGCGCCATCGAAAAGGCGATCCGCGAGTCCGACCTCGGCGTGAACCCGAGCAACGACGGCCAGATCATCCGCATCGTCATCCCGCAGCTCACCGAGGAGCGGCGCAAGGAGATGGTGAAGGTGGCCAAGGGCAAGGGCGAGGACGCCAAGGTGTCCATCCGCAGCGTGCGCCGCAAGGCCAAGGAAGAGCTCGACCGCATCCAGAAGGACGGCGAAGCGGGCGAGGACGACGTCACCCGTGCGGAGAAGGAGTTGCAGAACCTGACCGACAACTACGTCGGCCAGGTCGAGGAACTCGTCAAGCACAAAGAAGCAGAGCTGCTCGAGGTGTGATCCGGTGGGGGAGACGAGTGTGAGCGAGGAGCGCGAGGGCGCGGCCGGTTCGGCGGAGCCCGCCGAAAAGGCGGCGAAGCCCTCGCGGGCGGGCCGGAACCTGCCTGCCGCGATCGGGGTCGGGGTGGCGCTCGGTGCCGTGATCCTGGTTTCGCTGTTCACCGTGCGTTTCCTGTTCATCGGGGTGATCGCGGCGGCGATCGCGGTGGGCACCTACGAACTGGCCGGGGCGCTGCGGCGCGCGGCGAACATCCGGATCGCACTGGTCCCGGTGCTCGTCGGCGGGCAGGCGATGATCTGGCTGGCCTGGCCGTTCGGCCGTGAAGGGGCGCTCACCGCGTTCGTGCTGACCGTGCTGGCGTGCCTGCTGTGGCGGCTGCCCGGCGGTGCGGACGGTTACCTGCGCGACGTCGGCGCGTCGGTGTTCGCCGCCGCGTACCTGCCGTTGTTCGGTGCCTTCGCGGCGATGCTGGTGCCGCCGGAGGACGGTGTCGGCCGGGTGCTGGCCTTCATGATCGGCGTGGTCGCCTCGGACACCGGGGGGTACATCGCCGGCGTGCTGAAGGGCAAGCACCCGATGGCACCGACGATCAGTCCCAAGAAGACCTGGGAGGGGTTCGGCGGCTCGATGCTCGCGGGCATCGTCGCCGGGGCGCTGACGCTGACCCTGTTGCTGGACGGGCAGATCTGGCAGGGGGTGCTCTTCGGTGCCGCCATCGTCTGCGTGGCCACCCTCGGCGACCTGATGGAGTCGCTGATCAAACGCGACCTCGGCATCAAGGACATGGGCAACCTGCTGCCGGGGCACGGCGGCCTGATGGACCGGCTGGACTCGCTCCTGCCGTCCGCCGTGGTCTCCTGGCTGCTGCTTTCGGCTTTCCTGCCCGCCTGACGGCTCAGCCGGCTCAGTCGGCTCAGTCGTCGTAGGGGTCGTCGACCTCGGCGCCGCCGTACTGGGCGTCGATCACCCGCGAGTGGTCGATCACCGAGAACACCGAGCCGTGCGGATCGGCGAGCACCGCCACCCGGCCGAACGGGGTGTCGTACGGCTGGACCACCACGGTGCCGCCGAGCATCAGCGCCTGCCCGGCGGCGGCGTCGGTGCCGCGCGCGGGGTCGACGGCGAAGTAGACCATCCAGTGCGGCGGGGTGCCGGGGCGGTACTCCGGGCCCATCACGTAGCGGTAGAGCACGGGCTGGTGGTCCAGCCGCCATTCCGCGTAGTCGATGGTCTCGCTGCCGATGTGGTGCACGTTGTAGTTGAACAGCCGCGAGTAGAACTGGTCGGCCACCGCGCCGTCGGTGGTGTTGAGGTCGGCGCCGGAGAAGGTGTTGGGCGCACCGGTGGCGAATTCCCAGGTTTCGGTCGGCTGCCAGAAGACGATCGGGGTGCCGGTCGGGTCGAGCGCGTGCAGGATGATGCCGCGGTCGGGGATTTCCACCGGGCCGAGGGTCACCGCTCCGCCGAGGTGCTCGACCCATTCCGCGGCACCGGCGGTGTTGTGCACGGAGAGGTGCACGGTCCAGCCGGGCGGTTGCGACGCGGCGGCGCGGTACAGCCCGCCGACGGCGAATCCGCCGAGCGAAGCCAGCGAATAGCGGCCGTCCGAGGTCGCGGGATCCCGTTTGAGCTCGAAGCTCCAGTCGAAGAGCCCGTGGTAGAAGGCTTCCGCGACGGCGATGTCCGGGCTCGCCAACTCCACCCAACAGGGGAGTCCGGGGGACAGGATGGGTTGCGCAGCGGCCGAACTTACCGACATGAGTGATCTCCCTCGGCTTCGGTGACCCGATCTTACGACCCGATCGGGTGTTCCGCTTCACTCAAAGTCATGGAGCGGCAAGCGAATACCGTCCAGTCGGGACCTTTCGGCTAAACCGGACACGATTTGCCTGTGCCGCCTAGGCTGTAGCCGTGCGGCGTTCCCCCTTCCCCCGTCGAACCGCGGCGGACATCCTGCCCAGCCCCAACATCTGGTACCACCCGGGCGCCTACGAACTGGAGAACTCGGCGCAGGACGTCGGCGGGGAGATCTGGCGGGTCCTCGGCGAGGAGTGCGCGTGGGCCGGGCGGGACGTGCTCGACGTCGGCTGCGGGGCCGGGTTCCACCTGCCGCGGTTCGCCGCGTCGGCGCGTTCGGTGGTCGGCGTGGAACCGCATCCGCCGCTGGTCCGCCGCGCCCGCGAGCGGGTCACCGAGCTGGCCGGTGTCCGGGTGCTCCACGGTGCGGCACAACGACTCCCGCTCGCGGACGCGAGTGTGGACCTGGTGCACGCGCGGACCGCCTACTTCTTCGGACCCGGTTGTGAGCCGGGGTTGCGCGAGGCGGAGCGGGTGCTGCGGCCGGGTGGTGCGCTGGTGGTCGTCGATCTCGACGTCACGCACGAACCCTACGGGCGCTGGATGCGGGCCGATCTGCCCGACTACGACCCGCCCGGCGTGGAACGCTTCTTCGCCAAGGAGGGATTCGGCTGCCGCCGGGTCGAAACGCGCTGGGCGTTCGACGACGCGGCGAGCGCCGAGCAGGTGCTGAAGATCGAGTTCAGCCCCGCGGTGGCCGCCAAGGCGACGGCAGAGGTGTTACGCCGCAACGCTTCCGGCGGTGCGGTGACCTTCCCGGTGGGTTATCGGGTGCACGTGCGCCGCAAACCCACCGGGCTGGTCGTTCCCGGTCATTCGGTCTCTTCGTCGATGTCGGTTTCGGAGTCGACCTCGCCCAGCACGCCGTAGATCGTCCGCCGGGCTTCGTTGAGCGCCTGCACGGCCCTGGCCTGCTGGTCGGCGGTGCCCGCCTGGCCGACCTGGAACACCGCGGCCATCAGGGTCATGCTCGCCGAGCGGAGGCTGGCCTGGTTCGGGTCGACGTCGCGGGCGATGGTCTCCCACGGCGGGGTGTCCAGCCGCTCGGCGGCGGCGCGGCCCTCGTCGGTGAGCCGGAAGAGGCGCTTGCCGCTCTCCTCGCTGGCCGACACCAGGCCCTCGTCGGCGAGCAGTTGCAGGGTCGGGTAGATGGAGCCGGGGCTCGGCTTCCACAGCCCGTCGCTGCGCTCGCTGATCTCGGTGATGATCTCGTAGCCGTGCCGCGGCTGCTCGGCCAGCAGCAACAGGATGGCCGCGCGGATGTCACCGCGGCGCCCCCGTCGTCCGCCGCCGTGCCGCGGGTGGCCGCCCGGTCCCCGGCCGCGTCCCCGCGGTCCGAAGCCGAAGCCCCAGCCGCCGGCGAAGTCCTCGAAGGGGCCGCGCGGGCCGAAGGCGCGCCTGCCGTGTTCGTGGTCGTGAGCGAAGGGTGGTCGCATGAGCTTGATCCTTTCCGTTAGCTTGCGATGTACTCACGATATATCGGAAGCGCTCGTTTGACAAGAAGGTGCCCGTGGGCCCGGTCACAGTGGGGGGACGTGGGAGAATGGACCGGTTATGACTGCCCTCCCCCTTGTTTTCGACGCGCCCAAGCGCGGCCTGCCGCCGCGGCACCTCGCGGACCTCTCCGCCGAGGAGCGCGCGGCTGCCGTCGCCGAGCTGGGTGAGAAGCCCTTCCGCGCGAAGCAGCTGTCGAACCACTACTTCTCGCGGCTGACCGTCGACCCCGAGCAGATGACCGACATCCCGGCGGCGTCGCGGCAGCGGCTGGTCGACGAGCTGATGCCGCCGCTGCTGACCGAGGTCCGGGCGCTGGCCTGTGATGACGGCGGCACGCGCAAGACGCTGTGGCGGGCGCACGACGGCACGCTGGTGGAGAGCGTGCTGATGCGCTACCCGGACCGGGCGACGCTGTGCATCTCGAGCCAGGCCGGTTGCGGTATGGCGTGCCCGTTCTGCGCGACCGGGCAGGGCGGGCTCGACCGGAACCTGTCGACCGCGGAGATCGTGGACCAGGTGCGCTCGGCCGCCGCCGTCATGCGCGACGGCGAGATGGCCGGCGGGCCCGGGCGCCTGTCGAACATCGTCTTCATGGGCATGGGTGAGCCGCTGGCGAACTACAAGCGGGTGGTGGCGGCGGTTCGGCGGATCACGGATCCGTCGCCGGCGGGGTTGGGGATTTCCCAGCGTTCGGTGACGGTGTCGACGGTGGGGTTGGCGCCGGCGATCCGGAAGCTGGCTGATGAGAGGATGCAGGTGCGTCTGGCGGTGTCGTTGCACACGCCGGACGACGAGTTGCGGGACACCCTGGTGCCGGTGAACAACCGGTGGTCGGTGGACGAGGTGCTGGAGGCGGCGCGGTACTACGCGGACACCTCGGGGCGGCGGGTGTCGATCGAATACGCGTTGATCCGGGACGTGAACGACCAGCCGTGGCGGGCGGATCTGCTGGCGAAGCGGTTGCGGCAGCACTTGAAGCAGTTGGTGCACGTGAACGTGATCCCGTTGAACCCGACGCCGGGTTCGAAGTGGGATGCGTCGCCGAAGCCGGTGGAGCGGGAGTTCGTGCGGCGGGTGAACGAGGGCGGTGTCCCCTGCACGGTCCGGGACACCCGAGGACAGGAAATCGCGGCGGCCTGCGGTCAGCTGGCCGCCGAAGGCTGAAGTTCGTTGATGATGGAGAAGTCGTTTTGATGTTCGCGCCCAGCCTGCTCGACCCGGCGGCGGAAAAACTGCGGCAGGCCGACGTGGGTGGCCGCGGTGCCACCGAGGTCGCGCGCACGGCTCGTGAGCTGCTCGGCGAGCGGTTCGATTCGTGCACCTTCACCTACGTGCTGATGCGCGCGTTCGAAGTCGAGTACCACGCGGCCTCGGCGGCTTCGCGGTGGCACGGGTTCGGCGGCGGCCCCCGCCGGCTTTCGGACGACGACCTCGAAGTGCTGCTCCGCCCCTGGATCACCGCGAACTGAGCGAAGTCCCCGCCCAGTAGAAACCCGGTACGGCCGTTCGGCGGCGCCGGTTCGCGGGGTTTCCCGCCTGAGCACCCGCGCCGGTATCTGCGGCACCCCGATCCGCTCCTGTTCCATCGTGCCGCGACCCGGCACGCGGAAAATGGAGCAGAAGGGGCAGAAGAAGAATGACCATTCGAATCGTCACCGGCTACGGCAGACGGCCTGCGGCTCTCCCCGCGGGCAGGCGCAAACCGGTGGGCCGCCGTTCCCCGGCCACTCGAGTGCGCTGACCGTGGACGCCGAGAAGTCCGGGCTGCTGGTTTGCCTGGACCGGGCGTTGCGGATCCAGCAGGCCAACCGGGAGTTCTTCCGCTGGTCCGGGCTGGCCCCGGCGGACGTGTGCGGCCTCGGACTCGGGGAACTGGTGCACCCGAGCCTGCGGCAGTCCGTGGTCTCCCGGCTCACCGGGCTGCTCGAAGGCAAGCGGCACCGCTTCACCACGCACGTGGTGCTGGTGCGCGCGGGGGAGGCCGTGCCGGTGGAGCTGACCGGGGTGACCGTGCTCGGCGGCCCGGGTGCCACCGCGATCCTGGTGCTGATGCGCCCGGCCGGCGGCGGCCCCGAGGTGGCACCGGTGACCGGTGGCCGGAAGCTGCTGTCCGAACTGGACGCCCGGATCCTGGAGGGCATCGCGGCGGGCTGCGCCACCATTCCGCTGGCTTCGCGGCTGTACCTGAGCCGCCAGGGGGTGGAATACCGCGTCAGCGGACTGCTGCGGAGGCTGAAGGTGCCCAACCGCGCCGCACTGGTCTCGCGGGCCTACTCGATGGGGGTGCTCAACGTGGGGATCTGGCCCCCGAAGGTGGTCGACGACTTCGTGGGCTGAACACCGGGCGGACGGGTGGTCGGCCACCGGCGAGCACCCGCCGTCGCACTGCGTGATGGCCTGGTTCACCGGGTCGGGAAAATGGTTGACCCGGGTGGCGCGTTGTTGTGCGGCCCGCTGTTCGTCACCCTGGGGCCTTCGCTGCCGGGTGAGAGGAAACGGGCTGTGTCGACCGAGTTCCAGAGACGCAAGATCGCCGGGGTGTTCAACGCGATGGACGCCAACTCCGACGGGCTGCTCGAGCAGGCCGACTTCGAGGCGCTCACGGCGCGCTGGCTGGCCGTCCGCGAAGGCGATCCCGAACGGGACGCGCGGCTGCGGGCGATCATGATGGGCTGGTGGTCGACCCTGCTGAACACCTCGGACCTCAACCGCGACAACAAGGTCACCCTGGACGAGGTGCTGCTCGTGGTGGACCGGCTCTACGCGATGACCGACGTCGTGGCGGGCACCGCGCGGGCGATGTTCGAGGCCATCGACGAGAACGGTGACGGGGAGATCTCCGCCGACGAGTACCGCCGCCTGATCGAGGCGTGGAGCGGGAAGCGGGTCAACACCGACGACGTGTTCCCGCTGCTCGACACCGACGGTGACGGGCGCCTCTCCAAGGAGGAGTTCGCCGAGCTGTGGACCGAGTTCTGGGCGGGCAACGACCCGGCGGCCCCCGGCACCTGGGTGTTCGGCCGGTTCGACCTGCCGGTCGGCTAGCGGCGCCAGGCGGTGCGGCGCTTGCGCAGGTCGAGCAGCAGCGCGAAGACCAGCCCGGCGGCCAGGCCGACCAGCCAGATGTCCTCCATCGCGTTGCGGTGGTTGCCGACCAGCATCACCAGCAGCGCGGCCGCGCTGAGCCAGCCGGCGGCCCGGGTGGCCTTCGGGAACGTGCCGTGCCAGCCCCACTCGGCCGACGGCTCGTCGCGGGGGTCGACCTGGTTGCGCTTCTCGACCGCCTTGCTCGCCACGTTCACTCCTCCACCACGCTTACTCCGGCAACCGCGATGATCCCACACCGCGCCGGGTGCCCCGCGCCCGGAGTCCGCGATAATCGTCGGCGATGACTACTTCGCGCAGCCTCCTCGTGCTCGGCTCCACCGGCTCGATCGGCACCCAGGCCCTCGACGTCGCCGAGCGCAACCCCGGCCTGTTCCGGGTGGCCGGACTGGCCGCAGGCGGTTCCGACCCGGCCCTGCTCGCCGCGCAGGCGATCGCGCACGGGGTCGAGGCCATCGCGGTGATCAAGCCCACCGCGGTGGAGGACCTCCAGCTCGCGCTGTACGCCGAGGCCCAGCGTCGCGGGTACTCGCGCGGTGACTACCGGCTGCCGCGCATCTTCGCGGGCGCCGAATCCGTGACCGAACTCATCGGCAGCGTCCCGGTCGACGTGGTGCTCAACGGCATGCCCGGGTCACAGGGCCTGGCCCCCACGCTGCGCGCGCTGGAGACCGGTGCCACGCTCGCGCTGGCCAACAAGGAGTCGCTGATCGCGGGCGGGCCGCTGGTGCTCGCCGCGGCGAAGCCCGGTCAGCTGGTGCCGGTCGACTCCGAGCACTCGGCACTGGCCCAGGCCCTGCGCGGCGGCCGCTTCGAGGAGGTCTCGAAGCTGGTGCTGACCGCCTCCGGTGGCCCGTTCCGCGGCCGCTCGCGGCCGGAACTCGAGCACGTCACCGTGGAGCAGGCGCTGGCGCACCCGAACTGGTCGATGGGCCCGGTGGTCACCATCAACTCGGCGACCCTGGTGAACAAGGGGCTGGAGCTGATCGAGGCGCAGCTGCTGTTCGGGGTGCCCTACGCGGACATCGACGTGGTGGTGCACCCGCAGTCGATCGTGCACTCGATGGTCACCTTCACCGACGGCTCGACGCTGGCCCAGGCCAGCCCGCCGGACATGCGGCTGCCGATCGCGCTGGCGCTGAACTGGCCGGACCGGGTGCCCGACGCGGTCCCGGCGTGCGACTTCTCCCAGGCCGCCAGCTGGACCTTCGAGCCGCTGGACGACGAGGCGTTCCCGGCGGTCGAGCTGGCCAGGCGGGCGGGGCTGGCCGGCGGCTGCGTCCCGGCGGTCTACAACGCGGCGAACGAGGAAATGGTGGCCGCCTTCCGCGCGCAGAACGCCCGCTTCACCTCCATCGTGGACACTGTTGCCCAGGTGGTGGACGCCGCCGACGACTGGCGGCGCGAACCCCGCGACGTCGAGGACGTGCTAGCCGCGGAACAGTGGGCCAGGGCCCGCGCCGCGGAGCTCAACCGGGCCGGAGGGAAGTAGGGCGTGCTCGCCTACATTTTCGGAGTGGCGCTGTTCGCGCTGGGCATCTGCCTGTCGGTCGCCCTGCACGAGGCGGGCCACATGGTCACCGCCAAGCTCTTCGGCATGAAGGTCCGGCGGTACTTCGTCGGCTTCGGGCCGACCGTGTTCTCCTTCCGCCGCGGGGAGACCGAGTACGGCCTGAAGTGGATCCCGCTCGGCGGGTTCTGCGACATCGCCGGCATGACCGCGCTCGACGAGGTCACCCCGGACGAGGCCCCGCGCGCGATGTGGCGGCAGAAGACCTGGAAGCGCACCGTGGTGATGGCCGCGGGCTCGGTGACGCACTTCATCCTCGGCTTCGTGGTGCTCTACCTGATGGCGTTCACCATGGGCCTGCCCAACCTGGAGCGGAACCCGGCGCCGGTGATCGGCGCGGTCTCGCAGTGCGTGCGCGACGCCACCACCCTGCAGGAGAACAACAACCCGGTCTGCCAGCCCGGTGACCGCGCGCCCGCGCTCGAGGCGGGCATGCGCCCGGGTGACCAGATCCTCTCCATCAACGGCACCGCCACGCCGACCTGGGAGGACATGCTCAAGGCGATCGGCACGGCCTCGGGCCCGACCCCGATCGAGGTCAAGCGCGGTGAGCAGACCCTGGTACTGGACGTGAACGTGCCGCAGGTGGTGCGGCCCAAGGCGGACGGCACCGAGGGCACCGAGCTGCGGGGGGCCATCGGCGCGGCCAAGCAGGACGACTCGGTGCTGCACTACGGCCCGATCGCGGCGATCGGCGGGGCGGCCAGCTTCACCGGCGACATGTTCGTGCAGACCTGGCAGCGGATCGTCGAGTTCCCGCAGCGCATCCCGGCGGTGGTCGAGTCGATCTTCGGCGCCGAACGGGACCCGGAGACGCCGATGAGCGTGGTCGGGGCCAGCCGGATCGGCGGTGAGGCGGTGGAGCACGGCCTGTGGGAGATCTTCCTGCTGCTGCTGGCCAGCCTGAACTTCTTCGTCGGGGTGTTCAACCTGCTGCCGCTGCTGCCGATGGACGGCGGGCACATCGCCATCGTCTGGTACGAACGGGTGCGCGACTTCTTCCGCAAGCTGCGCGGGAAGGCCGCCGGCGGCCCGGTGGACTACACAAAGTTGTCCGCGGTCACGATGGTGTTGGTCTTCCTCGGCGGAGCGGTGGTCCTGCTCACCGTGACGGCGGACATCGTGAACCCGATCCGGATCATGTCCAACTAGAAAACCCCAGCTCAGCGCGGTGACACCGCGGACGGGCGCGCCCGCACTCGGCCGGAACCGGGTGCGGGCGCGCCGGTATCGTGTGGGTTGTCATAGCCGCTGACAGTTCGCAGAGGACCCGATGACAGTCGCGCTTGGAATGCCCGCCCTGCCTCCTCCCGTGCTCGCCGAGCGCCGCAAGACCCGTCAGTTGCAGGTGGGTCCGGTCGGTGTGGGCAGTGAGCACCCCATTTCCGTGCAGTCGATGACCAC
>NZ_JBWKKF010000049.1:11658-12051 GCF_056431745.1 Amycolatopsis sp. NPDC045836 | reverse complement strand
GGAAGCGGTTCAACACCTCCGGCGCCCTGTGGTCGATCTACGGCGGCCTCGCCGTCACCGTCATCCTGATCGTCTTCTCCCCGGCGGTGTCCGGACTGCCGAACTCGATGATCAAGGGCGTGGACTTCCACTGGTTCCCCCTGCAGAACCCCGGCCTGGTCTCCATCCCCCTCTCGTTCTTCCTCGGCTGGCTGGGCACCGTGCTGTCCAAAGAACACAACGAAGACAAATACGCCGAAATGGAAGTCCGCTCCCTCACCGGAGCGGGAGCGGAAAAAGCCGTCTCCCACTGACCCCAGCCCGGGGCACGGGTGCGGGGGGGGGGGGGGGGGGGGGGGGGTGCCCCCCCGAAGGGAGGGTGGTGGGTGGTGGGTTTCTGGTGTGGGCCACTTG
>NZ_JBWKKF010000049.1:0-11648 GCF_056431745.1 Amycolatopsis sp. NPDC045836 | reverse complement strand
CCCCTCCCCCCGGGGGGAAGGGAAGAAAACCCCCTCCCCCCCCCCCCCTCCCCCCCCCCCTCCTCCCCCCCTCCCCCCCCCCCCCCCCCCCCCCCCACCCACGAGGGCGGCCGGTGGCAGGCGCGTGTGCTCGGCCGACGGCCAGGCCAGCGGATCCGGCCCCAGCTCGCTCAGCTCGGCCAGCTGCTCCCGGCACCACGGCGAGATCGGCTGGCTGCCGTCCTCGATCTCGCGGACCAGCTGCGGCCACTCCACCCAGCGGTAGGCGTCGACCTCGGCCGGGTCCGGCTCCGGCTCACCGGTCACCTCGACCCGCCACACCGGGCACTTCTCGTTCTCCACCACCCCGTTGTCCATCACCGCGCGGTACCGGAACTCCGGCAGCACCAGATCGATGCCGACGCTGGTCAGCCCCAGTTCCTGGGACAACCGGCGCACGATGCCGTCGGCCATGTCCTCACCGGGGGCGGGGTGCCCGCAGCAGCTGTTCGTCCACACCCCCGGCCAGGTGCGCTTGCCGAACGCCCGCCTGGTCAGCAGGAACTGTCCGCGCTCGTTGAACGCGTACGCGGAGAAGGCCAGGTGCAGCGGGGTTTCCCGGGTGTGCACGCCGGCCTTGTCGGCGACGCCGATGGCGTGCCCTTGCTCGTCGAGGAGGACCACCTGCTCAGTCATGCGGTAGACCCTAATCCGCCGACGGCGGCCCACACCAAAGGTGAAGTGCCGAATTCACCCGGCGTCACCGGGTATCACCTGGTAGTCCGAACGCCGCAACTACGCTGGGACGTCACGGAGCCGGGTCGAGCCCCAGCCGCGAGATCCACTGCGCCGAGGTGACCACCGCGGTGACGAAGTCGGCCACCCGCTCCTCGGTGAACCTGGTGGTCGGCCCGCCGAGCGCCAGCGCGGCGATGATGCGGCCCTCCCGGTCGGTCACCGGCGCGGCGATGCCGGAGGCACCCAGCTCGCGTTCCCCGTGGCTCACCGCGTGCCCCTCCACCGCCGCCAGCCCCGCCTGACGGCGCAGTTCCCCGGCGAACTCCTTGCCGTGCGGGGAGAGCGCCGCCACCCGATCGACCACAGTGGACTCGGCACCGATCAGCAGCACCTTGCCGGCCGCCCCGGCCCACAACGGCAGCTCGTCGCCGACGCGGACCACGTGCCGGATGTGCTGCGGCCCTTCGTGCTGCGCCACGCACACGCGGGCGGTGCTGCTGCGGACGTAGATGTTGACCGTCTCACCGCACTGGGTGGCCAGCTCCCGCATCACCTGCCGGACCGGCTCGGACAGCTGCCAGGCGGACTGGCCCAGCTTGGCCCACCGCAGCAACCCCGGGCCGACGGTGACCTGGCCGTCCTGGCGGGTCCACAGCAGGCCGCGCTGCTCGCAGGTGGTGACCAGGCGGAGCACCGTGGTCTTGGCCAGCCCGCTGGCCTCGGTCAGCTCGCGGATGCTCCACCGGCGGCGGTGGTCGGTGAACAGGCCGAGCAGGTCGATCGCCCGCAGCACGCTGCGCACGCCGCCGTCGTCCCCGTCCATCGCACCCCCGCGCGACCGTACCACCCGCTGGTCAGCGTGGCTCCAGTTCGACGATCACCCAGGTGCCGTCCTGCCGCTCGGCGGTCACCGACAGCTGGGAGGCGGCGGCGCTGGTGGAGCTGTTGTCGGCGCGGGTGGCGGACTGGTCGAGGAACACCAGCAGCCGCGCCCGGTCCCCGTCCAGCGACTCGACCGCCGAGTTGACCACCCGCGTGGTGAGCACCAGCTTCTGCTGCGGCGCGAGCGTGCGCACCTGGCCGAAGAGCTGGTTGTAGGTCTCCAGCGCCTCGCCGCGCAACGCACCGGCGGCGGCCTTCTCGGTGACCTCGGTCTTGTCGTAGGAGTAGGAGAAGATCTTGTTGAGCGAGGTGGTGATCGCCGAGGTCACCTCGGCCGTCGCCCCCGTGTCGACCAGCGCCGCGTTCGACGCCGAGTCGGCGGTGCGCAGCGCCACGGCCCGCCAGGTGAACACCCCGCCGAGCAGCGTCAACCCGATGGCCGCGACGATCAGGCAGAGCGGCAACCGGGATCGCTTCGCCGCGGTGCCCTTGCTGGTCTCGGTGCCTGCAGTGCCTTCGGTGCCGCCCTCGGCCGCTTCGCTGCTCTCGGCGGCTCCAGTCCCCTCACTGGTCTCGGCAGTCTCCTCGGCTTCGGCGACCTCGGCAGCCCCCGCGGTGGCGGCAGCCTCCTCGGCCTCGGTGGTTTCGGTGACAGCAGCGGTTCCGGCGCCCTTTGTCCCGACAGCCCGGCCCCTGACCTCGGCACCCCCGGTGGTCTTCGAGCCGGCCGTGCGCCCGGTCCCCTCGGCAGCCCCCGCGTCGAGCCCGGCTTCGGTTGTGGTCATCCTGCGTTCCTCCTCAGCCGGCACCGATGGGCACCTGGTCCATCGCGCTGACCTTCCAGCCCGCCTCGGTCCGGGTCAGCTGCGCCGCGAACCGGTTGCGCTTGGTGGTCGTCGCCGCGCCCTCCTTCGCGACGGTGATCTCCACCGACGCCAGCAGCCGCGCCGTGCCGGTGTGGTCGTCGAGCGAGTTGACCGCCGCGTCCAGCACCTTCCCGCTGGCCACCGTCCCGCCCTCCCGCAGCGACTTCTTCGTGGCCTCGTCGGTGCGCGCCAGCTCGTCGTGCAGCTTGCCGGTGGACACCTCCAGCCACCGGCCGATGCCCTCGTCCACCCGGTGGTGGTCCAGGCTGTTCAGCTCGGCGATCTGCTGCCGCCCGGCGGCGAGCGCGTCGTCGCGGGACTGGGCGTAGGACAGGTTGTCGTCCACCTCGGCGCTCACCCAGAAGTACCCGGACACCCCGGCGAACACCACCGCGGCCACCAGTGCGCCGAGCGCGAGCCTCACTCCGGCAACCACAGCAGATCCTCCATGTCCGTGGAAACCTCCGGCAGCGTCGGCGCGGTCAGCGGCCCGGCCAGCGATCCCGCGCCCGGCGGGGTGATCGGCGGCACCCCGCCCTTCGGCGCGTTCTGCGAGCCCCGCACCGAAACCGGCGAGTCCCCCGGCAGCGTGCACGCGGCCTCGGTGTTCATCGGCAGCGGCGAGAGGTCCAGCGGCGACCGCCGCGTCGTGCTCTCGTAACCCTGCGTGCAGACCCCCGGCTCCACGAACCGCTGGACGATCGACAGCTCGCCGCTGACCGGGTCGATCGAGGTGGACGTCGCCGCCACCGCCTTGGGAATGGTGGCGAACAGCTCCTCCATGCCCGCGGTCCTGGTGGCGAACAGGTCGGTGGTGGTGAGCAGGTTGGCCAGCAGGATCGACAGCGACGGATCGGTGTCCTCCAGCAGCGCGCTGAGCTGCGTGGCCGCCTGCGGCGCGGTGCCGATCAGCGCCCGCAGGTCACCGTCGGCGCCGGCCAGCTCGTTCGCGAACAGCTTGGCGTTGCCGGCGAACGACTTCCACGCGTCGGTCGAGTCCAGCTGCGTCTGCAGCACGGTGGTGCCGTCGGTGAGCAGCGCCTGCGTCTGCGGCAGGTGCTCCGAGGCGGTCCTGGTGAACGCCATCGACGAATCCATCAGCACCTGCAGGTCCGGTCCCGCGCCGTGGAAGGCGTCGTAGAACTCGTCGACCACCGTGCGCAGCGCGTCCGTCGGCACCGAGGCGTTCAGCGAACTCAGGTTGCCCAGCAGGTCCTGCACCGGCAGCGGCACCTTCGTCGACTCCATCGGGATGGTCGAGCCCTCGGCCAGGAACGGCCCGTCGGCGGTGCGCGGCTGCAGGTCGACGTACTGCTCGCCGACCGCCGACCGGTTGCTCACCACGGCCGCCGAGTTCACCGGGATCGGCGGCGCGGCACCGTCGATCAGCAGGTCGACCTCCATGCCCTCGTCGGTCAGCCGCAGTTCGCCGACCCGGCCGACGGCCACCCCGCGGTAGGTCACCTCACCGTTGGTGAACACCCCGCCGCCGTCGGCCAGCCGCAGCGACACCACGTACCCGCTGCCGCCGAACAGCTGGCCCAGCCCGGCGTACTTGCCGCCGATGAACGCCACCGCGGACAGCGCCACCACCACGAACGCGAGCACCTGCACGCGGACCTTCGCCGTCAGCATCAGCTGCCCCCCAGCGACTGGACCTCGCCGCTCGGCGGCAGCGGCAGCAGCGGCCCGTCCGGCGGCAGCTCGGTGCCGGGCGTGGGGGCCATGGTGATGAAGATGTTCATGTAGTCGCCCTTCACCGCGTCGAGCACCGGGTCGGTGAACGGGAAGGTCGGCAGGATCTCCAGCGAGTTCGGCAGGTTCTGGCCCGCGTCGGCGAGCTGGTCCAGGATCGGCGCGAGCGCGCGGAGGTCGGCGACCATGTCGTCCTTGCTGCGGTTGATGGTGTCGATCGCGACGGTGGACAGGTCGTCGAGCGAGCGCAGCATGGTGACCAGCGATTCGCGCTGCTCGGTCAGCGTGGCCAGGCCCGGGGTCAGGTTCGACAGCGCGCCGTCGATCTGCTCGTCGCGCTGGGCGAGCGTGGCCGAGAGCTGGTTCAGCCCGTCCAGCGCCGCGGTGATGTCACCGGAGTGCGCGTCCAGGTTGCGCACCAGCTCGTCCACGGTGGCCAGGAAGTTGCGGATCTCCGGCTCGTTGCCGTCGAGCACCTTGGTCAGTTCCTGGTTGATCGTCTGCAGCTGGCTGATGCCACCGCCGTTGAGCAGCAGCGACAACGCGCCGAAGACCTCCTCGAACTCGGGGTTCCGGTTGGTCCGGTCCACCCCGATCACCGCGCCGTCGGCCAGCTCGCCCACGGTCTGCTCCGGCACCGCCAGCTCGACGAACTTCTCGCCGAGCAGGCTCGACTGGCGCAGCCGGGCCAGGCTGTTCGCGGGCAGCACCACGTCGCCGTTCACCGCGACCACCGCCTCGGCGGTCCAGCCGTCCGCACCCAGCCGGATGGTCTCCACCCGGCCGACCGGCACGTCGTTGACCTTGACCGCGGCCTGCGGCACCAGGTCGAGCACGTCGGCGAACTGCACGGTGACCCGGTACGGGTGGTCGCCGAGGTCCGCGCCACCGGGCAGCGGCAGGTCGTAGACGCCCTTGAACCCGTCCCCGGAGCACGCGGTGAGCAGCAGGCAGCTCGCCAGCCCCGCCGCCAGCCATCCTCGCCTCATCCGGCACCTCCTGGCACGTAGACCGGGCCGGAGGCCGGTAGCGGCAGGGCCGGCGCGGAAGCGGGCATCGGCGCGCCGTCGGGCAGCGCCGCCATGCCCGGTGGCACGCTCACCTTGTTCGGGTTCAGGTACTCGGCCAGGTAGGTCTTGCCCTGCAGCGTGCCCGACTCCGCGTCGAAGGCACCGAGCAGGTTGCTCGCCGCCAGCGGCAGCGTGTCCAGCGTCTCGGCCAGCTGCGCCCGCTGGTCCACCAGCACCTGCGTGGTCTGGCTCAGCTTGTCCACGTTGGACTTGATGGCGGCGCGGTTGTCGCGGATGAACGCCTGCACCTCACCGAGCGCGGTGCCCAGCGCGGTCAGCGCGCCGTGCAGCTCCTCCCGGTCCGCCGACAGCGTCTGCCACACCTGCGCGAGCTGCGTGTTCACCGTTTCGACCGCGTTGTCGTTGCCGGCCAGCATGTCGGTGAACTTGCCCAGTTCGTCCAGCGTGCCGAACAGGTCGTCCTTCGAATCGGACAGCGTCCGCGCCAGGTCGGCGAAGTTGCGGATGTTCTCGTTGATCGCCTTGCCGTTGCCGTCCAGGTTCGCCGCCCCGGTCTCGAGCAGTTCCGACAGCGCGCCGTCGGCGTTCGCGCCCTTCGGCCCGAGCGAGGTGGCCAGGTCGTTCAGGCTGGCGTACAGCTCGTCCAGCTCCACCGGGGTGCCGGTGCGCTCCACGCCGATCACCGTGCCGTCGGCCAGCCGCGGGTCGCCCCGGCGCGCCACGGTGGAGAACTGCACGTACCGGTCGGAGACCACGCTCGGCGCCACCACCAGCGCCCTGGTGGCCGCCGCGACCGGTGCCTGCCCGTCCACGCTCAGCGCCACCTCGACGTGCTCGCCGACCGGGGTGACCGTCTCCACCTGCCCGATCCGCACGCCGAGCAGGCGCACGTCGGACCCGCTGTAGACGCCGACCGCCCGCGGGAACAACGCGGTGATCCGCTTGCTGCCGTCACCGGAGAAGATCCACCACAGCGCGCCGGCCGCCACCAGCGCCGTCACCACGACGACCGTGGCGATCCTCGCCGCCCGCAGCCCGGTTCTCGTGCTGATCACTTCGCGCCCCCCTCCGGCAGCGGTGGCACGCACGGCGACCGGTTCTCCGGCACCAGCCCGCAGACGTAGTTGTCCGCCCAGCGGCCGTTGCCCATGGTGTTGTTGACCATCCGGAAGTACGGCCCGGCGATCTCGAGGCTGGCGTCGATGTTCTCGGTGTGCTTCTGCAGCACGGCGGTCACCTTGTCCAGCTTCGCCAGCACGTCCGACAGCTGGTTCTGGTTGTCCCTGACCAGCCCGGACAACTGCTCGCCGAGGTCCTGCGCGCCCACCAGCAGCTGGTGGATCGACTCGCGCCGGTTGTTCAGCTCGGCCAGCAGCAGGTTGCCGTCGTTGATCAGCTTTTCGAACTCCTCCCCGGACCGGGCCAGCGAGTTCGCCACCGCACGCGCGTTCCGCAGCAGTTCGGCCAGCTCCTCGTCCCGTGACGAGACCGTCTTCGACAGCGAGGTGAGCCCGTCGAGCGCGGTCCGGACGTGGGCGGGGGAGTCCTTGAAGGTGTCCGACAGGGTGCGGAAGCTGGTCGCCAGCTGCTGGGTGTCGATCGCGTCGACGGTGTTCGCCAGCCCGTTGAACGCGTCGGTCACGTCGTACGGGGTGATCGTGCGGTCGCGGCCGATCGGCGTCTCCGGGTCCTGCTCGCCGTCGCCGATCGGGTAGAGCGAGAGGAACTTCCGGCCGAGCAGCGTTTTGATCTTGATCCCGGCCGAGGTCTGGTTGCCGATCCAGGTGTCCTCCACCCGGAAGCTGACCAGCACGTGGTCCTCGGCCAGGTCCACGTCGGTGACCTCGCCGACCTTGATGCCCGCCACCCGCACCTCGTCGTCCGGCTGCAGCCCGGCGGCCTCGCCGAACTCGGCCTGGTAGGTGGTGCCGCCGCCGACGATCGGCAGCTCCTCGAAGTAGAAGGTGACCGCGGTGATCGCCGCGATCGCCAGCGAACCGGCGATGCCGATGGTGAACGGGTTGCGCTCGCGGAACGAGGTCATCCCCGGCACCTCGCTTCCGGGATCCGGACGCCGACGGGCGGGTCGGTGGTCAGCTTCGCCTCGCACAGGTAAAAATTCAGCCAAGAGCCGTAGCTGCCGATCCGCCCGACCGCGTCCAGCTTCTTCGGCAGCAGCTCGAAGAACTGGTTCAGCTCGCCCTCCTGCGCGGCCAGGTTGCCGGAGACCTCGCCGAGTTCGGCGATGGTCTCCTTGAGCGGGGGCCGGGCCACCTCGAACAACCCGGCGGTGGCGTCGGAGAGGTCGGCCACGCCCTGCACCGCTTCGCCGATCGCGGTCCGGTCCTCGGCCAGCCCGGACACCAGTTGCTGCAGGGTCGAGACCACCGAGGACAGCCGGTCGCCCTTGCTGTTGATCGTCTTGAGCACCGAGTTCAGGTTGGTGATCACCTCGCCGATCACCTGGTCGCGGCTCGCCAGCGTGGTGGTCAGCGCCCCGGTGTGCCTGAGCAGGCTCTCCACCGTGCTGCCCTCGCCCTGCAGCACCTGCACGATCTCGCCGGAGAGCTGGTTCACGTCGGTCGGCGACAACGCCTGGAACAGCGGTTTGAACCCGTTGAACAGGTCGGTCAGGTCCAGCGCCGGCGTGGTGCGCTCCAGCGGGATCTCGTCGCCGGGCAGCATCGGCTCGGCACCGGCCAGCCGCCCGCGTTCCAGCGCGATGTACCGCTGGCCGACCATGTTCCGGTACTTGATGGTGGCGCGGACGTCCGACGGCAGCTTCCGCCCGCGGTCCACGGAGAACCTGACCTGCGCGATGTGCTGGTCGACCACCTTCAGTTCCTCGACCTGGCCCACCCGCACCCCGGAGATCCGGATGTCGTCACCGGTGTTCAACGCGGTCGCGTCGGTGAACCGGGCGGTGTAGCCGTCGGCCTCGCCCACCCCGGTGTTGGCGATGGACAACGCCAGCAGGGTGGTGGCCAGCGTGGTCACCAGGATGAAGATCAGGCCCTTGACCAGCGGTGCGCCGAACTGCCTCATCGAACGGTCACCTCCGTGCCCCGGTACAGCGGGCCCACCAGCACGCTGCTCCACGGCGCCACCTCACCGGGCGCCACGCCGATCTCCGGTGCCACCAGCGTGGAGATCAGCTCGCGTTCCTGCGGGGAGTTCGGCAGCCCCAGCTCACCGGAGGGTCCCGGCAGCAGCGGGTGCGCCGGGCTGCCCGCCTGCGCCACGGTGGCCCCGGTGGTCGGCGCCACCCCGCTCGGGTAGCACTTCGGGCCCCCGCCCGCGGTGTAGACCGGGTCGTCCACCCCCGGCAGGTACGGCCCCCGGTCGTCGGTGATCGACGCCACCACGTGCATGCCCGGCTCCTCCGTCCCGGCCCCGAGCACCTTGTCCATCGCCGGTTTGAGGTCGGTCATCGCCTTCAGGGTGCAGGGGAAGCTGGGGGAGTAGGCGGCGGCGAGCTCGAGCGACTCGCGGCTGTCGACGGCGAGCCGGATGATGTTGTCCCTGTTGTGCTCCAGGAACGTGGTCACGTCCTGGGCGGAGGCGGTGACCTGCTGGTAGAGCGAGCCCAGTTCCGGCTTCTTCTCCGCCACGGTCTGCAGGGTCACCGCGCTGTCGGTGAGCGAGTCGAGCAGGTCCGGGGCGATGTCGCCGTAGAGCTTGCTGACGTCGGCCAGGTCGCGGATGTTCTCGTTCAGCTCGGGCAGGCTCGGGTTGAACCGCTCCAGGTAGTCGGCCGCGGTCACCAGCGTGTCGCCGAGCTGGTCCCCGCGGTCGCGCAGCGCGGTGGACACCGCGGTCAGCGTGGTGGACAGCTTCTGCGGCTGCACCGCCTCGAGCACCGGCAGCAGGTCGTCGTACACCTTCTCCAGCTCGATCGCGTTCGCGGAGCGGTCCTGGGTGATCACGTCGCCGTCGCCGATGCGCGGCCCGCGCGGCTCGGGGATGGACAGCTGCACGTACCGCTCGCCGAACAGCGTCTTCGGGATGAGCAGCGCCGAGACGTTCTTCGGCAGCTTCTCCGACTTGACCGGGTCCAGTGCGAGCAGCACCTCCGCTCCGCCCGCACTGGACCGGATCTCGCGGACCTCGCCGACGACGACCCCGCGCGCCTTGACCTCCGAGGCGACGTGGAGCTGGTTGCCCACCCGGTCGGTCTTCAGGGTGACCGACACCGAGGACACGAACTCCTTGCGGTAGATCGCGACCGACAGCGAAACGAACGCGAGCATGGCGGCCAGGAAGAACACCCCGGCCGTGCGCCGCACGTACTTCTGCCTGCGTGCCTTGTTCATCCGGCCACCTTCACCGTGGTGGTGGCGCCCCAGATGGCGAGGCTGAGGAAGAAGTCGAGCAGGCTGACCGCGACGATCGCGGTGCGCACCGCCCGGCCCACGGCCACGCCGACCCCGGCCGGGCCGCCGCTGGCGCGGTAGCCGTAGTAGCAGTGCGAGAGCACCACGATCACGCTGAACACCAGCACCTTCAGGAACGACCAGAGCACGTCGATCGGTGGCAGGAACAGCTGGAAGTAGTGGTCGTAGGTGCCCGCCGACTGGCCGAAGAACCAGATGGTCACCTGCCGCGAGGCGACGTAGGAGGTGAGCAGCCCGATCGCGTACAGCGGGATGATCGCCAGGAACCCGGCCACGATCCGGGTGGCCACCAGGTACGGGATGCTCGGCACGCCCATCACCTCGAGCGCGTCGATCTCCTCGGAGATGCGCATGGCGCCGAGCTGGGCGGTGAACCCGCAGCCGACCGTGGCCGACAACGCGATGCCCGCCACCAGCGGCGCGATCTCGCGGGTGTTGAAGTAGGCGGAGATGAACCCGGCGAAGGCCGAGGTGCCGACCTGGTTGAGCGCGGAGTAACCCTGGATGCCGACCACCGCGCCGGTGAACACGGTCATCCCGATCATCACGCCGATGGTGCCGCCGATCACCGCCAGGGCCCCGCTGCCGAAGCTGACCTCGGCCAGCAACCGGACGATCTCCCTGCTGTAGCGGAAGATCGCCCGCGGGGTCCAGGCCAGCGCCTTGAGGTAGAAGAGCACCTGGTCACCGAGGGTGTCCAGGAAGCCGAACCGCCGGTCGATGGCGCGGCCGGCGCGCCGGACCCGGGTGTCCGGCGGCGGGAACATCGTCTCGGTCACGCGGTCACATCCCCTTCGGCGGCACGAGCTGCAGGTACAGCGAGCTGAGCACCAGGTTCATCAGGAACAGCAGCAGGAAGGTGATGACCACCGACTGGTTCACCGCGTCGCCGACGCCCTTCGGCCCGCCCTTCGGGTTGAGCCCGCGGTAGGCCGCCACGATCCCGGCCACGAAGCCGAACAGCAGCGCCTTGAGCTCGCTGATCCACAGGTCGGGCAGCTGGGCGAGGGCGGAGAAGCTGGCCAGGTAGGCGCCGGGCGTGCCGTCCTGCATGAGCACGTTGAACACGTAACCGCCGAGCACGCCGACCACGCTGACCAGGCCGTTCAGGAACACCGCCACGGCCATCGCGGCGAGCACCCGCGGCACGATCAGCCGCTGCACCGGGGAGACGCCGAGCACCTCCATCGCGTCGATCTCCTCGCGGATGGTGCGCGAGCCGAGGTCGGCGCACATGGCCGAGCCACCGGCGCCGGCGATCAGCAGGGCGGTGACCACCGGGCTGGCCTGCTGGATGATCGCCAGCACGCTGGCCGCGCCGGTGAACGACTGCGCGCCGATCTGCGTGGTCAGCGAGCCGAGGTGCAGCGCGATGACCGCGCCGAACGGGATGGAGACCAGCGCGGTCGGCAGGATCGACACGCTCGCGATGAACCAGAACTGCTGCACCAGCTCGCGGAACTGGAACGGCCGCTTGAAGGTGCTGCGGGCCACGTCCAGGCCGAGCGCGTAGAGCCGGCCGGTCTCCCGGATCGCGCCCGCACCGGGGAAGGAGCGGGTACTCGTGCTCATTCCGGCACCTTTCGGCTGCTGTGACCAGGGTTACTGACCAGTACGCTAACTACGGCCACCCCGGTCGACAAGCGATCCGCAAGATCGGCTGATTACGGTCCCGACAAGGGGTTTTTCCTTGTGCGCCAGTGACAAATCCGCCGCCGTGGAGTTGTCCGAAAGTGAGCAAGACGCGGTTCCGGGTGGCAAACGGAGCAGCGCGGGGGCATCCTGGGGGTGTCGCACCCGGGGGACGTCCCGGGGCCGCCCGGGCTCTCGGCGGGGGCTGCGGGCTGCCCGCACCGGTTCCGAGCTGGGAAGATCGCGTTAAGGGACCCCCCTTTTCGGGGGCTGTTCCGGGGCATGTAATGTTCTCTTCGTCGCCAGGGAGACCGGGCGGACAGCGGAACAAAATTCAGTGTGTTGCTTGAGAACTCAACAGTGTGCTAGTGAACTAAGCCAGTAGAGCTTATATGAAACCCCCTCGTCGGGGTTTCCTTTGAGATGTATTT
>NZ_JBWKKF010000048.1:0-14365 GCF_056431745.1 Amycolatopsis sp. NPDC045836 | reverse complement strand
ACAAAAGCCTCCCGAAACACCACAGAAGACTCCAACAACCCCAACGCCATCCCCACCCACTGCGAACCCTGACCAGGAAACACAAAAATCGGGCGATCGGCGCCACGCAGCGGATTTCCCCGGATCACCGCGGGATTCGGGGCACCGCGGGAAAGGGAAGCGAGCGCCGCGCACAGGGCTTCGCGGTCGTCGCCGACCAGGACGGCCCGGTGGTCGAAGGTGGTACGGGTGGTGACCAGCGAGTGCGCGATCTCGGCCGGGCGCACCTCAGGATTTTCCTCCACATAGGACAGCAGCCGGGTGGCCTGTGCGCGCAGCGCGTCATCGGTCTTCGCCGAGAGCAGCCAGGGCAGCGCACCGGTGTGGTCGATTCCGGCCGGTTCCCGCTCGGGAGCCTGTTCGAGGATGACGTGGGCGTTGGTCCCGCTCACCCCGAACGACGACACCCCGGCCCGCCGCGGACGACCCACCTCCGGCCACCCCACCGGCGAAGTCACCAGCTCCACCGACCCAGCCGACCAATCCACCCGGGACGAAGGAGCGTCAACGTGCAAAGTCTTCGGCACCACACCCCGCCGCAGCGATTCGACCACCTTGATCACCCCCGCCACCCCGGCCGCCGCCTGCGTGTGCCCCAGATTCGACTTCACCGAACCCAGCAACAACGGACGCACCCGACCCCGCCCATAAACCGCCAGCAACGCCTGCGCCTCAATCGGATCACCCAACCGCGTACCCGTCCCGTGCGCCTCCACCACATCCACATCGGACGGTTCGAGACCAGCCGCGGCCAGGGCGTCACGGATGACGCGGACCTGCGACGGTCCGCTGGGCGCGGTCAGCCCGCTGCTGGCCCCGTCCTGGTTGACCGCCGAACCCCGGAGCACGGCGAGGATCCGGCGGTTGTTGCGCACCGCGTCCGAGAGCCGTTCGACCACCAGCACACCGACGCCTTCGCCCCAGCCGGTGCCGTCGGCCGCGTCGGCGAACGCCTTGCACCGCCCGTCCGGGGCGAGCCCGCGCTGCCTGCTGAAGCTGACGAAGCCCTCCGGGGTGGACAGCACGGACACCCCACCGGCCAGCGCCAGCGAGCACTCCCCGGCCCGCAGCGCCCGCGCCGCCAGGTGCAGCGCCACCAGCGAGGACGAGCAGGCGGTGTCGACGGTGACCGCCGGGCCCTCCAGGCCGAGGTGGTAGGACACCCGGCCGGAGAGCACGCTGCCGGCGTTGCCGATGCCGATGTGCCCTTCGAGTTCGCCGGGCGCGTCCACCAGCAGCGCGGGGTAGTCCCGGCCGTTGGTCCCGGCGAAAACCCCGGTGCGGCTGCCCTTCAGCGTTCCGGGAGCCACACCCGCGTCTTCGAGCGCCGCCCAGGAGATCTCCAGCAGCAGCCGCTGCTGCGGGTCCATCGCCAGCGCCTCACGCGGCGAGATGCCGAAGAAACCGGCATCGAAACCGGCCACGTCGTCGAGGAAACCACCCTCCCGCACATACGACCGGCCCGGCCGATCCGGATCCTCGTCGAACAGGTTCGCCAGATCCCAGCCACGATCAGCCGGGAACCCGGTGAGCGCGTCGGTACCGGATTCGAGCAGGCGCCAGAGCTCCTCCGGCGAACCGGCCCCGCCGGGCAGGCGGCAGCCCATGCCGACGATGGCGATCGGTTCCCGCGCTTCGTCGGTGAGCTTGCGGTTCTGCCTGCGGAGGCGCTTGACCTCCTTCAGCGAGTCCCGCAGCGCTTCGACGATCTCCGCCTGCGACGTCTGGCTCATCTTCCGCTCCGTCATCAGTCGAGGTCTTCCCTGGCCAGGCGAACCAGGTCGGCGGCGTCCATGCCGTCGATCCGGTCGGTGTCGCCGTTCGCCCGCTGCTCACCCGTGCCGCGGCCGAGCCCGAGCAGTTCGTCGAGCAGGCCGGCTTCGGCCAGCCGCGCCAGCGGGATGGTCGCCAGCAGGCGGCGGACCTCGGCCTCCCGCGGATCACCCCCGCCGTCCTCGCCCAGCAGCTGCCCGGCCAGCCAGTCGGCCAGCGCGGCCGGGCTCGGGTGGTCGAAGATCAGCGTCGGCGGCAGGCGCAGGCCGGTGCGGGCGGTCAGCTGGTTGCGCAGTTCCACCGCGGTGAGCGAATCGAAGCCCAGTTCGAGGAAGCCCCTGGCGACTTCGACCGCGTCCGCCGAGTCGTGGCCGAGCACCTCGGCCACGTGCGCGCAGACCAGGTCCAGCACCAGGCGGTGGCGTTCGGCCGGGTCCGCCCCGGCCAGCCGCGCCACGAGTTCGGGCACGGCGTCCGGCTCGGCCCGGCGGGCCGCGCCGGCCGCCGGGACCGGCCCGGCCACGGTTTCGAGCAGGGCGCTCGGCCGGGTGGTGGTGAACGCGGGCACGAAGCTCGGCCAGTCCACATTGGTCACCAGCAGCGTCGGGTCGCCGGTGCCCAGCGCGGCGAACAGCTCGCTCACCGCGTGCTCCGGGGCCATCGGCAGCAAGCCGTTGCGGCGCAGGCGGCTCTGGTCGACCCCGTCGAGCTGGGCCATGCCTTCGCCTTCCCACCAGCCCCACGACACCGACAGCGCGGGCAGCCCGTCGGCGCGGCGGCGCTCGGCCAGCGCGTCGAGGAAGGCGTTCGCCGCGGCGTAGTTGCCCTGGCCGGGGCTGCCGACCGCACCCGCCATGGCGGCGTAGAGCACGAACGCGGACAGGCCGAGGTCCCTGGTCAGCTCGTGCAGGTGCAGTGCGGCGTCCGCCTTCGGCCGCATCACCTCCGCGATCTTCTCCGGGGTCAGCGTTTCGAGCACGCCGTCGGCGACCACCCCCGCGGTGTGCACGACGGCGGTCAGCGGGGCGTCCCCGGGAATGCCCGCGAGCAGTCCGGCGACGCTGTCCCGGTCGGCGATGTCGCAGGCCACCACGGAAACCCGGGCGCCGAGCCCGGTCAGCTCGGCGGCCAGCGCGCCGGCACCGGGCGCGGCCGGGCCGCGGCGGCTGACCAGCAGCAGGTGGTCCGCGCCCGCGGCGGCCAGCCGCCGGGCGACGTGGCCGCCCAGCGCGCCGGTGCCGCCGGTGATCAGCACGGTGCCGCGGGGAGCCCAGTCGGGCCCGGGAGCCACCGGTTCCGCCCGGACGAGCCGCCGGGCGAGCACCCCGCGATCGCGGACGGCGAGCTGGTCCTCCCCGGCGGCGTCGGCGAGCACCGCGAGCACGCGGTCCCGGTTGGCCTCGGTGAACGACGACGGCAGGTCGATCAGGCCGCCCCAGCGGCCCGGGTACTCCAGCGCCGCCACCCGGCCGAGGCCCCACAGCTGGGCCTGGGTCAGGCTGCCGACCGGCTCACCGGGTGCGGTGGCGACCGCACCGCGGGTGGCGCACCACAGCGGTGCGTCGATCCCGGCGTCGCCGAGCGCCTGGAGCAGGACCACGGTGGCCGACAGGCCCAGTGCCGCGGACGGGTGCCCGGGGTGCGGGCGTTCGTCCAGGCCGAGCAGGGAGAACACCCCGGCGATCGCCGAGTTCCCCACGGCCGCGGTGATCCGCGCGGCGGCGTCGTCCCGGTCGCCGGCCGGGTCCAGGCACACGGTGCTCGCCTCCGCGCCGCCCCAGGTGAGCAGGTCGGCCTGCCAGTCGCCGTACCCGGTGCTTTCGGCGCCCTCGGGCAGCACCACCAGCCAGTGCCCGGCCAGCACGGGCTTGCCGATCACCGCCGGGGTGCGCCACTCCACCCGGTAGCGCCAGGACCGCTCGGCCGCCGGCCGGTCCGGCGCGTCCAGCCAGTAGCGCCGGCGCTGGAAGGCGTAGGTGGGCAGCTCGACCCGCACCGCCCCGGTACCGGCGAAGAAGTCCGTCCAGTTCGGACTGATCCCGTGCGCGTGCAGCCTGCCCAGCGCGTTGAGCAGCGTCACCGGCTCGGGCCGGTCCTTGCGGCAGGCCGGGACGAGCACCGCCTGGTCCCCGGCGCTGTCCCCGGCCATCGCGGTGGCCACGCCGTCCGGTCCCAGTTCGGCGAACACGCCCACGCCGTGCGTGGCGAGCCACCGCACGCCGTCGCCGAAGCGGACCGCGTCCCGGACGTGCCGCACCCAGTACCCGGGCGAGGTGACCTCCTCGGTCACCGGCCGGCCGGTCAGGTTGGACACCAGCGGCACCGACGGCTCGTGGTAGGTCAGCCGCCCGGCGACCGCGGTGAACTCGTCGAGCACCGCCGCCACCAGCGGCGAGTGGAAGGCGTGGCTCACCCGCAGGCGCTTGGTCTTCGCACCACGGGAAGCGAGCGCTTCGGCGACGGCGAGCACGGCGTCCTCGGCACCGGAGAGCACGGTGGCGGTGGGGCCGTTGACCGCCGCGATGCCGACGTCTACGGCGTCCGCCAGCAGCGGCAGCACCTCCGCTTCGGCTGCTTCGACCGCGACCATGGCACCGCCGCCGGGCAGCGCCTGCATCAGCCTGCCCCGCGCGGCGACCAGCGTCGCGGCGTCGTCCAGGTCCAGCACACCCGCGACGTGCGCGGCGGCCACCTCGCCGATCGAGTGGCCCAGCACGTAGTCGGGTTCGATGCCCCAGTGCGCCAGCAGCCGGAACAGCGCCACCTCGAAGGCGAACAGGCCCGCCTGGGTGTAGACGGTCTGGTCGAGCAGCTCACCCGCCACCTCGTCGAAGACCACCGCCCGGACCGGGTGCTCGACGTGCCCGGCCAGCTCCGCGTCGAGCTTGGCGCACACCTCGTCGAACGCCTCGGCGAAGACCGGGTGAGCGGCGTGCAGTTCACGGCCCATGCCCGCCCGCTGCGCTCCCTGACCCGAGAAGACGAACGCGCACTTGGTGTCGCGTTGTTCACCGCGCACCAGGTTCGACGCCACCCCGCCGTCGGCGAGGGTGTCGAGGGCCCGCAGCAGTTCGCCGCGGTCCCCGGCGTTGATCACCGCGCGGTGTTCGAGCGCGGCCCGGGTGGTGACCGACGAGTACGCGAGATCGGTGAGCGCGAGCTCGGGACGGTCGGCGAGCCACCGCGACAGCGCCCGGGCCTGGCCTGCCAGCGCGTCCGCGCTCCTGGCCGAGAGCGCCACCGGCACGCGGTCCAGCGAGCGCGTGCGTTCGGGCGCTTCGGTCACCGGCTCGGGTGCTTGCTCCACGATGGCGTGTGCGTTGGTGCCGCTGATGCCGAACGAGGAGATGCCCGCCCGGCGGGGGTGCCCAGTCTCCGGCCACGGCACCGCGGTGCCTGCCAGTTCCACCGCACCGGCCGTCCAGTCCACGTGGGACGAAGGCACCCCGGCGTGCAGGGTCTTCGGCACGATGCCGTGCTGGATGGCCAGCACCATCTTGATCACCCCGGCCGCCCCGGCCGCGCCGAGCGTGTGCCCGAGGTTCGACTTCACCGAGCCCAGCAGCAGCGGGCGGTCCTCGCGGTGTTCGCGGCCGTAGGTGGCCAGCACCGCCTGCGCCTCGATCGGGTCACCCAGCGAGGTCCCGGTGCCGTGTGCCTCGACCACGTCGACTTCGGCGGCGCTGAGGTCCGCGCTCGCCAGCGCTTCGCGGATCACCCGCTGCTGCGACGGGCCGTTCGGCGCGGTGAGCCCGTTGCTGGCGCCGTCCTGGTTGACCGCGGAGCCACGCCACACCGCGAGCACCGGGTGCCCGTTGCGCCGGGCGTCGGACAGCCGCTCCAGCAGCAGGACGCCCGCACCCTCGGCCATGCCGAAGCCGTCCGCGTCGTCGGAGAACGCCTTGCACCGGCCGTCCGGCGCCACGCCCCGCTGCCTGCTCGCCGCGATCAGCGTGCGCGGGGTGGCCAGCACGGTGGCACCGCCCGCGAGCGCCAGCGTGCACTCCCCCGACCGCAGCGCCTGCGCGGCGAGGTGCAGCGCCACCAGCGAGGACGAGCACGCCGTGTCGACGGTCATCGCCGGGCCTTCGAGCCCGAGCGCGTAGGAAACCCGGCCGGAGAGCACGCTGGCGCCGGTGCTGGTCACCAGGAAGCCCTCGTCCGCCTGCGGCAGGTGCTCGGCCAGCGCCGAGTAGTCCTGGCCGCTGGTCCCGGTGAAGATGCCGGTCCGGCTGCCGCGCAGCGAATGCGGGTCGACGCCGGCGCGTTCCAGGACCTCCCAGCAGGTTTCCAGCAGCAGCCGCTGCTGCGGGTCCATCGCCACCGCTTCGCGGGGGCTGATGCCGAAGAACCCGGCGTCGAACTCGGCCGCGTCGTGCAGGAAACCGCCTTCGCGGACATAGGTCTTGCCCGGCTGGTCGGCGTCCGGGTGGTAGATCCCGGCCAGGTCCCAGCCGCGGTCGGCGGGCAGCCCGGTGATCGCGTCACCACCGGCTTCGAGCAGCCGCCACAGGTCCTCCGGCGACCGCACCCCACCGGGGAAGCGGCAGCTCATCGCCACGATCGCGATGGGCTCGGCGGCCGGGGCGGCGGTGACCGGCCCGGTCTCCGCCGGGGTGGTGCCGAACAGTTCCGCCAGCAGGTGCCCGGTGACCGCGAGCGGGGTCGGGTGGTCGAAGACCAGCGTGGCCGGCAGGCGGAGACCGGCGCCGGCCTGCAGCCGGTTCCGGAACTCGACCGCGGTCAGCGAGTCGAAGCCCACCTCGCGGAACGCCCGCCGCGGGCCGATCGCCTCGGTGCCGGTGTGCCCCAGCACGGCGGCCGCGGTGGTGCGCACCAGGTCCAGCAGGACCTCGCGGCGCTCCGCCTCCGCCGCCCCGGCCAGGCGCACCGCCAGCGGGGAGCCCTCCGGTTCGGCGGCCGCGGTTCTCGCGGTCGTGCGGACCAGCCCGCGCAGCAGGTGCGGGAGGTCACCGGCCCGCGCCAGCGCCCGCAGGGCGGTGAAGTCGAGCCGGGTCGGCACCACCACCGCGGCGTTCACGGCCGGGGCCGCGTCGAACAGGGCGAGGCCGTGCTCGGCCGGGATCTCCAGCGTGCCGTTGCGCGCCAGGCGGGCCAGGCCGGTCTCGCCGAGGCCGGCCGACTGCGTGCCGCGTTCGGCCCACAGCCCCCAGGCCAGCGACTGGGCGGGCAGCCCCCGGGCCCGCCGGTGCTCGGCGAGCGCGTCGAGGAAGGTGTTCGCCGCGGCGTAGCTGGCCTGTCCCGGTGAGCCGAACACCCCCGCGCCCGAGGAGAACAGGACGAACGCCGACAGGTCCAGCCCGGCGGTCAGCTCGTGCAGGTTGACCGCACCGGCCACCTTCGGCCGCAGCACGGTGTCCAGCCGCTCGCCGGTGAGCGAGCCGACGACGCCGTCGTCGAGCACCCCGGCCGCGTGGATCACCGCGGTCAGCGGGTGGGCGGCGGGCACGTGGGTCAGCAGGTCCGCCAGTGTCGTCCGGTCGGCCGCGTCGCAGGCTTCGATGCTCACCGTGGCGCCGAGTTCGGCGAGGCGGGCGCCGAGGGCACCGGCGCCGGCCGAGCGGATGCCGCTCCGGCTGGTCAGCAGCAGGTGCCGCACCCCGTGCGCGGTCACCAGGTGTTCGGCGAGCCGGGCGCCGAGCGCGCCGGTGCCGCCGGTGATCAGGACCGTGCCGTCCGGGTGGAAGGCGGGCGGCTCCTCCGACGGGCGGGTGCGCGCCAGCCTCGGCACGCGGAGTTCGCCCGCCCGCACGGCCACCTGCGGTTCACCGGAAGCGACGGCGGCCGGGACCAGGTGAGCCGACGCCTCGTGGGCGTCCACGTCGACCAGGACCAGTCGTCCGGGGTTCTCGGACTGGGCCGAGCGCACCAGGCCCCAGATCGGGGCCTGCGCCAGGCCCGGCACGCCGTCGCCGGTACCGGTGGTGACCGCGCCCGCGGTCTGCACGACCAGGCGCGCGTCGGCGAACCGGGCGTCGTCCAGCCACGAGCGCAGCAGGCCGAGGGTGCGCCGGGCGTGGGCGCCCGCCGCCTCCGCGGTGGTGCCGCTGTCCTGCGCCGGGGGCACCACGACGAAGCCGGGGGCGATCTCACCGGCGTCGATCGCGGCACCCAGTGCCGCCAGGTCCGCGTACCGCTCGCCGAGCACCACCCCGTCGCCCGCCGCCGTGGCCGGGCGCGGCAGGCCGATCCAGTCCAGCCGGAACAGGGCGTCACCGTGGCCGAGCTGCGCCCGGAAGCCGTCGACCGGGCGGAATTCGACCACGGCGGTCAGCACCGGGGCACCGGTCCCGTCGGTGGCGGTCAGATCCAGCGCGCCGGAGGCGGTTTCGCCGAGGCGGACCCGGAGTTCGCGAGCGCCGGTGGCGTGCAGGACGACGTCACGCCAGTGCACGGCGATCGAGTCGTCCGGAGCACCACGCAGCACCGCGGCACCCCGCAGCGCGGCGTCCAGCAGCAGCGGGTGGATGCCGAAGTCGCCGGTCTCCTCCGGCAGCGCGAGTTCGGCGAACAGCTCACCGTCGCGCTGCCACGCCGCCCGTGCGCCGTCGAGGGCGCCGTGTGCCAGTTCCGTGGCGCCTTCGGGCGGCCACACCGCGAATCCGGCGGGTGCCGGGCCCTCGCTTGTGGTCAGCACCCCGCTGGCGTGCCGCGTCCACGGGTCGCCGGAGTGATCGCTTTCGGGCTGCGCGTACACCGCGACGGCGCGGTGGCCGTGCTCGTCCGGCCCGCCCACGGTGACCTGGAGCCGGACGCCGCCGTGCTCGGGCAGCACGAGCGGGGCTTCGACGGTCAGCTCACCGAGGCGGTCGCCGCCGGACTCCTCCCCGGCGTGCAGGGCCAGTTCCACGAAGACGGCGGGCGGCACCACCGGCACCCCGGCCACCGGCCGGTCGGCCAGCCACGGCTGGGTGTGCGCGGACAACCTGCCGGTGCGGAGGAACCCGTCGAACTGCGGGACGGCCACCGCCGCCCCGAGCAGCGGGTGACCGGCTTCGGCGAGCCCGGCGGAGGTGACGTCGGCGGCGGCCGACGGCCGGTCGAGCCAGAACTCCCGGCGCTGGAAGGCGTAGGTCGGCAGGGCGAGCTTCCGCGCCCCGGCCGGGAACACCGTCGTCCAGTCCACCGCGACGCCGCGCACGTGCGCCTCGGCGAGGGAGGTGGCGAACCGGTCCTCGCCACCGTCGTCGCGGCGCAGCGTGCCGGCCACACCGGCGTCCTCGGCGGTCTCCCCGATGGCGCCGAGCAGCACCGGGTGCGGGCTCGATTCGACGAACGCGGTGTGCCCGTCGGCGGTGAGCGCGCGGATCGCCTGCTCGAACCGCACCGGTTCACGGGCGTTGCGGTACCAGTACTCGGCGTCCAAGGTGGATGTGTCGATCGGGGCACCGGTCACCGTGGAGTAGAACGGGATCGAGCCCGTCCTCGGCGCCACCGGCGCCAGCTGCTCCAGCAGCCGGTCGCGGAGGCGGTCGATCTGCGCGGTGTGCCCGGCCGCGTGCGCCCCGCGGATGCGCCGGGCGCGGACACCGGCGGCTTCGAGTTCGGCCATCAGCTCGCCGAGCGCCTCCGGCTCACCGGCGACGGCGACCGCGGCCGGGGCGTTGATCGCCGCGACGGACAGCCGGTCACCCCAGCGCGCCAGCCGTGGCGCCAGGTCGTCCGGTGAGGCGGACACCGACACGACACCGCCCCGCCCGGAGAGCTCCTCGTCGATCAGGCGCGAGCGCAGGGCCACCACCCGGGCGGCATCGGACAGCGACAGCGCACCCGCGACGCAGGCGGCGGCCACCTCGCCCTGGGAGTGCCCGACCACGGCGGCCGGGGTCACCCCGCGGGAACGCCAGAGTTCGGCCAGCGACACCATCACCGAGAACAGCACCGGCTGCACCACGCGCAGGCGGTCCAGCGGCGGGGCGCCCGGCTCACCGCGGAGCACGGCCAGCACGGAGAAGTCGACGAACGGGCGCAGCGCCTCGTCGCATTCGTGCAGCCGCGCGGCGAAGACCTCCGACGAGGCGAGCAGGCTGGTGGCCATCTCCGGCCACTGCGAGCCCTGGCCGGGAAAAACGAAGGCGACCTTGCCGCGCACCGCGGCACCACGCACCAGGTTCGGCGCGTCGGTGCCCCCGGCCAGCGCGTCCAGCCCGGCGAAGAAGTCCTCCGGGGTACGGCCGAGCACGGCGGCGCGCTGCGCGTGCGCGGTCCTGGTGGTGGCCAGGGAAAGCCCGATCGAAGCCACGTCGACCGCGTCCAGGCCGCGCAGGTGCTCGCGCAGGCGCCCGGCCTGCGCCCGCAGCGCCGGTTCGGTCTTGCCGGAGAGCACCCACGGCAGCGCTGTGGCCGGGGTGACCGGCTCGGGTGCCACCCCGGCCGGCTCGGGCGGCTGTTCCAGCACGACGTGCGCGTTGGTGCCGCTGATGCCGAAGGAGGAGACCCCGGCTCGGCGGGGACGCCCGTGCCGCGGCCACCCGCGGGCCTCGGTCAGCACGCGCACCCCGCCCTGCGACCAGTCCACGTGCGGGGACGGGGCGTCCACGTGCAGCGTCTTGGGCAACGTGGCGTGCCGCATCGCCTCGACCATCTTGATCACCCCGGCCAGGCCGGCGGCGGACTGGGTGTGGCCGAGGTTCGATTTGACCGAGCCCAGCCACAGCGGGTCCGCTTCGGCGTGCTCGCGGCCGTAGGTGGCCAGCAGCGCGTGCGCCTCGATCGGGTCCCCGAGCGCGGTGCCCGTGCCGTGCGCCTCGACCACGTCGACGTCCCGGCCGGTCAGCCCGGCGTCGGCCAGCGCCTGCCGGACCACGCGTTCCTGCGAGGGACCGTGGGGCGCGGTCAGCCCGTTGCTCGCCCCGTCGGAGTTCACCGCGGAACCGCGCACGACGGCCAGCACCGGGTGGCCGTGCCTGCGTGCGTCGGACAACCGCTCCACCAGCAGCATCCCGACGCCTTCGGACATGCCGGTCCCGTCGGCGGCCGCGGCGAAGGACTTGCACCGCCCGTCCACCGCGAGCACCCGCTGCCTGCTGAAGGTGACGAACGGCTCCGGGGTGGACATCACCGAGGCGGCGCCGACCAGCGCCATCGTGCACTCCCCGCCACGCAGCGCCTTGGCCGCCTGGTGCAGGGCGACCAGGGACGCCGAGCAGGCGGTGTCCACGGTCATCGAGGGGCCTTCGAACCCGAAGGTGTAGGACAGCCGTCCCGAGACCACGCTGCCCGCGGTGCCGGTGGCCTTGTACCCCTCCAGATCCGGCGGGGCGCCGTCGAGCAGGGCGCCGTAGTCCTGCCCGTGGGTACCGGCGAACACGCCCACCGGCGCGCCCCGCAGGGAAACCGGGTCGATACCGGCGCGTTCGAAGACCTCCCACGCGGTTTCCAGCAGCAGCCGCTGCTGCGGGTCCATGGCCAGCGCCTCACGCGGGTTGATGCCGAAGAACTCGGCGTCGAACCGGCCGAGGCCCTCGATGAAGCCGCCTTCGACCAGGTAGGTCTTGCCGGGCTTCTCCGGGTCGGCGTCGTAGAGCCCGCCGGGGTCCCAGCCGCGGTCCGCCGGCATCGGGCCGATCGCGTCGACCTCGTCGGCCACCACCTGCCACAGCCGCTCCGGCGAGTCCACCCCGCCGGGGAAGCGGCAGCTCATCGCCACGATCACCACGGGATCGTCCGAAGTGGACCGGACCGCGGGCACCGGCGCGGCGGGTCCGGCCGCGGTGCCGAGCAGTTCGGTGGCGAGGTGGGCGGCGAGCGCGTCCGGGGTCGGGTGGTTGAAGATCAGCGTGGGTGGCAGCCGGAGCCCGGTGGCGCCGGAGAGCCGGTTGCGGAATTCGACGGCGGTGAGCGAGTCGAAGCCCAGTTCCTTGAAGCTGCGCCCGGTGCCGAGGCCGGCGCCGGTGCCGTGGCCGAGCACGGCCGCGGCGTGGGTGAGCACCAGCTCGGTGAGCACGCGGTCCCGTTCTTCGCCGGGCAGCGGCGCCAGCCGGCGGGCCAGCGGTGAACCGTCTTCGCCCGCGCCCGTCTCCGCCACCCGGCGGGGCCGGGCGCGGACCAGGCCGCGGAACAGTTCCGGCACGGTTTCCCGGGCGGCGAGCACCCCGGTGTCCAGGCGCACCGGCACGAGCGCCGCTTCGGGGCTCGCGGTCGCCGCGTCGAGCAGGGCCAGCCCCTCTTCGGCGGTCATCGCGACCGTGCCGCCCCTGGCCATCCGGGCCAGGTCGGTACCGGCGAGCCTGCCGCCCATCCCGGCGGCCTCGGCCCACATCCCCCACGCCAGGGACACCCCGGGCAGGCCACGGGAGCGGCGGTGCGCGGCGAGCGCGTCGAGGAAGGCGTTGGCGGCGGCGTAGTTGCCCTGGCCGGGGGTGCCGAAGATGCCGGCGGCGGAGGAGAACAACACGAAGGCGGACAGGTCCAGGTCCGCGGTCAGCTCGTGCAGGTTCAGCGCGCCGTCCAGCTTCGGCCGCAGCACCCGGTCGAACTGGTCGCCGGTGAGCGCTTCGACGATGCCGTCGTCGACCACGCCGGCGGTGTGCACCACGGCGGTGAGCGGGGGTTCGAGGTCCGAGAGCACCCCGGCCAGCGCGGCGCGGTCGGCCACGTCGCAGGCGGCGAACGTGGTGTCGGCGTCGAGCGCGTCGAACTCGGCCGTCACCTCGGGGCTCGGCGTGCTCCGGGAAACCAGCAGCAGGTGCCGGACTCCGTGGGTGGTCACCAGGTGCCGGGCGACCAGCCTGCCCAGCCCGCCGGTGGCCCCGGTGACCAGCACCGTGCCGTCGCGGTTCCAGCGCGCGCCGGGGTTCGGCCCGGTGCGGGCGAGCCGCGGCACGGTGAGCCTGCCCGCCCGGATCGCCACCTGCGGTTCGCCCACCGCGATCGCGTCGGGCAGGGCGAGGAAGGAACTGTCCTCACCGTCGAAGTCGACCAGGGCGAACCGGCCGGGGTGTTCGGACTGCGCGGACCGCAGCAGGCCCCACAGCGGTGCCTGCGCCAGGTCCGGCGCGCTCCCGGCGCCGGTGGTCACCGCGTTCCGGGTGACCAGGACCAGCCGTGAGCCGCCGAACCGGTCGTCGGCCACCCAGGACCGGATGAGGGCGGCGGTTTCGGCGAGCACCGCCCTGGCCGCACCGGGGAGTTCGTCGTGCGCGGGTGTGCAGGCGAAGGCGACCACGTCGGGGATCGGTTCACCCGATTCGACAGCGGTGCCCAGCGAGCCGAGATCGGCGTAGCTGCCGGCGTACTGCCCGGAGGCGGTGAGCCAGTCACCCATGCGTGGTTCGCCCGCGCTCAGCACCGCCCAGCGGACGGGCCGCGCCGCGGTGGACGGCACCGCGGTCCAGTCCACCGCGTACACCGGCGCGGTGGTGGCCGGACGCAGCTGCTCGGCCGAGACGGGCCGCAGCACCAGGGCTTCCACGGAGAGGACCAGCGCACCGGTTTCGTCGGCGGCGGTCAGCGTCACCGTGTCGTCGCCGGAAGCCGCGAGCCGGACCCGCAGCGCCCGTGCCCCGGTCGCGTGCAGGGTCACCCCGCTCCAGGCGAAGGCGAGCCGCCGCCGCCCCGGTTCGAGCACACCGAGGTCGACCCCGTGCACCGCGGCGTCGAGCAGCGCGGGGTGCACGGCGAACCGGTCGGCGTCCACCTGTTCGGGCAGCCTGATTTCGGTGAACACCTCGTCGCCGCGGCGCCAGGCGGCCCGCAGGCCCTGGAAGGCGGGGCCGTAGTCCAGGCCGGTGGCCGCGAGCCGGTGGTAGAAGTCGTCGACGGGCAGCGGTTCCGCACCGGCGGGCGGCCAGCTCTCGAACGTCCCGTTCTCCGGCTCGGCGGCCGTCAGCACGCCGCGGGCGTGACGGGTCCACGGGCCGTCTTCGTACTGTCGCGAGTGGACGCTGACGCCACGGCCATCGGCGTCGACGACGACCTGGAGCTGGGTGTCCTTGCCGTCGAGCAGCAGCGGGGCTTCGAGGGTCAGCTCGTCGAGGCGGTCGCAGCCGAGTTCGCGGCCCGCACGCAGGGCGAGTTCGACGAAGGCGGAACCGGGCACGATCACGGTGCCGTGCACGACGTGGTCGTCGAGCCAGGAACCGGTGCCGCCGGCGAGCCGTCCGGTGAGCACCAGGCCGTCGCCGTCGGCCAGTTCCACCGAGGCGCCGAGCAGCGGGTGCGCGGCGTCGGCCTGCCCGAGCCCGGCCGGGTCGCCCGCGCCGGGAACGGAGTCGAGCCAGTACCGTTCGTGCTGGAAGGGATAGGTGGGCAGGTCGACCCGCCGGGCACCGCGGCCGTCCAGCACCGCCGTCCAGTCGACTTCGAGACCACGCGCGTGCACCTCACCGGCCGAGCGCAGGAACCGGTCGTACCCACCGTCGTCCCGCCGCAGCGTGCCGGTCACCACACCGTCCACAACGGACTCTTCGATGCTCATCGTGAGCACGGGGTGGGGACTGATCTCGATGAAAGCCTTGTACCCTTCCGCGTTCAGCGCGTTGATCGCGTCACTGAACCGGACGGTTTCACGCAGATTCCGATACCAATACTC
>NZ_JBWKKF010000047.1:0-14737 GCF_056431745.1 Amycolatopsis sp. NPDC045836 | reverse complement strand
GATCCACGGCGGTGACTCACCCCTGCTCACGACCGAACATGATCCACAACGGACACGGCCAACACCACCACATTGATCATTTTGTTAGGACCACTTATACCTCGCCGACAACGAACTCGGCCTGCTGCGCCCGCACAGTCCCCGACCGCGTGACACCTTCTCCGTCTGGACGATGCGCACCCGGGTCGCGACGCGGCAGGGTCGGCTACTGTTTTTCCTCGGGCGAGGAACTTTGTTCCAACTGCAGTTCGCGTTTACGTTGCTCTTCCTTCAATGCCTCCACCTTCTGCGCGTAGATCTTGAGAGCTTTGTCCTCGTCGGCGATGTCGTAGTCGCCAACGCGGAGGTCGACGGCGTTGTATTCTTTCTCAATCGCGTCGGCGGTCTGCTGCTGGTTGAACCCGCGTTCACGGAACTTGAAATAGCCGGTAAACCCGGCCGAGACACTCACCAAGGCCGCGACACTGGCACCGCCCCAGCGCAGTATCGGTTCGGTGAGGCCCGCGCTGGTCAGGCTGGTCACCACGATCGAACCCACGATGATGATTCCTTGGAAAAGGTTGTGGACTCGCCGATTTCTGGCAGCCTTGCGCCGGTAGACATCGATGTCACGCCAGGATAGAGCCCTGTACACCCGCAGCGACTTCGTAGCCTCACGGGAAATAGCGGAAACCAGCAACATATGTTTGTGCTCACGCTCGGACAACTGATAGGCCTCATCAGCGATGTCCGGCCGGTTCCGGAGGATCAGCCATGCAGCCGCAGTCGTCGATGCCGCACCCGCGATCAGACCTACGTAGCTGAACGGCGTCCGGTTGGTGATCCAAAATCCGTAAGCGGTGGCCCCGCCGAGTCCAATGGTTACGATCAGACTGCCGATGAGCCAGACATAGCGAAGTCGCTGTCTGACTTTCGCCTCCCTCAGCGCGCTTTGCTGTTGCGAGACTTCATGCGCTGCCTCGCGTTCTCTGTCGTCGTTTCCTGTTTCCGGCAATGGCTGCTCCGTCACCAAAATCCCCTCGAACAGTAAACACAGCGTAATCGGATCGATACCCTATTGTGGGCGAGTCTGCCACGCCAGAGGATTCGACAGGACAGCCCGAATGGACTACCAGACGGCAGGTTCGAGAATGCAGCGACCACACTCCGTGATCACCATTGCTCCGTTGGAGATTCCCGATGCATACAGCAACCCGACGCTGCAGCTCGGGCACGGCCCCTGACGCACCACGCCGAACCGTCTTTGGTCCGCTCCAGCCTGGCGGCTCTACCGAATCAGCCACACCAGGCCACGCACGGACCGGCGATGACCAACTCGCCCGGTCCGCCTCCGTCGACTGGCCTCCCGCACTCGTCGACCACGTCGGCGCGCACGCCGTCCATCGGCTCGCCGATGGGCACCGCGGGACCGGTCAGGTCCGCCAAGCCGATTTCGCGGGTGACTACGTCGATGCACGTCTCGGTCGGGCCGTACTGGTTGAAAACGCGGCCTGACGTCGCCCGACCGCATCACGGGCGAGTTCGATGGGCAGCCGCTCGCCGCCGACGAACAGGTACCGGAGACCGCCGAGCACGGCGGGGTCCCCGCCGGCGAGGAACTCGCGCAACAAAGTGGGCACGAAGTGCGCGACGGACACCGAGTGCACGAGCATCGACTGGGCCAGCCTGGCCGGCTCACCGTCCACTTCGGCCGGTGCGACCACCGTGGTGGCACGGAAGCACAGCGGTGCCAGCACGGTCCAGAACGAGATGTCGAAGGACAGCGAACCGGCGTGCAGAACGGCGTCTCCCGGCTCGAGCGGATAAACGGACTGTCCCCAGTGAAACCGGTTCACCAGTGCCGAGTGCGGGACGTGCACGGGCCTCGGGCAACCGGTCGAACCCGAAGTGTGCAGTACATACGCGAGGCCACTGGGTTCGGCCGCACAACCGCTGCGCGACAGCGCGGGCCCGCCGGGCCGGTCCAGGTCTGTCAGCGGGGTCGCCTCCGGAAGAACTTCGAAACCCCGGTCGTCGGCGAGCAGGAGAGCCGGGCTTAGGTGGCCGACGGCGTTCCGAGTGATCGCCGGCATCTGGCGAACGTCGAAGGGTGCGACGGCGGCGCCGATGTCGAACGCGGCGAGCACGGCCACCAGCTGGCGCCAGGACCTGGCCGTGCACAGAGCCACCACGTCACCCTGGCCGATACCGGATTCGCGGAGCACGCCTGCCGCACGCTCGACCGCGTCGAGCAGTTCCGCGTAGGTCAGTGTCCGATCGCCGGCGAGGGCGGGCGCGTCCGGCCGGGAACGGCTCGTGGCGCGCACAGCGTGTGCAATCGTCGCATCAGGACCGGGCGAATGAGCGAGCGACATGCATTCTCCGTTGTTCAGCGTAATCCGATGGACGACGGTTTTGTCAAAACAAGTGCACTGGAAAGGGGCCGCCGAATGGCACTGGCGAAACCCGCGCTGATCGTTCGGATGGCACCGAACCGCAAATGGTTTACCGTCCCGCACTTCGACTGAACCAGCCGCCTCAGGCGACTGTCAAGGAAGGCCGGCCGTCCTCCGGCGCCACAACCGTTGGCGCACCGGTTTTCCCGCTATTGCTGAGCCGGCGTGGTCCCGCCGGCGGGACCAACCTGGTCGGCGATGTCACCGGGCTCGGCCGGCTGGGGGGCTGGTTCGTTGACGAGCTTCCGCACGGCCGGAACCGCCAGCACCACCGAGGTCGCGACGAGCTGCCACCCCACGCCGACGGCGAGGACGAGCGGTATTCCCACGACTTCGGCCAGCGGCCCGGCGGCGGCGAGGCCGATCGGGCCGACCGCATAGGCGCGCCGAACGAGACATAGGACATCACGCGTGACAGCGAGTCCGCGGGAACGTGCTGCTGGACGGTGGTCATCCAGAGCCCGTTGAACACGGCGTTCGCGATCCCGGCGAGCAGTGCCCCGGCACAGACGACGACCAGTGGCAACTGCAGGGCGAGTGCCGCGGACGGCGCCGCCCACAGGAAGGTGACGAGGGTGGTAACGACCAGCGGACGCCGAGGCCGTCGGCCAAGCAGCATCAGGCCCCCAAAACGGATCCCGCGCCGTACACGGCGAGCACGGCGCCCCATGCTCCCGCACCGCCGTAGGTGCGATCCGCTGAGGCGGGCCCGAGGACGAGGTAGGGCGCCCAGACGAGGAGGTTGAACAGGGTGAACTGCAGGGTGATCGTCCACAGCCACTGCCTGCTGCTGAACACCGCCCAGCCGACCTTGAGCTGCTCGAGCAGCGTGCTGCGCGGGCCGGGCGGCGTGTCCGCGATGCGCAGCAGGAACAGGGACACGGTGCTGAGGAGATAGGAGAACGCGTCGATCATCAGCACCATCGCCGGCGAGGTGACGACCACGAGCACACCCGCCAGGGCGGGTCCGCCGATCGTCGCCGCGGACTGGCTCAGCCCGAGCAGCGCGTTCGCTTCCGGCAACCGCCGGGCGGAGACGGTTTCCGGGAGCAGGCCGTCGAAGGAAGGCCGGAAGATCGCCTCCCCGATCCCGCCGAACGCGGCGAGTGCCACGATCACCCCCAGGGGCGGCCCGCCGATCAGGAACAGTGTCGCGATCGACGCTTGGCTGGCGAACCGGACGCAATCGGAGACGATCAGTACCCAGCGCCGCGAGAAGCGGTCTCCGAGCAGGCCGCCGGCGAGCAGGAAAACGACCAGCGGAACGATCCTCGCCGCCATCACGAAACTCAGGTCCGACAGCGAACCACCACTGTCGAGCACCGCGAACGACAATGCCACGGACGCCATCGCCGTGCCGACGTTCGACGTGGCGTAACCGGCCAGGAAGATGCGGAAGTTCTTTTCCCGAAAAGCACCAAACCGTTCGAAAAAATTTCCGTACCGGCGCGAACGCGTTTTCTTCATGCTTCGGTGACGCGAGCCAGCCCCGGCGACGCGGCGTCGAGGGTCGAAATGATCCAGCTGCTCAGGTCGGCGTCGACGGTGCGAGCCGCCGCGTGCCAGCGCTCGATGTGCTCCGGACTCACGAAAATGCGCGGCATACTCACTCGCGTGCCGTCCGCATCGGAAGCGCCGAGTGCCGCCGCCCGGACCCGCCTTCGCAATTCGTTGCGCGACCAGGCGTGCCGCCCGGCGGCTTCGAGCCAGTCGCGCCGCTCGTCCGCGGGCAACGCGGCGACTTCCGCGTGGTGCTGCATGCTCAGTCCCTCGTGGCGTTCGTCGAGCGGAAACCGCCTGGCTATCCAGGCGTAGTTGCGCAGGGTCTTGTAGTCCAGCCCGACCTCTTCCATCACCCGCCGGTACCGGTCCTTGTACCGGCTCGCCGAAGACGATCCAGTCCCCGAGGCACCAAGCGCTGGAGTCGACGATCCGGGCCAGCCGCCGGCCGGCCTGCTTCCAGCCGCCGTAGGAGATCAACGCGGGAATACGGAGCCCGACCTGGGTGACCAGGATTTGCTCGTCACAACTTCGCGCCGGTGCCGCGCTCCCCTTCGCTCGCTGCACACTCGCGTAAACCGCGTTTTTCGAACTCCGGAGGAACCTCAGGAGAGTCCAGTTCGCACTCCTACTGCGCTTCACCACTTGCAGACACCGGAGGGGTGAAGCTGGTGGCGGCCCGTCGAGGGACCGACACAGGAGTCGGCGCCCTTCAGGTCCCGGCCCGGCGGACCGAGTTCCTTCATGGCGGGCCGGAAGGTACTGAACCGCACTCGAAGCTCCCCATGCCAGCGGCTGAGGTCACTTACACCTACGCGAACGCGGGCCGCGGCCGGTCACTACCGGACACCGTCGGACACAAGAGTAACACACGTCACAACGGCGGATCGCGAGGGCGGGCGGCGCACTGCCAAGGCGAACGTCAGCTGGTTGTCGGTACTCTGCGTTACGGTACCCGGCACATGGTTCACACGGCAGGGGGACGGCGGGCGATGGAAACTAGCGCAGATGAGGTGCGCGAGACGTTCCTGGTCACTCCGGAGGCGAGGGAGGTCTACTGTGCCTGGGAGCAAAACCCGCAGCGGATCGCGCGTGGGGTGGTCTCCACGATGCGCGACCACACCACCAAGGCGATCTACGACTGCTCGCTCGAGACCTTTGCATGGATCAAGGAGAACCACACGCACCCGCTGGGGGACATCAGGAAGGTGGAGATCGAGCACATTGAGCTCGCTCGGGACTGGGACCCGGGTTTCGCCTTCGTGCACCTCTTCCACCTGCTGATGGAAGACCTCGGCCGGCCGCCGCTGTGGAGCGAGTTCGACGAGTTCGCCTACGGCACTGCCACCGGCAGGGAGATGTTCGGTGACGAACGCCTTGACCTCGAAGCCGAGATCCTCGACCAGGAGCTCAAGCGGATCAGCACGGCGCATCCCACGTGGAAGAAGCCCGAGCACCGGGCGCAGTACCTGGCAAAAGGATCACTGGACTGGCGCATCGGGAACGCCTACTACGGGTTCATGCGCGACATGTACACCGCCACCGCGCTGCGCGAGAAGGGCCTCGACGTTCGCGTCCACCCGCTTGCCGATGCCAACTTCCGGGCTGACGGGTGGCTTGGCAACAAGCTGCTGAGCGTCTTCGTCGTCAACCCGAAGTACAAGGTCGCCGACCAGCAGAAAGCTGACAAGGTCCAGCGAGGGCGGAAAAAGGACGTCGAGCAGCTCTTCCCGGGGAGCCAGTTCGAATTCGTGGCCCTGACCATGGACGGCGCCTCGGAGCACGGCAAATTCCACTTCCCAAGCCCGGCGGCGATCGACCACGTTGAACGGCTGCTCCGGTCGGCTACAAAGGAAGAGTGACCATTTCCCTTCTGCCCGCACTCGGCGAACTCCGCCAACCCGATCCTCGCAGAGCCGGGCCGCAGCCCGAGCACGTCATCCTGCCGCCAGAGCGCGACGACGACCTCCAGAAGGTGTTCGCCTGGCTGAAGATGCAGCCCATCGCGGACCTTCTTCGCACCGCGGTCGACGACGCCATCCGCTACGTGCTCGATGGCGCACGCACCTGGCGCTTCGACCTCACTAGCCCAGAGGTCGACTCCGATGAAAGGTCATCGGTGGGCACCAAGCTGCAGTACCACGTCATCCAGTGCTTGGGGCTGGAAAGAACCACCTCTGGACACGCGCATCCTGGGCATCCCCGTCGAAATCAAGGGCACCACGCGGACAACGTGGATGATCCCGCGGGAAGGCCAGTGCGAGATCACGCTCATGATCCAAATCGATGCGGAGGGCCACCGCCTCCGTGCGCTTCCGATGGGCACCCACCGAGCATGGCTGACCGGCCAAAAAGGCAACCGGGACCTGAAGCGTTCCCCGCGGGCTGACGCGGTGCGTGAGCACGCACTCGAAGTGGCGCCATGGACCGGCCTTCCGGCCGAGCCGCTGCGTCTTCTCACCACCGAGCAGCTCCGCGTGGTCTTCGGCCGGGACGGTCTGCGCAAGCGCGTGATCGCGCTCTTCGGTTACCTCCGCGAGACCGTGATCCCGCGGACAACGATCACCACAGTGGGCGCCGGCCTCGATGACCCACTCAAGCGAGCACGTGAAGCCAAGCCGCACATCCTGCAAGAGCATGACCTGGTCGTGCTGGTGGGCACCTGGCAGGCAGAACTCAAAGCCGCCGCCGCGCTCGGCCATGACCTCAGCAACGAAGCCTGGATCGCTGTGCCGCGAAGCAAACTCGCCCAGATCGGGCTCACGCCAGAGGACTTCAAGCGCTAACACGCTCGCATCCCCAGGGGTCAAATGCTGAAGGTGCGCTGGGCAAGGCGACGGGATGCGCTATCTGGCGGCTGGTTCAGGAGCGGCATCAGATGTGCGAAAGCTGCGATGGCCTGCTGGGGAACGACGCCGTCGCCTGCTCGCTTGAGCTGGTCAGCCTGGGTCAGGCCAGGTACGGCGGTGATCCAGCCCGCGGGGAGGCCCATCATCCATTCGAGCAACTCCGGGTTCAGGACCTGCGCACCCCGGGCGCCGGCGACGGTCGGCTCCGGGGCTAGCCGCCCGAGGACGCGTTCCCACCGTTCGATGGCTGGCCAGTAGGCGCCCCAGACAGCTTGGCCGCCACCCCGGGGAGCAGCTTCTCCCCGCGGTGGTTCACCTTGTTCCCAGCCGAGTTCGACACCGTGGACGTGGGCAGCAGCGGGCCAGGCAAACGATTCACGATCACCTCGTTCAGTGGCCGTGAGTTGCGGTCCATGATGTTCAAGGCCCCCGACTTCCAGTCCCGCGCCGCGGGCGTCGGGAGCAGGTGCTCCACCTCGTCGGCTGGCGTCGGCCCGTGCCCGCCTGTTTTGCGCTTGTCCGGATGCTGGCTGCACGCGCGGCGGAAGGTTTCAGACTCGTAGATCGCGCCGCGGTCGACCGTGGTGTCCGGCACGATCACGGGCTTGGCCGCTGCCTGCTCCAGTCGGGCGTCGATGTCGGCCAGCGACCGGCGCGGTAGCACCGACACCGACCCCCGTAAGGTCTCGGTTCAGCCCGGCCACAGCGGCTCCGGGACCAGCATCCGCGCCAGCAGCAGCGACGCGTCCACCGCTGATTCCACGTAACTAATACGTAGATCGTCCTGCGCAGCGCCCCGTATTCCTTCAACGCGGCCGCGAGCGCGTTCTGCCGCCCGGGGTCGAGAGCTTCCCGACCAGCAGCGACGCAAGTCCGCATTGCCCTACCCCACGGGTAGCCGCACGAGTGCAACGCGGGTTCGCCGACGGCATGGAAACGCTTCCCTGATAGGTCTTTGACAATGAACTTCGACCCGACCCGTTTCAGGCCAATCCGCCAGCCTGCTACTGCAGCCTCCTGACAGCCACCCGGACCGGACTCACACCGGCAGGCGACAACAAGCTTCAGATCACATCTGACCGCTGAACGATCACCTTCAGATCACTGGGTGCACCGGATGGAGTGCTAATAGCGACGATTCGATCTGCAGGAAATACGAACCGAGGACGAAATACCGTACTCGTTCATCACTGCTCTGCCAGGTCTTTCTCATCTGGAAGTTCCAGCTTCTCTTTATCGGAGGAATCGCCAACTTTGACTAGAAGCATGTTGGTCGTCGACACGTCTGATTTCGACCTGATCTCCAGTGCGTCCTTCGCCTCATTATCCTCGCCGGCGGCCGTGGGAAGCCATTTGATCGTCAAGTCGACTGTCTGCTCAGCGTCATCAGCGGTTAGCGTGTGCTTCTTGAAGCCTTTCGTTTCCCCTTTGTTGAGGAGTAGATCGGTAATACTCGCCGCGAGCAGTTTGAGTTCCGCTGCCCGCAGTTCTGCGGCAGCATTCGCGGGATCCTCAATTTTCCCTTCGATAGTTTTCTTCGCTTCCTCTTTGATGCCTGGCAAAGCATCCTTTATTTCACCTTCCACCCAGTCGAGGAGACCGCGCATGTTGTGCGGGTTGCTGATATAGATATTGCCATTGGCCACGGCGGTCACCTGCCACCAGTCAACGCCCGTTGTGCCCAAACCAGTATTGTACTCGACCTTCATTGCGTCCGAATCCCAAGCGATGCTTTCTGCGTCCCATGTATGCTTGGTCGGTTTTTCGTCACTGTACTTATGCACTACCGTGACGCTATCGACCTCAACAGAGTCCTCGGTGCGGACCATGGCGTCCGCCGTACGTCGTGTTGTCATTGCTCCTCCTCGCAGAACGTCGTTACGACAGCGACACCAAGATTTCCACCCCCGGCGACGGTAAACCATCCGCCGCCGTCACACCCCCGATGAGGTGAAATGTCGCCGACGACCGACCGGGCCAGCCGAAGCTGATCGGGCTCCGTTCAGACAGGGCTGACCAGGTCCTTGCTGACAACGCTGCGGTCGCGGTCGGCCGCACGACCCCACGGAAGTGTCCTCGTATCCCCCAACTCGGCCAGCAGCGTGTCGAGTGTTCCATCGCGTAGCGCGTCCTCGGCCATCTCCGGCGCAACCTGAACGCGCTTTCGGCGAACGCCCGGGCCAGGCGCCTGGCAACTGTGATGGTGTAAGTTGGATCGCTGCCTTCGCTTTCGTCTGCACCGCCTCAGCGTCGCTGGCAACGAAGAGCTTTTTGTTCCGTCTCTGGCGCATCCTCTCCACAGTCGATGCGGAATCCCCCGGGTACGGAGCCGATTACGGCAGTTCGGTCTTGTCAGAAGCGTCGTTTGGGACGCCAGAGGTGAACTTGCTTGAGGTCCCGGCCGAGCGCGTGGCTGGATGCCTCTGGTCCGCACCTTCTTGCAGTACTTGGCGTAGTCGTTGGCGCAGTCACCGTAGAGTTCGCCGAGGCCGCTGGCGTGGTCGGCCAAGGCGACCGCGGACTGGCGGTATCGCCTCAATCAACGCTTCGAGTTCGGTGACGCCATTACGGTTGACGCCGGTCAGCGACACCGACAGCAGGATGCCGACGCGCTCGTGGTGAACGCATTGAGAATGCGCATATCGGAGCTCGGCGTTGAATGCCGTAGTCATTCGTCACCTAGTACTCCAGCCGCACTTCGTGATTTTCGATGAGTCTTCGCTGGTAGTGGGCTTGCTGGGCTCGATATTGGTGGCGTCGGCGCCAGTGTGACCAGGTCCAGGTGGCGAGGTGATCGAGCGGGGTGGTGATTAGGTGTGCCAGGGGACGCTTGACCTCGCCCAGTGTGATGGGGATGAGGCCGCTGTCCGTGCTTTTGGGGCTATCGCGGCGGTGACGGCCAGGTAGGTGTGGGCGAGCATGGCCAGCGTGATGTGCCGGTACCAGGCGTCGTAGCGGCGAACTTGGTACTGATCCAGGCCGACGTCGGTCTTCGCGGTCTGGAAACAGTCCTCGATCGCCCACCGCGCTGCGGCTACTCGGATTAGGTCCTCGTCGGTGATTCCCGTTGGGGCGCAGGATAGATAGCAGGCGATCTCGTATTCGCCCCTGCTGTTTCGGGCCAGCGAACGGCGGGCCAGCAACCAGCGTCCCCAGCCGGAGGCGGTGGTGTCGGAATAGGTGGGCAACTCGGCGACGGCCCAGTCGAACATCCGGGGCCCTTTGGCTCCGTCGCCGCAGCTTCGGCGTTTCCACGCGTCATCGGGCGCTTGGGCGACGAGCGCGCTGGCACGGGACGTGCCGGCCACCGCGGGGATGGTCTGACTGGCAGGCACGGCCACGACATAGCCGATACGCTGGTCTTCCAGCCAACGGCGGAATTCCGAGTCACCGCCGTAAGCTTCGTCGGCGGTAACCCAGGTGGCGGGCACACCGGCGTCCAGGGCGCGGGCGGGCATCCGCTGAGCGAGCACGGGCTTGCTGGCGAACTCGACCTCGTCGGGAATCGCCGCCTCGCGGCAGCGTTCACGATCAGCGGTCCACGATTTCGGCACATACAGCTCACGGTCGATCAATGTGCGGCCTTTGCTTGTGTTGTAAGCACAAAACACGCCGAGCTGACAGTTCTCGATGCGTCCGGCCGTGCCGGAATACTGGCGTTGCACCCCAGCAGATCTGATGCCCTTCTTGACGAATCCGGTCTCGTCCACGATCAACACACCCTCACGCTCACCCAGATGGCTGATCGCATAGTCGCGGACATCATCACGGACGCCATCGGCGTCCCAGGCCGCCGCGTTGAGCAGGCGCTGCATCCCGTCCGGCGTGATGTCACCGGCGGCCTCGGCCAGCGTCCAGCCGTTCTTGCCGGCCAGCGGCGCCAGCAAGCCACGCACATAGGCACGGGCCCTGCGTCGAGGCGCGGCCCGATGGAAACGTCCCGCGACCTGCGCGAACAGGTCGTCCAGTGCAGAAACCCAGGCAGCCAGATCGTCATCACTCAACACAAGATCGACACATTGCAGGGCACGCATCACGAAGTGCGGCTGGAGTACTAGCCACCAGCGCCGACATTGTGCGACTCGCACCTGACCGCCGTCGCCTGATTCAGCATGGAAGCCGCGGCGGTCCCATGCACCACCTGAACTTGCTCGGCCTCTCCGACCTGGTGTAGCCAGCCCGGCTCGACCTAGTGGGGCATCCCTCCTCGCCGAGACTGCGGGTCAGCAGGCTGTGCCTGTGCTGCAACCAGCCCCGTTGGCGCCCGCACGCCCGGCCCGATACCGTACCGGGCGTCCCAGCTTGGCAAGGTCGCCGGGGATACTTCCTGGATCGCGACCCCGTACCAAGATCCGCACACTGCTCGTCACGACCTCGTCCTGCTCGGTGCGAGCCTTGCATCCCCGCGTGGCGCGACCGCGTGTTGCCGGTTGGCCGGTGCCCCACGAACTCCACGGAGGCACCGGCCGCAAGCCGATCACGGCCGGACCAGCGCACAGCCCCAATCAAGATCAACAATGTGAGCTGCGGTAGCGTCACAGCTCCCAGCCGATCCCGCGCCTTCTCAGTCAGCACGTCCAGTCCGGCCAGGCCCCGATCCGCGGCTGCCAGCACCGTGCCGGCTACCGGGTCCGCTACACCACCGCGGTCAACCTCGCGGACGGACTTCGCCAGCCTGCTCGGTCTCAGCGACGCCGAACCCCGAGCCGTGGGAGCATCATGCCGTCGAGGAGACCCCAAAGGGGGAAGGTTGGCATGGACCCGCTGAGTTTGATCGTGGGCGCCGGCATCCTGGCCGTCGGCTATCTCGCCGGGCACGTGGTGGGTCGCCGCCAGCGTCGGGAGATCGGGTCAACCACCGCGGCGATCTGTGGGTGCGGTCATCCCCTTTCCCACCATGACACCGAGTCCGGTGAGTGCCACTTCGAGATTCGTCGGCGATACAGCCACTCGGGCGTGGTGGAGTTCCGGCCCTGTACGTGTCGGCGCTACGACGGGCCTCAACCGCTGGAGAGCTTCTTCGCGCCGACCTTCCTGCAGCTCACCGACCACCAATAGCTCAAAGGGCGACACGGAGCAATGCTCCTCCTGTCCCGATCGGTCGCACTTCCTGCGGAGTCGGCGGACACACGGAGTGTTCGATCCGCAGTCCAGGGATGTGTGGTCCGTGGCCCGCTGACATGGCGTGCCCTGGACGACGTTAGCTCTGGCACGCCTCGCGCACGCGGTGGTAGTTCCGGCGCGGAGGCACCTGGCGCAGCGTGTCCTGGCAGACCAGCAACGCGGCCACGTGCACGTAATCGGGCGCGTGGCGCACCGCGACCCACCGGCACCCGCCCGGATCATCGCGGTGTGATTCCGGTCCGGTCCAGCTCGGGTAGCGGACCCCGCCGAAGCCGTGGTCGTGGCGGTGGTCGTAGAAGTCGTCGTGCCGGTGGCGGGCGCGGACGCGGCGCTGCTGATCGCCGTGGGCGCGGTGGCGTTGACGTTCGGCGCAAGCCAAGCCACCGGCAGGCCAGAGAACCAGCGGATTGACCCCGCCCCAGGGTCAATCCGGAGGGTGGCGGTCATGAAGAACACTTCCACGACAAGATCGCCTCGAGGTTTCCGCAAGCTGGCCGCTCCGGCAGTGGCCGTCGCGCTGCTGACCGGGGCGGCCACGCCGGCGGTGGCCGCCCCCGACCGCCCGGAGCTGCAGGAAGCCGTGCAGGGTTTCGTCGACATCGGCTTCGCCGGGATGCAGGTGCGGGTGGACGACGAGCGGGGCACCTGGACCGGCAGCGCCGGGGTGCGCAAGCTGGGCGAGCCGGCAAAACCGCCGAAGAACGCGATGGGCCGGGTCGGCAGCAACACCAAGACCTTCGTCGCGACCATGGTGCTGCAGCTGGTTGCCGAAGGCCGGATCGGGCTGGACGCCCCGGCGCAGGACTACCTGCCCGAGTTCGCCCTGGACCGGCGGATCACCGTGCGGATGCTGTTGCAGCACACCAGCGGGGTGTTCAGCCACACCGGCGACTACTACAACGGGAAGGAACTGCCGGGCCTGCCTTCGACCGGGCAGGCGTGGGTGGACAACCGGTTCCGCACCTACCAGCCCGCTGAACTGGTCCGGTACGCACTGGCCGAGCCGCTGCTGTTCACTCCCGGAACGGACTGGAACTACTCCAACACCAATTACACGCTGGCCGCGCTCCTGGTCGAAAAGGTCAGCGGCCGCCCGTTCGCCGAGGAACTGCAGCGGCGGATCACCGGTCCGCTGGGGCTGAAGGGCACGGTGGCGCCGGGGGCCAGGTCCGTGCTCCCCGGACCGCACTCCCACGGCTACTACCGCTACCAGCACAACGGCGTGACCAACACGGTCGACGTCACCCGCCAGAACCCCTCCCTGCTGTTCGGCGCCGGTGACCTGATCTCGACCGCCGAGGACCTGCACACCTTCTTCGCCGCGCTGCAGGGCGGGAAGCTCCTGCCCGCGCCGCTGCTGGCCGAGATGCGGAAACCGCACCCGAAGGCCGGCTACGGCCTCGGGGTGTTCGTGGAGGACGCGGGCTGTGGCGCCACCATCTTCCGGCACAACGGCAGCACCGTCGGGTTCGGGGCGCTGATGTACAGCACGCCCGACGGGGACCGGACGCTGACCGCGTTGCTCACCGCCGGGGACCGCGACGTCGACGTGGTGAACGGGTATCCGCAGGCGCTGAGCGAGCTCCTCGAGGCGGAGTTCTGCGACCAGGCCGCGAGCAGATCGCCCCCGAGGGGGCCATGGGCGGGTTGACCTTGACCTCGGGTCAGGCTCCAGACTCGCCGCATGGCTCTCTCGACCACCTCCGCCATGCTGACCGGCGTCACGATCGGTCAGGCGGCGGCCTTCGCCGGGGTGACGGTGAAGACCGTGCGGCACTACCACCGGCACGGGCTGCTCGACGAACCACCGCGCGACAGCTCCGGCTACCGGCGGTACGGCTCGGCCGACCTGCTGCGGCTGGTCCAGGTCAGGGCACTGGCCGCAGCCGGGGTGCCGCTGGCCGAAGTCGGGCCGCTGCTCGACGCCGACGCCGAGCAGTTCACCACCGGACTCGTCGACGTCGAGCGGCGCCTCACCGAGCGGATCGCCGAACTGACCGCCCGGCGCGACACCCTGCGCCGGCTCGCCGACGGCGACCGGCTCCTGCTCCCCGGCCGCGCGCTCGCGATCCTGGACCGGCTCACCGAGCTGGGCTTCAGCGACGACTACGTGACCGGTCAGCGGGAAGCGCTGGTGCTGTCCAAGGCGCTGTCGCCGGAGTTGTTCGATCTGTTCCTGACCCAGTTCGAACACCGGCTCGACGATCCCGAGTTCAGCGACCTGACCAAACGCGGCTGGGAGGCGCGGTCGTGGGATCCGCACGATCCCCGGATCGACGAGCTGGCCGCCGCGCTGGCGGACAACCTGCTGGCCAAGCGCGAACTGCTGGAGGTGCCGGCGGGCTACGAACCGGGGCCCGATGCCGCCACCCGGTACGGGCTGGTCAACCACCACCTCGAAGTCCAGGCGTCGGCGGCGTGGACCCGGCTGAACGCGCTCGTCGAGGCCAAGCTGCGCGCTGCGGGCGTACCCATCCCGCACCAGTGACCGGTGCTACGCCGGCGTAGCTACGGCTCGTGAATAACCACCTCATCGACGCCGACGCCTTGACCACGGATGATTTCTGATGGTTCGACGATGACCGCGTGGTGTTCACGGTGTTCGAGCAAGGCGGCCGGTTCGCCGGCGGCGCCACCAGCGACCCGACGATCGTCGGCCACTGCCCCCACGGTGCGTGACACGGTGTGGAAACCGCGATCCGGCACTGGGACTACCTGGCCAAGTACACCTAGCTGTTGCGGGTCATGACGTTGGTGTCAGCTGAGGGGGCCTGAGCGCAGGGGACGGGTCTTTCGGCGGCAGGATGAGAAGTACCACCAACTCGTCCG
>NZ_JBWKKF010000046.1:0-14773 GCF_056431745.1 Amycolatopsis sp. NPDC045836 | reverse complement strand
ATCAGGCGAGCACGGGCCGCGACCAGCGTGCACGCGTCCTCCAGCGACAGCACCCCGGCCACGTGCGCCGCGGCGATCTCCCCGATCGAATGCCCCGCGAGGAACTTCGGCTTCACGCCCCACGACTCGACCAGCCGGAACAACGCCACCTCGATGGCGAACAACGCGGGCTGCGTGTAACCGGTCTCGTTCAGTACTTCGGTATCCGAACCCCACATCACCTCGCGCACGGCCGGGTCCAGCCCCGCCAGCACGGCGTCCAGCGCCTCGGCGAACACCGGGTACCGGGCGTGCAGTTCCCGGCCCATGCCGAGCCGCTGCGAACCCTGGCCGGAGAACAACACCGCCAGCGGTCGGTCGACCGCGGTGCCCCGCGCCACCTCGGTCACCCCGTCCGGAGTGGCCAGCAGCACCGCGCGGTGCTCGAACTCGGTACGGGTGGTGACCAGCGAGTAACCGGTGTCCAGCGCGGAGTTCGACACCAGGGACTCGCGGATGCGGGCCACCTGGCCGTCGACCGCCTCCGGGGTCCTGGCCGAGACCGGCAGCGGCACGATCTCCGGCTCGTCCCGTTCGGCGGGTGCCGCCTCGAACACCGGGGTGTGCTCGAGGATCACGTGTGCGTTGGTGCCGCTGAGGCTGAACGAGGACACCCCCGCCCGGCGGGCGCGGTTCACCTCCGGCCACGGCGTCGCCTCGGTGACCAGCTCGACCGACCCGGCCGTCCAGTCCACGTGGGACGTCGGCTCGGCCACGTGCAGCGTCTTCGGCACCACGCCGTGCCGCAGCGCCAGCACGGTTTTGATCACCCCGGCGACCCCGGCGGCGGCCTGCGTGTGCCCCAGGTTCGACTTCACCGAGCCCAGCAGCAGCGGCCGGTCCTGGCTGCGTTGCCCATAGGTGGCCAGCAGCGCCTGCGCCTCGATCGGGTCACCCAGCTTGGTGCCGGTGCCGTGGGCCTCGACGACGTCCACATCGGACGCCGTCAGCCCGGCCCCGGCCAGCGCGGCCCGGATGACCCGCCGCTGCGACGGCCCGTTCGGCGCGGTGAGCCCGTTCGACGCGCCGTCCTGGTTGACCGCGCTGCCCCGCAGGGTGGCGAGCACCTGGTGGCCGTGGCGTCGGGCCTCGGACAACCGCTCCAGCACCAGCACGCCGACGCCCTCGGACCAGCTGGTGCCGCCGGCGTCGTCGGAGAAGGCGCGGCAGCGGCCGTCCGGCGCGAGCCCGCCCTGCGCGGTGAACCCGGCGAAGCTCATCGGCGTGCTCATCACCGCGACCCCGCCGACCAGCGCCAGCGAGCTCTCCCCGGTGCGCAGCGACTGCGCGGCCAGGTGCAGTGCGGTCAGCGACGACGAGCAAGCGGTGTCGATGGTCAGCGACGGCCCGACGAACCCGAAGCTGTAGGAGACGCGGCCGGAGATGACCGCGGCGGCCAGGCCGGTGCTGGCGTGGCCTTCGAGGTCCTCGTTGGCCCGCAGCACCACGTTGGTGTAGTCCTGCCCGCCGGTGCCGATGAACACGCCGGTCTGCGAACCACGCAGGTCGGCGGCGTCGATCCCGGCGCGCTCGATGGCCTCCCAGGACACCTCCAGCACCAGCCGCTGCTGCGGGTCCATCGCCTTGGCCTCCCGCGGCGAGATGCCGAAGAAGCCGGTGTCGAACCCGGCCATGTCGGCCAGGAAGCCGCCTTTGGCCCCCTCGGTGCCGCCGGTCGGGTCGGACTCCCAGCCGCGGTCCGGCGGGAAGTCGGTGATCGCGTCACCGCCGTCGAGCAGGAACTGCCAGAGGTCCTCCGGCGAGTCGATGCCGCCGGGGAACCGGCAGCTCATGCCGACGATGACCACCGGGTCGTCGGCGGCACCCGCGGTCTGCGGGGCGATTTCGGTCAGTTCCGCGGCCTCGCCGAGCAGTTCGCCGAGCAGGAACTCGGCCAGCACGCGCGGGGTCGGGTAGTCGAAGACCAGGGTGGCTGGCAGCGTCATGCCGGTCGCCGAGCCGAGGCGGTTGCGCAGTTCGACGGCGGTCAGCGAGTCGAAGCCGAGCTGGCGGAACTCGCGGTCCACGCCGATCGCGTCCGGGGAGCTGTGCCCGAGCACGGCCGCCGCTTCGGTGCGCACGGTCCCGACGAGGTGCCGGAGCCGCTCGTCCTCCGGCAGGCCGAGCAGCTGCTGGGCCAGGCCCTCACCACCGCTGGTGCCACTGGCCGCGGTGCGGCGGCCGGTGCGCACCAGGCCACGCAGCAACGCGGGCACGTGCCCCTGTGCCGGGCCGCCCTGGCCCGCGCCACCGTTGAGCGCCACCAGCAGGGCTTCGTCGCAGCCGATCGCCGCGTCGAACAGGGCCAGCCCCTGCTCGATCGACAGCGGGTTGGCCGATTCGCTCATCCGCCGCAGGTCGGTCTCGCTGACCGTACCGGCCATGCCGATTTCCGAGGTCCACGCGCCCCAGGCCACCGAGGTCGCGGCGAGCCCTTCGCTGCGGCGGCGGTGGGCCAGCGCGTCCAGCCACACGTTCGCGGCCGAGTAGTTCGCCTGCCCGGCGCTGCCCATCACCCCGGAGATCGAGGAGTAGAGCACGAAACCGGCCAGCTCGCGGTCACGGGTCAGCTCGTGCAGGTGCCAGGCGGCGTCGACCTTGGGCCGCAGCACGGTGTCCAGCCGCTCGGGGGTCATCGAGCCGACGATGCCGTCGTCGAGCACCCCGGCGGTGTGCACCACGGCGGTCAGGTCCGGAACGGTGTCGAGCAGGGCCGCCAGTGCGTCCCGATCGGCGACGTCGCAGGCGGCCACGGTGACCTCGGCACCCGCTTCGGCCAGTTCGTCGCGGAGTTCGGCGGCACCGGGTGCCTCGAGACCGCGGCGGCTGACCAGCACCAGGTTCCGCATCCCGCGCCTGGTGACCAGGTGCCGCGCGAGCACCCCGCCGAGGCCGCCGGTGCCGCCGGTGATCAGCACCGTGCCCTCGGGGTCCCAGCCGGTCGGCACGGTCAGCACGATCTTGCCGATGTGCTGGGCGCGGCTCATGAACCGGAAGGCGTCGCGGGCCCGGCGCACGTCCCAGCTGACGATCGGCAGCGGCCGGATCGCCCCGGCGGCGAACAGCGCCTTCAGCTCGGTCAGCATGGCGGCGATCCGGTCCGGGTCCACCCAGCCGAGGTCGAACGCCTGGTAGCTGACCCCGGGCAGGCTGGCCGGGTCACGCAGGTCGGTCTTGCCCATCTCGAGGAACCGGCCACCGGGCCCGAGCAGGCGCAGCGAGGCGTCGATGAACTCCCCGGCCAGCGCGTTCAGCACCACGTCGACCCGCGGGAACTTCGCCTCGAAGTCGAGGGTGCGTGAAGAGGCGATGTGGTCGTCGTCCAGCCCGAGCGAGCGCAGCGTGTCCCACTTGCCCTCGCCGGCGGTCGCGTAGACCTCGGCGCCGAGGTGCTGGGCGAGCTGGATGGCGGCCATGCCGACACCACCGGCACCGGCGTGCACCAGCACCTTCTCCCCCGCACGCAGCCCGGCCAGGTCGGCCAGGGCGTAGTGGGCGGTGAGGAAGACCAGCGGGATCGAGGCACCGGTCTCGAAGGAGAACTCCGCGGGCAGCTCGGTCAGCAGGCGCTCGTCGACCACGCCCAGCGGGCCCATGCCGCCGAAGAGCATGCCCATCACCCGGTCACCGGGCCGCAGGCCGGTGACCTCCGGACCGGTTTCGACGACCACCCCCGCGGCCTCGGACCCGAACAGCCCGGCCTCACCGGGGTACATGCCCAGCGCGTTCAGCACGTCGCGGAAGTTCAGCCCGGCCGCGCGGACGGCGATCCGGACCTGGCGGCCGTCCACCGGGTCCAGCAGTTGCGGCACCGGGGCGAGGGTGAGCCCGTCGAGGCTGCCCTTGCGGCCGCTGTCCAGCCGCCACGGCACCCCCACCGGCGGCACCAGCGCGGTCCCGGCGGCCAGCCTCGCCAGCCGTCCGACGTGCAGTTCCCCGTCCCGCGCGGCGATCTGCGTTTCGCCGTTGGCCCGCAGCGCGGGCAGCGTGCCGAGGACGTCGGTGTCCGTGTCGTCGAGGTCGAGCAGCAGCAGGCGGCCGGGGTTCTCCGACTGGGCCGTGCGCACCAGGCCCCACACCGCGGCGGCGGGCAGGTCGTCGACGTTCTCGTCCCCGGCGGCGACCGCACCCCGGGTGACCACGACCAGGCAGGAGTCGCCGAAGCGCGGGTCGGCCAGCCAGTCCTGCACGGTGCCGAGCACCCGCGCGGTCAGCTCGTGCACGGCTTCGGCGCCGTCGGCCTCGCTCGCCACCGGCCACAGCACCATGCCCGGCACACCGCCGGTCAGCTCGGCCAGTTCGTCCAGCGAGGCCACCCGCGCGCCGCCGGTGGCGGCGACGGCCGCCCCCAGCGCGGCTTCCCCGGTGCCGAGCACCGCCCATGAAGTGTCCTCAGTGGACTTCGCGCCGGGCTGGGTGACCCAGTCCAGGCGGAACAGCGAGTCCTGCTCGCTCCGCGCCCGCGCGGTCGATTCGGCGGTGGCCGAGCGCAGGGCCAGCGACTCCACCGACAGCACCGGCTCACCCCGCACGTCGACGGCGGTCACCGAGATCGCGTCGTCGGCCGTGGCAGCCAGGCGAACCCGCAGCGTGGACGCCCCGGACGCGTGCTGCGAAACCCCGCTCCACGAGAACGGCAGCAGGCCGCTGCCCTCCCGGTCGGGGTGCACGAAGAGGCTGGCGTGCAGGGCGGAATCCAGCAGCGCCGGGTGCACGCCGAACTGCCCGGCGTCCGCCACCCCGTCCGGCAGCGCGACTTCGGCGAAGATCTCGGCGCTGTCCCCACCGCGCTGCCACACGTGCTTCACGCCCTGGAACACCGGCCCGTAGGTCAGGCCGGTCTCGGCGAAGCGTTCGTAGAACCCGCTCAGGTCCAGCGGTTCCGCCCCGGGCGGCGGCCATTCGGTGGCGGTGAAGGGGGTGACGGCGGCCCCGTCGCCGAGCGTGCCGCTGGCGTGCTGCACCCAGGAATCGGTACCGCCCTGCCGAGAGTGCACGCTGACCGGACGACGGCCGCCGGCGTCCGGCGCCCCGGCCCACACCTGCACGGTCACCGACGTCTTCTCGGCCAGCACCAGCGGCACCACCAGGGTCAGCTCGTGCACGCGGTCGCAGCCGACCTGGTCGGCGGCCCGCATGGCGAGTTCGAGGAAACCGGTGCCGGGGAACAGCACCGCCCCGCCGACGGCGTGGTCGGCCAGCCACGGGTGGCTCTCCAGCGACAACCGGCCGGTCATGATCAGCTCACCCGAACCGGCCACCGTGGTGGCCGCGCCGAGCAGCGGGTGCTCCGCGGCGGCCAGGCCCAGCCCGGAGATGTCGCCGGAGCGCACGGACACCGACGGCCAGTACTTCTCGTGCTGGAAGGCGTAGGTGGGCAGCGGGACCCGGCGGGCGCCGGTGCCGTCGAGCACCGCGGCCCAGTCCACCGCGACGCCGTTGACGTGCAGTTCGCCCAGCGCCCCGAGGATGGCGGCTTCCTCACCGCGGTCCCTGCGCAACGCCGGGGCGACCGGCAGGTCGGCGCTCTGCTGCGCCAGCCCGGACAGCGCGCCGTCCGGCCCGAGCTCCAGGAGCACACCGGCCCCGGCGGCGGCCAGCGCACGCACACCGTCGGCGAAGCGGACGGTCTCGCGCACGTGCCGCACCCAGTAACCGGCCGAGCGCAGTTCGGCCGCCGTGGCCAGTTCGCCGGTCAGGTTGGAGACCACCGGGATGGCGGGTTCGGCGTAGGCGATGCCCTCGGCGAACCGCCGGAACTCGGCCAGCATCGGGTCCATCAGCGGCGAGTGGAACGCGTGGGACACCTTCAGCCGCGTGGTCTTCTCGAAGTTCTCCGCGATCGCCAGCACCGCGGCCTCTTCACCGGCGATCACCACGGAACCGGGTGCGTTGACCGCGGCGATCGAAACACCCTCGGTCAGGGGGATCTCGTCCTCGGCAGCCTTGATCGCCACCATGGTTCCCCCGGCCGGGAGCGCCTGCATCAGGCGGGCCCGCGCGGCGACCAGCCCGGCGGCGTCCTCCAGCGAGAACACCCCCGCGACGTGCGCGGCGGCGATCTCGCCGATCGAATGCCCGGCGACGAAGTCCGGCGTCAGGCCCCAGGATTCGGCCAGCCGGAACAACGCCACCTCGATGGCGAACAACGCGGGCTGCGTCCAGCCGGTCTGGTTCAGCAGTTCGGGATCGGTGCCCCAGACGACCTCGCGCAGCGGGCCGTCGAGGTGCCGGTCCAGTTCGGCGAGCACCTCGTCGAAGGCACGCGCGAACACCGGGAAGCGGCCGTACAGCTCGCGGCCCATGCCGAGCCGCTGCGCGCCCTGCCCGGAGAACAGGATTCCGAGCTTGGCGCGGCCGTTGACCTCGCCGGTCACCACGCCCCGGGCGGTCCCGTTCTCCACCCACGCGGCCAGCGATTCGCACAGTTCCCCGCGGCTGCCGCCGACCACGGCGAGCCGGTGCTCGAAGCCGGTGCGCGTGGTGGCCAGCGACAACGCCAGGTCCACCGGCCGCTGGTCATCCACGAAGGACAGCAGCGCGGAGACCTGGTCCCGCAACGCGGCCGGGGTCCGCCCGGCCAGCACCCACGGCACCACGGCTGGCCCACCCGCCAGCCCACCGCCACCCCCAACGGAGCCGCTTTGCGGCGCTGTTTGTTCCGGTACCTCCGGCAGCACCTCGACGGTCATCGGCGGGGCCTGCTCGAGGATGGCGTGCGCGTTGGTCCCGCTGACGCCGAACGACGAAACCGCCGCCCGGTGCGCCCGCCCGGTCTCCGGCCACGGCGTGGCCTCGGTGAGCAGCCGCACCGAGCCGGTGCTCCAGTCCACGTGGGTGGACGGCTTGGCCACGTGCAGCGTCTTCGGCACCAGGTCGTGCCGCATGGCCATGACCATCTTGATCACCCCGGCCACCCCGGCGGCGGCCTGCGTGTGCCCCAGGTTCGACTTGACCGACCCCAGCAGCAGCGGGTGCTCGCGCCCCTGACCGTAGGTGGCCAGCAGGCTGCGCGCCTCGATCGGGTCCCCCAGCGGCGTCCCGGTGCCGTGCGCCTCCACCACGTCCACATCGGACGGTGCCAGCCCGCAGCGGTCCAGCGCCTGCCGGATCACCCGCTGCTGCGCCCGGCCGTTGGGCGCGGTGAAGCCGTTGGACTCGCCGTCGGAGTTGACCGCGGAACCCCGGACCACGGCGAGCACCTCGTGCCCGTGGCGCTGCGCGTCGGACAGCCGTTCCAGCAGCAGCAGGCCGACGCCCTCGGACCAGCCGGTGCCGTCGGCGTCGTCGGAGAACGCCTTGCACCGGCCGTCGCGCGCGAGCCCGCCCTGGCGGCTGAACTCCACCAGCGAACCGGGGGTGGCCATGACGTTCACCCCGCCGGCCAGCGCCAGCGAGCATTCGCCGTTGCGCAGCGCGTGCGTGGCCAGGTGCAGCGCGACCAGCGAGGACGAGCACGCGGTGTCGACGGTGACGGTCGGGCCTTCCAGGCCGAGTTCGTAGGAGACCCGGCCGGAGATGGCGCTGGCCGCGATGCCGGTGCCGATGTCACCGGTGGCGTCGGCCACCGAGCGGACCATCAGGTGCGAGTAGTCCTGCCCGTTGGTGCCGACGAAAACCCCGGTGCGGGTGCCCCGCAGCTTGGCGGGGTCGATCCCGGCGCGCTCGATGGCCTCCCAGCTGGTCTCCAGCAGCAGCCGCTGCTGGGGGTCCATGGTGACCGCCTCACGCGGGGAGATGCCGAAGAAGCCGGGGTCGAAGTCGGCCACGCCGGGCAGGAACCCGCCCTGCAGGCTCATGCTGGTGCCGCGGTCGTCGGTCTCCGCCGACGCCAGCGACTCGGTGTCCCAGCCACGCCCGGCCGGGAAGCCGGAGATGGCGTCCCCGCCCGAGGCGACCAGCTCCCACAACGCCTCGGGCGAGTCGACACCGCCGGGGAAGCGGCAGCTCATCGCCACGATCGCGATCGGCTCCGAAGCGGCGGCCAGCAGTTCGCGATTCTGCCGGCGCAGCCGCTCGGCGTCCTTCATCGCGACCCGGAGCGCTTCGACAACCTTCTCGTTGGGCGCGTTCATGCTCTGACTCACTTCCAGGAAAGGTCGGACTGGTCGTCATGGCCGTCCTGGCCGCTGAGCGCGGCCTCCACCAGGTCGTCCACCGTCATCGTGTCGATGGAGGCGTTTTCGCCGTGCACTTCCGGCTCACCGCCGGGGCGGGCCAGCCGCAGCAACTGGTCGAGCACCCCGTGTTCACGCAGCTTCGCCAGCGGCACCGACGCGAGCAGCTCACGCACTTCGGCCTCTTCGCTGTCCCCGCTCGTCCCATCGGGTACCAGCTGTTCGAGCAGGTGCTCGGCCAGCGCCTTCGGGTTCGGGTGGTCGAACACCAGCGTGGACGCCAGGCTCAGCCCGGTCGCCGCGTTGAGCTGGTTGCGCAGCTCCACCACGGCGAGCGAGTCGAAGCCCAGGTCGCGGAACGGCCGGTCCTCGCGCACCGCGTCGAGATCGGCCTGCCCGAGCACCTCGGCGGCCCGGGTGCGGACCAGCTCCAGCACCACCTCGTAGCGGCGGGCCGGGGGCAGCTTCCGCACCTGCTCGGCCAGTGCCGGTTCCGCGGGCGCGGCTTCGGCGGCGGCGGTGGGCGCCGGAGCCAGTTCCCGCATCAGCGGGCTGGGCCGGAAGCCCGGACCGAACCGGCTCTGGTCGACCGCGGCCACCACCGCGGTCGGCTCGCTCTCGGCCGCCAGCTGCCGCAGCACCCGGCAGGCCAGCTCGGGTGCCATCATCGCCACCCCGGCCCGGCGGGCGGTTTCCACGGCCTGGTCGCTGCCCGCCATGCCGCCGCCGTCCCAGGCGCCCCAGGCGATCGAGGTGGCCGCGTGCCCCTCGGCCCGGCGGCGCTCGGCCAGTGCGTCGAGCACCGCGTTGGCCGCGGCGTAGTTGGCCTGTCCGGGGTTGCCGATCGCCGAGGACGCCGAGGAGAACAACACGAACGCGGCCAGGTCGCGGTCCCGGGTCAGCTCGTCGAGCAGGACCGCCGAGTCCACCTTGGTGCGGAACACCTCCTGGAACCGGTCCGGGGTCAGCCGGTCGAGCACCCCGTCGTCGAGCACCCCGGCCGCGTGCACCACGCCGGTCAGGTCGTCGATCCCGCCGAGCAGGCCGGTCACGGCTTCGCGGTCGGCGACGTCGCAGGCGGCCACGGTCACCGCCGCGCCGAGCCCGGCCAGTTCGGCCCGCAGTTCCTCGGCCCCGGGTGCCGCCGGGCCGCGGCGGCTGACCAGCACCAGGTGCCGCGCCCCGGCGCCGGCGAGCGCGCGGGCCACGTGCCCGCCCAGCGCGCCGGTGCCACCGGTGATCAGCACGGTGCCGCTCGGGTCCCATTCGCGGGCCGGGTTCGGGGCGGGTGCGGGCAGCAGCCGCCGCCCGAAGACGCCGCTGGTGCGCACCGCCACCTGGTCCTCACCGTCCAGTCCGGAAAGGACGGAGGTGAGCCCGCGGACCACCCGGTCGTCGAGCCGCGCGGGCACGTCCAGCAGCCCGCCCCAGCGCTCCGGGTACTCCATCGCGGCGACCCGCCCGAGGCCCCACACCGCGGCCTGCGCCGGGTTCGGCACCGTCTCCGAGCGGTTCACCGAGACGGCCCCGCTGGTCAGGCACCACAGCGGTGCGGTGATGCCCGCGTCACCCAGCGCCTGGACCAGCGTCGCGGTCAGCAGCACACCCTCCGGCGCACCACCGCCGGTCGACCCGGCCAGTGCCAGCAGGGACAGCACGCCGGTGAACCGGGTACCGCCGTGGGCCTCGAGCGCTTCGGCGACCTGCTCGCGGTCCGGCGAGCCGATCTCGACCTCGGTGAACCGGGCGTCCACGGCGTCGAGAAAGGCACGGTGGGCGCCCTGGCCCGGCGGGGTCACCAGCAGCCAGTCGCCCGGCAGCTGGTCGGTCTTCTTGCCCCCCAGCGGCTTCCAGGTGATCCGGTGCCGCCAGCTGTCCACCACGGACTGGTCCTCGCGCTGCCGCCGCCAGCCGAGCAGCGCCGGGAGCACCTTCGACAGCGACTCGCCGTCCACGTCGAGCACCGACTCCAGCGAAGCGAAGTCACGCTGCGCCACGGCTTCCCAGAGGCCCTGGTCGGACACGCCGTCGGTCTCCGCCTTCGGGGCGGCGGGCAGCGCGTCCGGCCAGTACCGCTGCCGCTGGAAGGCGTAGGTCGGCAGGTCCACCTTCGCCGCCCCGATGCCGTCGAAGAACTCGCGCCAGCCGACGCGCACGCCCCGGGTGTGCACCCTGGCCAGTGCGGAGACCAGGCAGTTCTCCTCCCCGCGGTCCCTGCGCAGCAGCGGGACCACCAGCGCCTGCGGGGAGATCGACTCGCGGGCCACGGCCGAAAGCGCCGCGTCCGGGCCGAGTTCCACGTAGGTGGTCACCCCGCGGCTGTCCAGCGACCGCATCGCGTCGCCGAAGCGCACCGCCTCGCGGACGTGGCGCACCCAGTACCCGGGTGAGGTCACGTCGCCTTCGGTGGCGATCGGAATGCGTGGTGCCGAGTAGGTCAGGCCCTCGGCGACCGCGCGGAACTCGTCCAGCATCGGGTCCATGTGTGCCGAGTGGAAGGCGTGGGACACCTCGAGGCGCTTGGCCTTCCACGGCTCGGCCACCTTCTCCACCAGCTCCGCGTCCCCGGCGATGACCACCGAGTTCGGCCCGTTGACCGCGGCGATCGACACCCCGTCGACCAGGTACGGCCGCACGTCCTCCTCGCTCGCCCGCACCGCCGCCATCGCCCCGCCGGCGGGCAGCGCCTGCATCAGCCGGGCACGGGCGGAGACCAGGGCACAGGCGTCGTCGAGGGTGAGCACCCCGGCCACGTGGGCCGCGGACAGCTCGCCGATCGAATGCCCGGCCAGGAAGTCCGGCTTGATGCCCCACGACTCCAGCAGCCGGTACAGCGCCACTTCGACGGCGAACAGGGCCGGTTGCGCGTGCCCGGTCTGGTTCAGTTCCTCCTGGTCGTCGCCCCACATCACGTCGCGGACGTCGAGCCGGGTCAGCACCTCGTCCAGCGCGGCGGCGAACACCGGGAAGCGGTTGTACAGCTCCCGGCCCATGCCGATCCGCTGCGCGCCCTGCCCGGTGCACAGGAACGCGAGCTTGCCGGAGCGGGCCACCTCGTCGAGCACCACGTGCGGGGCGACCGTGTTCTCGGCCAGTGCCACCAGCCCGTCGACCAGTTCGCTCTGCTGCCCGGCGAGCACCACCGCGCGGTGCTCGAAGGCGGCCCGGGTGGTCGCCGCCGACAACGCGATCCCGGCCAGGTCGTCGTTCTCCCTGGCCAGTTCCAGCAGCCGGTTGGCCTGCGCCCGCAACGCCGCCGGGGTGCGGCCGGAGACCAGCACCGGCAGCACCTCGGGCTTGCGCTCGGGCGCGACCGCCTCCGTGGCGGGCACGGTCTCGGCCTGCTCCAGGATCAGGTGCGCGTTGGTGCCGCTGGCGCCGAACGAGGAGATCCCGGCCCGGCGCGGACGGCTCACCTCGGGCCACGGCGTGGTCTCGGTGAGCAGCCGGACCGCGCCCGCGCTCCAGTCGACCTGGGTGGTCGGCCGGTCCACGTGCAGCGTCCGCGGCAGCCGGCCGTTGCGCATGGCCAGCACCATCTTGATCACCCCGGCCACCCCGGCCGCCGACTGCGTGTGCCCGATGTTCGACTTGATCGTGCCCAGCAGCAGCGGCTGCTCGCGATCGCGGCCGTAGGTGGCCAGCAGCGCCTGCGCCTCGATCGGGTCGCCCAGCTTGGTACCGGTGCCGTGCGCCTCCACGGCGTCCACATCGGACGGTTCCAGCCCGGCGCCGGCCAGCGCCGCCCGGATGACCCGCTGCTGCGCGGGCCCGCTCGGCGCGGTGAGGCCGTTGGACGCGCCGTCGGAGTTGATCGCCGACCCGCGGACCACCGCGAGCACCTCGTGCCCGTTGCGGCGGGCGTCGGACAACCGCTCGACCACCAGCACGCCCACGCCTTCGGACCAGCCGGTGCCGTCGGCGGTGTCGGCGAACGCCTTGCAGCGGCCGTCCTCGGACAGCGCGCCCTGGGCGCTGAACTCGACGAAGCCGACCGGCGTCGACATCACCGTGACCCCACCGGCCAGCGCGATCGAGCATTCGCCGTTGCGCAGTGCCTGGGCCGCCAGGTGCAGCGACACCAGCGAAGACGAGCACGCGGTGTCGACCGAGACCGTCGGGCCCTGGAAGCCGAAGGTGTAGGCCAGCCGCCCGGAGAGCAGGCTCGCCGACTGCGCGGTCTGCCACTCGTGCCCGGCGGTCTCGGCGGGCAGCCGGTATTCGCCGCTGCCACCGCCGATGAACACCCCGGCGTCGGTGCCGCGCAGGGTGCCGGGATCGATCCCGGCGCGTTCCATCGCCTCCCACGCCGACTCCAGCAGCACCCGCTGCTGCGGGTCCATCACCAGCGCCTCACGCGGTGAGATGGCGAAGAAGTCGGGATCGAAGTCGGCCACGTCGTAGAGGAAGCCGCCCCGGCGGGTGATGCTCTGCTTGGCCCCGAACAGCTTCTCGAAGTCCCAGCCGCGGTCGGCGGGCATCTCGCCGACCGCGTCCACGCCTCCGGTGACCAGCTCCCACAGCTCCTCCGGCGACCGGACCCCGCCGGGGAACCGGCAGGCCATGCCGACGATCGCGATCGGCTCGTCCACCGCACCGCCCACCTGGACGGCCGGGGCCGGTTCGGGCTCGGCACCCAGCAGTTCGTCACGCAGGTGGGCAGCCAGTTCCACCGGGGTCGGGTGGTCGAAGACCAGGGTGGCGGGCAGGTTCAGGCCGGTTTCGGTGTTGAGCTGGTTGCGCAGGTCGACCGCGGTGAGCGAGTCGAAGCCCAGGTCGCGGAACGGCGAACCGTCCTCGATCGCGTCGGTGGTCGAATGCCCGAGCACCACCGCGATCTTCTCCCGGACCACGGCCAGCAGCGCGTCCCCGCGGTCCTCCTCCGGCAGCGCCAGCAACCGCTGCCGCAACCCGGACGAGTCCGCTTCGGACTCGTCCGCTGGAGCCGCCTCCGGCAGGTCGGCCAGCAGCGCGCCGGGCAGCGAAGGTGCGAAGGTCTCCCACCGCACGTCCGCCACGGTCACCGCGGTGTCCCCGGCGGCCACCGCCCGGCCGAGCGCGGCGAACGCCAGTTCGGCGTCCATGCCCGGCAACCCGCTCAACCGCAGGTGCCGCGCCAGCTGGCTTTCCGGTGTCTCCGCGAACGGCCCCCAGGCCAGGTGCAACCCGGTCGCACCCCGGGCCCGGCGGGCCCGGACGACCGCCTCGCCGCAGGCGTCCACCGCGGCCTGCGGGCCGCGGCCACGCACCCCCCAGACCCCGGCGATCGAGCCGAGCACGACAAAGGCGTCCAGCGGCCGGTCACCGAGCAGTTCGTCCAGGTGCCGCACGCTTTCCAGGTCCTCGGCCCCGGCGTGCACCACGGCGGTGAACTCGTGTTCGGCCAGCAACGCGGCCAGGTCGCCGGTGCCGGTCACCACGGTGGCACCACCCCGGGCCAGCCAGGCCCGGAGTTCCTCGTTGCCGCCGATCAGCAGCACCGTGCCGGCCGGGGTCCAGGTCCCGGCCCCGGACGGCACGGCCGCCCGGACCAGCCGCCTGCCGAAGACGCCGTGCTCCCGGACGGCGACCTGGTCCTCGGACCCGGCCAGCACCCCGGCGAACCCGTGCGGGGTGGGCACCGTCAAATCGATCAGCCCGCCCCAGCGGTCCGGCTGCTCCAGCGCGGAAACCCGGCCCTGGCCCCAGATCGCGGCCTGGCCGAAGTTTTCCGCGACCTCGTCACCGACGGTGACGGCACCGCGGGTCACGCACCACAGCGGCGCGGTGATGCCCGCTTCGCCGAGCACCTGCAGTTGTTCGGCGGGCCAGGCGTGCTGGGGAACCTCGGTGCCACCGGTCGCCAGCAGCGAGACCACGCCGTCGAAGGTGTCGTCGCCGACCTCCACCAGCAGCCCGGCGAGTTCGGCCCGGTCGCGCACGTCCAGGCACACCGTGTTCTCGCCCAGGGCGTCCACCACGGCCGAGGTCCACTCGTCCTCGGCGGTTTCCGCCGGGAGCAGCACCAGCCAGCGGCCGGACAGCGCCCCTTCGGCGGTGATCGGCGTCCACACCGTCTCGTAGCGCCAGCCGTCCACGACGGACTGTTCACGACGGCGGCGGCGCCAGGACGACAGCGCCGGGACCACCGCGGTCACCGTCTCGTCGTCGAGTTCCAGCGTGGCCGCCACCGAATCGACGTCCGCGCGGTCCACCGCGGCCCAGAACTCCGCGTCCGCCGGATCGGCCGCCGCTTCCGGCGGGCCCATCGCGATGGTGCCCTCCGGCCAGTACCGCTCGCGCTGGAAGGCGTAGGTCGGCAGGTCGACGCGGGACGCACCGGTGCCGGTGAAGTAGTTCGCCCAGTCGATCGCCACGCCGTGGACGTGCAGCGTGCCCAGTGCGGCGGTGACGGCCAGTTCCTCGTCGCGGTCCTTGCGCAGCAGCGGAACCGACAGCACGTCGGAGCTGGACTCGGCGGCCATGGCCGAGAGCACCCCGTCGGGGCCCAGCTCGACCATCGTGGTGACCCCGGCTTCGGCGAGCGTGGCCACGTGGTCGGCGAACCGGACGGTGTCACGCACGTGCCGCACCCAGTAGTCCACCGCAGTCACATCACCGCTGGTGACCACCGGGAT
>NZ_JBWKKF010000045.1:0-20883 GCF_056431745.1 Amycolatopsis sp. NPDC045836 | reverse complement strand
CCACGGCGGTGACCCACCCCTGCTCACGACCGAACATGATCCACAACGGACACGGCCAACACCACCACATTGATCATTTTGTTAGGACCACTTAGCCCTCCGCGAGCTTCGCCTCAACACGCAGCCATCGCGATCTCTTGATCGGTCTAGGCAATCTTCTTCTCAGAGAGATGTCTCCGAATGGCGATTTTCTCGGAGTTAGAGGGTGCAGAAGCGCACTCAAAGCGCCTCAACGACTCAAAGCAGGCAGCGACCATGCGCCCATTGACACCTTCAGCCAGGACTGCGGATCCCATGACTCGATCCCGCAGGACAACCGCCGATGACTCTCGCGAGAACCGAGCGGCAGTGGAGCCTCGGCTGCTCTACACCCCGGCACAGGCGGCCCTACTACTCAATGTCCGGGAGTCATGGCTGCGCCGCAAAGCGGGACAGCGCCGGATCCCCTGCACGCTCGTCGGCAAGCATCTGAGGTTCTCCGACGCCGACCTCCACACGATAGTCGCCACCTGTGCCCGGCCTCCGCGCACTCAACGTTCCCGCCCCGCTTCGCCACGCAGCAACCGGTGAACACATTTGGCTTGCTCTCTTACACGATCAGAGCATCACTGAACGCGTGCGCTATTCCGCGCACGATTCCCTGACAAGAAAAGATGGTGACCAATGGCCTGGGTCGAAAAACACGGCGGCGGGTTCCGCGTACGCTACCGCCTGCCCGACGGCTCCCTGCACAGCGAGACAGGGTTCACCACACGCGACGAAGCCGACAACCGCGCCGCCGACGTGGAATCGGACCAGCGCCGGGGCAGGTTCGTCGACCCCCGCCTCGCGCAGACCACCGTAGGCGAATGGGTCCAGCGGTGGCTCGAGGCACTCGACGTCAGCCCGGGCACAGCGGCGACCTACAACTCCCACCTGCGCAACCACATCCTTCCCCGCTTCGCCACCACCGAACTCGGCGAACTGTCCAGAATGGTCATCAAAGGCTGGGTCAAATCGCTGCGCCGTACCCTGAGCGACCGCAGTGTCGCTGACGTCACCGGCCTGCTGTCCATGATCCTCGGCGAAGCCGTCGACGAAGAACTGATCGGCGCGAACCCCTGCCGCAAGCTCCGCCTCAACACCGGTGAGCAGCCAGAGCGCCCCTTCGCCACCACCGACGAAGTGAACCAGATCACCCGCCGCATGTCCCCCGCCAACGCCACGCTGGTCACCACCGCGGCCTACACCGGCATGCGGTGGGGCGAGCTGGCCGGACTGCAATGGTCCCGAGTGGACCTCGATCAAGCCCGCATCACCATCACCCGGGCCGACGGGGCCCTGCACGAAGTCGGCGGCCGCCTGCACCTCGGCCCGCCCAAGACACCCGCCGCCGTCCGCACTGTCGACCTGCCCCCGTTCCTCGTGGCCCTGCTCGGCGAGCATCAGCACCACCACCCGGGCCGGTTCGTCTTCACCGGAACCGACGGCGGCCTGCAGCGCCGGTCCAACTTCCGCCGCCGGGTCTGGGTGTCGGCCGTCGAGGGCTCCAGGACACACGGGTGGACCCCCATCAAGCCCGGCACGCACTTCCATGATTTGCGTCACACCCACAAGAACTGACTCATCGAGGACGAGGTCCCGAAGTCCTGCAGCACGCGCGACTGGGTCACAAGTTCCACGGCATTCGCGGGATCTATTCCCACGTCACGAGCCTGATGATCCAGCGCCTGCTCGATCTGCTGCAGACTCGCTGAGAGCACAGTGGGAGCACGGCATGCCTGACCTCTTCGGAGAGCTGACTGTGGTCAAGATCGCCTGCTCCCATTTTGCTCCCACAGACAGCACAACGGCCCACCGACGAACTACGTCGATGGGCCGTTGACCTGCAAGTACGGGACGTGGGCGATACTGGGATCGAACCAGTGACCTCTTCGGTGTGAACGAAGCGCTCTCCCGCTGAGCTAATCGCCCCGCTTGCGGTGTGTGAACACAGTAGCGCACCCCCTTCCGGGCCCCGAACACCGGGTCCCGTTAAGCGGAATCGAGCCCGGCCAAACGGGTGGTTCCGGTCCGACACGTTCCGCTCATCGTCCGATACGGAGCGAACAACATCGTGGTAGCGAAGGCCACGAACGGCCGTCGACGGCTAGGGGACTTCCGACATTCGCGCGACAGCGCTATCGCGGCGGGATCAAACCGAGCAGTATGGACTCGTGGGAGATCAGCCAGGGCGCGTGCGGCGGCCCGGAGGCCAGGGGTGATGATGGAGCGAGCGGCCGCACGATGACCCCGTACGGGTGATCCTCGGCGGATACGCGAGCGACACGGCGCCTCGGTACGTCTCAACGTCGCGACTCGGTCAACCTGGACCGGGAGAGGAGTGAAGGGTAGGACGATGCGAAACGATCACGTGACGCTCCGCTCGACCGCGGTCTTCGACCTGCTGGCCCCGCGGACGCCCGCGGTTCCGGTGAAGGTGGAGCTGCGCTACGACACTCGCGACCCGTACGCGGTCGTCGCCGCGTTCCGCACCGGCCGCGCCGGCTGGGTCGAGTGGGTGTACGCACGTGACCTGCTCGCCGACGGCCTGCTCGCCGACGCCGGTGACGGCGACGTCCGGATCCGGCCCTCGGTGGAGGACCCCGAGTCCGTGCTGATCGAGCTGAACTCCCCGTCGGGGCACGCCATGTTCGAAGCCTCGGCGCAGGAACTCGCCGACTTCCTCGACCGCACCTACGACGTGGTGCTGCCCGGGAACGAACACCTCTGGGTCGACGTGGACGACGCGCTGACCCACCTGATCCCGAACGACCTGAGCTGATCCGGCCTGTTCAGCGGGCCGGGCAAGGTTGTGGCCACCCCCCTGCAACCGGGGTTCGGGGCATCGGCTAGAGTTCTTCACACACCGCGAGCGAGGGAAACCCCGAGCGAGCGGGAGAAATGCGGACGTAGCGCAGCTGGTAGCGCATCACCTTGCCAAGGTGAGGGTCGCGGGTTCGAGTCCCGTCGTCCGCTCGGAAGGGCCTACTCGGGCCTGACACGGTGGAGTGGCCGAGAGGCGAGGCAACGGCCTGCAAAGCCGTGTACACGGGTTCGAATCCCGTCTCCACCTCGCGCGATTAGCTCAGCGGGAGAGCGCTTCCCTGACACGGAAGAGGTCACTGGTTCAATCCCAGTATCGCGCACCACATGTTTCTGCAGGTCGAAGCCCTGTCCCTCCTCATTGGGGACGGGGCTTTACTTGTGCAATGGCGACGAAATGGCGATGGCCTTCGTCACCGGTTCCAGGGCTTGGTCGGTTCTGAGTGCGGGAACCGCTCCCCAGCTATAGCTCGCCGAGCCACCTCGGAAGCCCGTCCTCGGTCAGCCCGGCTGGCTCCCCCAGGGGTGGTCGTACGCCATGAACTCGCTTCCGCGCGGCGTCCACAAGCGACACCCGCGGCGCGCACCCGGCCCGGCGGCCCATCTCGGCAGCGTTCGCGCGACTGAAACGGTAACCGCCGATGCGGCCAGGTCCGGCTGAAGCAGCGTGGTCCGGTGGTACTCGGCGTTGGGGTCGATGCCGCTTCCGCATGGAGGAAACGCCTGCCTCGACATCACCGCGCGGGAAACCGGCTGGCGGACTACCGGATCAGCTCACTGGTCCAGGTGAACTCCCCGCCGTAGACGATCCAGGCGGCCGGGGCCGAGAAGCCCCCCGCGGGGAGGAACGCGGTGCCCGAACCCGACTCGGGGTCGAGCAGGCACAGCGCGGTGTAGTTCGGCTGCCAGGGGTCACCGACCTGACCCCACAGGTGGCACTGCCACCAGTACCAGCCCGCGGCCAGGTCGATCCGCCGGTTCACCGAGTGGTGGTCGCCGGCGCTGTCGATGGTGTGCCGCCATTCGTAGCTGCCCTGGTCCAGCCAGATCCGGCGGCCATCCCCGTGCGGCAACTCGGCGGAGTCGGTCTGGCTCGGGTTGTCTGCGAGCACGATCGCGCGCGAGATCGTCGCCGTCGCGGCCTGTGCGGGCGTCGCGAACACCGTGGACACGAACACCAGGAGAGCGGTCGCCACCCAGCCGGACACCCGTTTTCTTCGCATGACGTCAATCCTCGCACCGGCACAGGCCACGCGATACCGACCGAACGGACGCCAGGCGATGCGCACGCCCCTCCGGGGCACGTCCGTGAGAGCGCGGATTCGTCCATTCGGCCCACCAGGGGTGGGCACCTCCGATACCCTCCCCGCTGTCCAGTTTCAAGATCACCGAGTTGGGACTCTGGGGAGAACATGAAGAACACCATGCGACGGCTCGCCGTCGCCGGCACGGCCGTCGCTGCCTTCGCCTCGGTCGGCGCGGTGAACGCCGGCGCGGCACAGGCCGCGGACTGGCAGTTCCACAGCATCCACGCGAGCCACAAGGACTGCTGGGACACCGGCTGGTGGGGTGCGGTCAAGGGGGAATGGGCGGACTGGGGCTGCACCTTCAACGCGCCGGTCATGGGCGCGTGGAACCTGGCCATCAAGCCCTTCGACGCCTGATCAGGTCACAAGACACTGGGGAGAACATGAAGAACACCATGCGGCGGCTCGCCGTCGCCGGCACGGCCGCCGTTGCCTTCGCCTCGGTCGGCGCGGTGAACGCCGGCGCGGCACAGGCTGCGGACTACGAGTTCGTGAACTACTACACCACCATCGACGACTGCGAGCTGACCGGCCGAACCGGCTTCGCCAACGGCGACTGGACCGAGTGGGTCTGCGTGTACCACACGCCGCTGTACTTCCACTGGGGTCTGTTCGCGAAGTTCTGATGCGCTGACAACAGCGTCAGCTCACCAGCCGCGAAATGATCGCGAGCACAGCGAGGCCCCGGCCGATTCGGTCGGGGCCTCCCTGGGCCGGGTGTTCCTCGACGATCCGTGGGCATCGCGCAACGCGACCACACAGCCTGCCGCCAGCGCGGCGTACTCCACCGTCAACGCGGGCAGCGGCGAAGAGCGGGTCCAGTTCGGCGGGGCGATACCGGTCGTCGGCCCCCACCCTGCCGCGGCCATCCGGCTGGGATCCGCGGACGGCTCCCCCGCCGCCTCGGCGTGCAACTCGTGCTCGCCGCCGGCGAACTGCACGAACACCGCGGGTGGGCCTGCGAGAAGACGACCAGGAAGACCCGGCCGGACACCTCCCGCAACGCCTCGGTGAGACCACGGCCGAACGCCTCCCAGCCGGACACCGCGATCACCGCCCCGCCGGGGCGCGGAACCGGACCATCACGGACCTCGGCGACAGCGTGAAGGCGACCTGGGCGGGCCCCATCTCCCAGGTCGCGTCGGTGTACCCGCGGTCGCGCCTGGTGGACGGACGCCCCAGCCGGGCCGTCCTTCGCGCACCGGCAGCGTGCAGAGGTCGCCGAGGAAAGCCCTCGTCGCCGGTGTTTCCTCCGTGACCGCGTCCGCGATCCCGAAAGCGCACGGACGACACGGTCTCGATGCCGGACATCGACACCGCCGGCGAGGTGAAGGCCGGGTGGACCAGGTACCCCAGCCCCTCTTCGACCTCGATCGCCCAGCCGAGGCGGTCGACCGTCCTCCGCTGGACACCGGCCAGGGGAGACCGGTCCAGAAGTCGATGGTCTCCCAGACCCCGGCGGGAGACATCGCGGCGTGGTCCATCCTCGTGGCCGGGTGGCACTGCTCTGTCATGGGACTTCCAGCGGCCCACCTCAGAGGTCGTACCAACTCGGTGAGCGCGAGCAGCGTACGGCAATTCCTCGCTGATCAGCGCAGTTCGTCGAGGTCGGTTTGCTGATCGGCGAGGGTCCGCGCCAGTTCGACCACCTTGATGTTGAGCCGCTGGGAGGTCCGGCGCAGCAGTTCGAACGCTTCCTCGGCGGTGATGTCCTGGCGGTTCATCAAGATGCCCTTGGCCTGGCCGATGACGTCGCGGGAACTGATCGCCCGGCGGAGGCGCGCGCGCTCCAGTCCCGCCAGTTCGGCCCTTTGCACGTGGGCCAGCGTCAACGACGCGTGCGTGGCCAGCAGCAGGGCAGCGTGCCGGTCCGCGGCGGTGAGACCGTGTGGTCGCCGCGAGTAGAGGTTCAGCGCGCCGGAGATGCCCTCGCCCGGGTGCAGCGCGGTCGAGAGGATCGCGCGGAAGCCGTGGCTGGTGGCGGCGGCGGCCAAGGACGGCCACCGGGTCTCGGTGCGCAGGTCGTCGCTGGCCACGTACCCGGGCCCGTCCGGCAGCGCGGCCGACACGCAGGGGCCGTCGCCGCTGCGGTACTGGACCTGGTCGAACTCCTCGGCCACCGGGTCCGTCCCCGCGGGTGTGCAGAAAACGCCGTCGGAGCCCAGCAGGGTGATGCTGACCAGGTCGGCGCCCTCGATGACGCGCTGGGCCGCTTCGACGATGTGGCGCAGTGCCTCCGCGATGGTCGTGTCACCCACGAGGGTGCGGGTCAGCGACTCGAACTCCGCCAGCCAGGACGCTTCGGGCTCGGCTGCGGCGGGCGTGGCCCCGAAGACCGCGGCCGGATCGCTGGATTTCGGGACGAGTCCACGGGGGTCGGCGAGGCTCAAGGCCCGCCCTGCCACGCCGTGTTCGTCGACCAGCAACCGGACCCGGGAGCCGCTTCCGGTCGCGAACCCGATGAGCCCGCGGGCTCCAGCCGCGGACAGCGTCTCCAGCCCGCGCACGTCGAGCACGAGCGGCGCCGCTGACGACACCGCCGCCGCGTTCTCGTGCAGGGATTCGACCACCTCGGCGAGGGTGCTCGCGTCGACGGTGCCGGTCACCCGCAGCACCAGCACCTGTTCGACGTCGACGCGTTCGAGACGAACCTGTTCCGTCATGCGCCCCTCCGGCTCACCAACCCGCGGCGACCAGCGATTTCCACCTGCGGCGACTGTTCCGATCTCACACGAACGATACACAACCGATGCAACTCGCACCCGCTCCGGGAACAAGATCACTGAGTTCGGTCACCCCGGACGAGGTCCCTGGCTCACCGGCCCGCGGACGCGGACGGGAACTGCCCGTCGACGATCCTGAAACAGCGGGGGCCGGTGGCCGACGTCGGCTGCGGCCCCGGGCACGTCACCGCCCACCTGCACGGACTCGGTGTCGACGCCTTCGGCATCGATCTTTCCCCGGGGATGATCGACGTGGCCCGGCGTGCCCACCCCGGCTTGCGCTTCGAGGTGGGCTCGATGACAGACCTGTCCCTGAGCGACGCTTCGGTGACCGGGCTGCTCGCCTGGTGGTCGCTGATCCACATCCCCGACCACGAGGTGCCGACGGTCTTCGCGCACTTCCACCGGGTGTTGCACCCGGGCGCACCACTGCAGCTCGGGTTCCACGCCGGCAACACCTCGCGGTGGAAAACCGAGGGCTACGGCGGCCACCCGATGGCGGTCCACGTCCACCGCCGTCAGCCGGGCCAGGTGGCTTCCTGGCTGCGTGACGCCGGGTTCGAAATCGAAGCCCAGTGGCTGCGCGACCCGGACGAACCAGTGCCGCAGGCATTTCTCTTCGCCCGCCGCACCACCTGAGGTCACCGAGCCGGGAGCGGCTTGCCCGGTATCGCCAGGTGGGCGGTCACGAACACTCCCCTCGCCGGTGTCCGACCACCTGCACAGGCGCCACGATGCCTAGGTCGACGGCATCGAAGCGAGGTCCTGCTGCACGGCGAGGACCGTCGGCAGCGTGCGGTAGCCGACGGCTCGGTTGACCCGGATCATGTGCGTGTTCTCGGTGCCGGTCGTGGTGCTGATCCGCTCGAGCGCGGGCAGGTCGGCGACCAGCCACCGCGCCACGTGCGCCTTCAGGCAGCAGCCAAGACCGCGCCCCCGATGCCGGGCCAGCACCGCCGTGTCCCGTTGGTAGCCCCAGTCCGGGCGACGGGAGTGCACGAACACTTCGGTGAAGCCGGCGACCGCGCCGGTCTCCTCGTGGATCGCGACCACCACCCGTTGCGCGAGACCCTGCGCCCGCAACTCGGCTTCGACGGCGCGCACCCGCTCCACCGACCACTCCGGCCACCGGTAGTCCGACTCCCCCAGTGGCGCGTCGTTGATCGCGGCCCGGGCCACCGCATAGGAACCGACTACTTCCTCCGGTGCGGCGCCACGCCACCGGAGAATCCGGTAGCCCGCCGGCACCCCCACCTCCCACGAGGACGCGTCGACCTCCGCCGGCACCAGAACCTGCCGCACGATCCCCCGGACCCGCCGGAAACCCAGCGCCTCGGCGAACGCCTGCCCCGGACCGCCTTCGACCACGTCCCAGCTCTCGACCACCGGCCGGTTCCGCGCCCGCAACTCCGGCACCACCGCCCGGAGCAGCGCACTGCCGATTCCGGCACGCCGCTGCTCCGGACGGACCTTCACCTCGACCAGGGCGATCCCGCTGTTCTCCGCATCGAGGAAATGCGCCTCGGCGAACGCCTCGATCCGGCCACCGCGACGTCCGGCCCAGTACGCCGAGGTGCCCATCCCGGGCAGCGGCGTCCTCATCCGGGCGGTCATCTCCCCGATCGGCAACCAGGGCTCCCCGGGACGATCCACCTCGTGGGCCGCCGCCAGGACACCGTGGTAACCGGCGAAGTCGGCCTCCGGCGCCGTCGCCGGGTCGAACCGCTCGATCTCCAGATCAGCCGCCACTGGTCCCACCCCTCCAGGCTATGCGGTGGTGTGCTGACGGGCGAGTATTCGCCGGTAGTCGGTGGAGCCGGTGACCAGTTCGTCGTGGGTTCCTTCGGCGATCAAGGTGCCGTGGTCGAGCAGGGCGACGCGGTCGGCGCGGCGGATGGTGGAGAGCCGGTGGGCGATGACCAGGGTGGTGCGGGTGCCGCGCAGGGCTTCGAGGCTGTCGTGCAGGGCGCGTTCGCTGTCGGTGTCCAGGCTGGAAACCGCTTCGTCGAGCACGAGCACGGGGGCTCGGGTGAGCAGCGCGCGGGCGATGGCGATGCGCTGGCGCTGGCCGCCGGAGAGCACGGCGCCGCGTTCGCCGCAGCGGGTCTGGTAGCCCTCGGGTAGTGCGGTGACGAAGTCGTGCGCACCGGCGAGGCGGGCTGCCTGCTCGACCTCGGTGTGGGCCGCGTCGGGGCGGCCGAGGCGGATGTTGTTCGCGATCGTGTCGTCGAACAGGTAGATGTCCTGCGGGACAACGGAAACGGTGCGGCGCAGGTCCTCGTTCGCGAGCTCGCGCACGTCGGCGCCGTCGATGCGCACAGCGCCACGCGTGGTGTCCCAGAAACGCAGCAGCAGGTGCGCGCACGTCGTCTTCCCGGCCCCGGACCGGCCGACCAGTGCGACGGTCTCACCCGGTTCGATCCGCAGCGACACACCGCGGAGCACGTCGTCGGCGTGCCCGGGGTAGGCGAAGTGGACGTCGTCGAATTCGACGGCGGGAACCGCGGTGCGGACCCGGCGGGGCGTCGCGGGCTCGTCGACGTGGGCGGGGTAACCGACGATGGCCAGCACCCTGGCCGCGGCGGCGCGGACGTCGCCGAGGGTGCGGGCGGTGGCCGAAACGGTGGCGATCGGGACCGGTGCCGAGGCGCCCAGCACGAGCACGACCGGCAGCCAGTGCGCCGCCAGGCTGCCCGCGCTCACCTGGAAGCCCGCGACGGTGGCCAGGGCGAGCAGGCCGAGACCGAGCAGCAGTTCCGTGGTGACCAGTTCGGCCCCGGCTCGGCGGGCGTAGCGGCGGTGCGCCGCGCCGAGCGCTTCGCCGCGGGTCAGCACGCGTTCGGCGTAGTCCCGCCCGCGGCGGGCCAGTGCCAGTTCACGCAGGCCCTGGATGACGTCCATCGTCTCGTTGGCCACCTCGGCGCCGGCCGCGCGCACGGTGTGGCCCTGTTCCCCGGCACGCCGCGCGAGCACCGCGGGCACGGTGGCGACCAGCACCATCAGCACCGCCAGCACCAGTGCGCACGGCGGGCTGAGCACGGCGACGACCACCAGCGTCGCGAGGGACACCACCGTGGCGCCGAGGTAGTCCCCGGCGGTGTGGGCGAAGAACATCTCCGTGGCCGAGACGTCGTTCTTGGCGATCTCGGCGAGTTCGCCGGTGCGGCGGCCCAGCAGCCGGCCGGGGGTGGCGCGGGCGATGCCGTCGACGATGCGCACGCGCAGTTCCTTGAGCAGCCGGTAGGCCCAGTCGTGGCCGATGCCGGTCTGCCACCACTGGGCCAGTGCGGCGGCGGCCACGGCCACGACGATCCCGGCCACCAGCGCACCACCCGCACCGCCGTGCGCGGTCAGGAGCGTGCCGAACAGGTAGGCGGTCAGCGCGGGCAAGGCCACGACGGTGGCGTAGTGGAGCAGGCCCGAGCAGATGACGAGCCCGAACACGACCGGCCGGGACGCCATGTAGGGCAGCAGCCGCCACAGGGGCCGGTCGACGGTTTCCGATGTCTGCGTGGTCATGTCGTGGCTCCGGAGTGCACGAGGCGGTGGTAGGTACCGGCGTTGTTCATCAGGGTTTCGTGGCTGCCGCGTTCGACGACGGTGCCGCCTTCGAGCACGACGATCTCGTCGGCGTCGCGGACCGTGGCCAGCCGGTGGGCCACCACCAGCACGGCCCGGTCGCGGGCGAGGCCGGCGATGGCGCTATGCACCAGCTGTTCGGTCCGGCCGTCCAGTGCGGCGGTCGCTTCGTCGAGGACCAGCACCGCGGGATCGGCCAGCAGCGCCCTGGCGATCGCGACCCGTTGCCGCTGGCCCCCGGACAGGTTGGTGCCGCGTTCGGAAACCGGGGAATCGAGGCCGTCCGGCATGGCGGTGATGTCGGCCGACAACCCGGCGGCGGCCGCGGCGGCCTCGACTTCGCCGAGTGCCGCTCCGGGGCGGGCCAGCGCGATGTTCTCCCGCAGTGTCCCCGGGAACAGGTGGGTGTCCTGGCTGACCACCGCGACGTGGCGCCACCACTGGTCCTGCGGCAGCTCCCGCAGGTCGTGCCCGTCGACGCCGATCCGGCCGGCGGTGGGGTCGAACAACCGCAGCACCAGCGACACCAGGGTGCTCTTGCCCGAACCGGAGGGGCCGACCAGGGCGACCGTGCGGCCGGTCCGCAGTTCGAGGCTCACGCCGGACAGGGCGTCCTCGTCCCGGCCCGGGTAACGGAAGGAGACCTCCTCCAGGGTGATCTTCGCCGGTGGCGCCACCGGTGTCCCGCCGCGCTCCGGTATCACCGGTCGCTCGGCCAGGAAGGCGTCCAGCTTGGCCGCCGCGAGCGGGGCCGCCATCCCGGCGTGCAGGTATTTGCCCGCCTCGTCGAGCGGGGTGAAGGCGACCAGCACGATGAGCACGACGGTCAGGGCCGCCACCGCGGAGAGGTGCCCACCGGCGGTGAGGAACGCCGCCCGGACCACCACCGCGGCACCGGCTCCCGCGATCGCCAGCCGCGTGACCAGCAGCTGGGTGAACAACGCGGTCAGCACGCGCATGCTCGCGACCCGGACCCGTTCGGCCTGCTCCGCCAGCCGGTCCCGCACCCGTCCCGTGGCACCGAACGCCTTGGCGGTGGGCATGCCCTGCACGGCTTCGACAAAACCCCCGTCCATCGCGGCGAGGTCGGCGAAGACCCGGCCGTGCCCCTTCCGGCCGATGCGGTTCCACAGTGGACCGGCTGCCTGGGCGACCACCAGCGCGGCCGCGACCAGTGCCCCGCTGAGCGGATCGACGAGCCCGATCACCAGCGCCGCCAGCAACGGCCCGAGCCAGGACAGCAGCCGGCTCGGCACACCGCGCGCCACCGCCGTTTCCAGGGCCGCCGCGTTCTCGACCAGGGTCGCCGCGACCGCCCCGCTCGACCGCGTGGCCACGTAGGACGGTCCCAGCGACAGCAGGTGGTCCAGCACCAGGCGGCGCACGCCCGCGGTGACCCGCTGCCCCACCGCCTGCGCGAGCGACTCACCCACCCACAACAGCACCGCCCGCGCCAGCACCATGCCCGCGGCCAGCCACAGCCCCCACAGCGCGGCCTCCCAGGCCCGGCCGGTCAGCGGGGCGGCGACCAGCACCGCCAGCGCGAAGGCCTGGACCAGGCGGGTCACCACCACGCCGAGCCCGGCCGCCACCGCACCCACCAGCCGGGGCCGCACCGTGCGGACGGCGAATCCCAGCACACCCGGTTCGCTCACCTCGTCACCCCCGTCGCCACGCCGACCGGCCGAGTCGTGCGGGGCACCACCGCCAGCAGCGCCGCGGCCACCAGCACGCCGAGTCCGGCGAGGAGCATGGCCAGGCGCATCCCGCCGGGGTGGGGCGCGGCGAACACGGTGCCGAGCAAGGCGATCCCCAGCGCGGTGCCGGCCTGCCGGGCGGTGCTGACGGTGGCCGAGGCGATCCCGGACCGCTGCCTGGGCACCAGCGCGAGCACCCCGGCCGTGGCCGGCGTGATGGCCAGGCCCTGGCCGATCCCGTTGACCAGCAGCAGTGCCCCCAGCACCGGATAGGGCTGCTCGGGGGTGAGGGTCATCAGCCCGAGCAGGCTCACGCCGGTGAGGCCGTAGCCGATCAGCATGGGCAGCTGGGGTCCGTGGGCGGCGGTGAGGCTGCCCGCCAGTCTGGCCGCCGGGATGAGCGCCAGGGTCATCGGCGTGAGCAGGAGCCCGGTGACCAGCGGTGAGTGGTGCTGGACCTGTTGCAGGAACAGGGAAAGCAGGACGAACGCGCCGTTGGCGCCGAACCCGAGCAGCACCGAGGCGGTGTTCAGCACGGCGAAGCGGGCATCGCGGAACAGGCCGATCGGCAGCATCGGGCGCGCCACCCGCCGCTCGACCCGGATGAACGCGGTGATCGCCAGTACCGCCAGTGCGAAGGCGGCGAGCGTGACCGGACCGGTCCAGCCGTGGCTGCCGGCGCCGATGATCGCGAAGGACAGCAGGCCGAGCGCGGCGATGCCGAGGAACTGGCCGGCGGGGTCGAGGCCGGTGTGCTCGGGATCGGCGGACTCGGGGAGGTGGCGGACACCCAGCCACAGGGCGGCGGCCCCGATGGGCAGGTTGACCAGGAAGATGGCGGGCCAGCCGAAGCCGCGGACGAGCAGGCCGCCGAGCACGGGGCCGGCGAGCACGGCGAGGCTGGCGACCATGCCCCAGCAGCCGAGCAGCCGGGCGCGCCGCCCGGGCTCGGGCTCGAACTGGGCCAGCAGCGAGAGGGCACCGGGCACGACCAGCGAGGCGCCGATCCCCTGCAGTGCCCGCCCGGCGACCATCAACGCCAGCGTGCCCGCCGCCGCGCACAGCAGCGACCCGGCGAGGAAGACGGCGAGCCCGGTCAGGAAGCACCGCTTGCGGCCGAAGCGGTCGCCCAGCGACCCGCCGGAGAGCGTGAACGCGGCCAGGCACACGGTGAAGGCGTTCACGATCCACTGCACCCCCGCGGTGCCGGTGTGCAGCTCCTCCTGCAACGCGGGCAGGGCGACAGCCACGATCGTGGTGTCCAGCAGGGCCGTGAAGGTGCCGGCGAACACGGCCACCAGCACGGCGGGGCGACCACGTTGCCGCATCGGCAACGCACTGTCGGTCATGCGAACTCCCTTGGGGTGTCGAGTGAATCGGATGAGATCCGGTGACCGCGGAGCCAGCGCGCCGCGGTCTGGGTGCCCACCGCCGCGAGCAGCACCGAAGCGCCGATCAGCAGGGGGAACCCGGTCGTGCCCGCCACGGCCAGCCCCGCCGAGGTGATGCCGAGCCGCAGCACCCCCAGCACGGAGGTCTGGAGGGTGAAGTCGGTGCCCGCCGAGGCCGGGCGGGTCAGGTCCATCGAAACCGTGTACACGCACACCGCCATCCCGGCGTAGCCCGCGGTCACCGCCAGCACCGCGGTCACGTCCAGCACCACCGCGGACCCGCCCAGCGACAACGGCAGCAGCAGCGCCAGCGCGCACCCCCAGAACACGCCGACGGCCAGCGCGGACCGGCGCCTGCCGAACCGGGTGACCAGCGCACCCGCCCCGAGTCCGGCCGCGAACCCCACCGGGCCCGCCAGTGCGCCCTGCACCAGCGCGATCCGGTCCAGCGACCAGTTCGCCGCCAGCATCATCGGCACCTGCACCGCGGTGGCCAGGTAGCCGCCGGCCGCGAACAGCGGCACCACCAGCAGGGTCCACGCCCGCACCCGCCGGTGCCGGAACAAGGTCACCAGTTCGGCGAACGGCACCCCGCGCCGGACCGCGGGCCCGGCGGGCGGTTCGGCCACGAACAGCAGCACCCCGAACGGCACGAGGAACAGCGCCGCCAGCACGCCGGCCGTCACGCCCCAGCCCGCGTGCGAGTACAGCAGCAACGCGCCACCGGAGCCGAGCACGATCGACAGGCTCGCCATCCCGGCCTGGATGCCGTTGCCGGCGCCCCGGTCCCCCGGTGGCAGCAGCCGCACCGCGAACCCGTTCATCGCCGTGTCGTGCACCGCCGAGACCGCCAGGCCCACCGCGGTGAGCAGCAGCACCACCGGCAGGTCGCCGACCGGGTCGAGCGGCACCAGCGCGAGCCACACCACCACGAGCAGCAACTGGGTGAGCACCAGCCAGCCGCGGTAGCGGCCGAGCCCGCCGAAGCCGACCCGGTCCACGAGCGGGCCGGCGAGGAACCGCCCCGCGTAGAGCAGCCCCAGCAGGTTGATCAACGCCAGCTGCTCCAGGTCCACCCCACCCCGCAGCAGGATCGTGTTCAGCCCGCCGAACAGGAACGAATAGCCGATGTCGGCCACCAGGTACAGCGCCGCGAGCACGGTGAGCCGCCGTCGCCGCGACAGCACCGGCCCGGTGCCTGCTCCGGCCGGCGGCCGGCGCTCGGCGCTTCCAGTTGTCATAGCTTCTCCCCAGAACGACTGACCGTCAGTCACATTAATGAAAATGATTACCGATGACAAGGGGGCGGCGAGCACCCGGGTCCGCCCGGCCACAATGGGGGCGGGCGCCGCGCCGCGGCGGCACGAGGAGGAAGGGCATCGGGTGAGGCAGCGCACGGAGGCACCGGAACGACGGCGTGGCGACCTGCTGGACGCCGCTCAGCAGATCGTGCTCGACAAGGGCGTCGCCGGGCTGACCGTGGACGAGGTCACCGTCCGCGCCGAGGTCGCCAAGGGCACCTTCTACCTGTACTTCCGCTCCAAGGAACAGCTGCTCGGCGCGCTGCGGGACCGGTTCGTGGACGACCTCACCGCCCGGCAGCTGACCGAACTCGACCGGCTCGGCGACGGTGACTGGCTGGGCAGGCTGCTGCACTGGATGGAATCCAGCATCCGCGGCTACCTCGCCCACGCCGACCTGCACGACGCGCTGTTCCACCACCCCCGCAGCCAGGACTCCGCCGACCGGCCGGGCGCCGGGCACGGCGCCGACCCGGCGATCAACACGCACGCGGCCGCACTGGCCGACCTGCTCGAAGCCGGGGCCGCGGCCGGCGCCTTCGCCCTCACCGACCCCCGCACGGCGGCGGTCCTGTTGTACAACACCATGCACGGCACCGCCGACTACCTCGTCGAACAGGCCCAGCGCGAGGCGGCGAACCACGTGGACGCGGTGATCGCCGAAAGCCTCAACCTGTGCCGCCGCTACGTCGAGCCCGCGGGATGACGTTCGACGGCCGCGGTCAGCCGAGGCGGGCGCGGTGGTTGAGCACCAGTGAGCGGCGGTAGTCGTCGTGGTCGAGTGAATCGAGCAGGGCGTCGATGACCTCGAGGTCGTCGACACCGCATGAAGTGTCCCAATAGGACCAAAGCGACTCGGCACCGCCACCGGTCAGCAGGACGTGGCGCACCTGTGCGGTGAGCGACTCGCGTTCTTCCCGGACGGCGGGCGATTCCGATTCCGGGAGCAGCGGGCCGGGGAATTCGGCGGCCAGTCCCCGGCGGACCGCGGCCCGGGCGCGGAGGAAGTCGGCGTCCACTTCGGCGGCCAGGCGGTACGGCCGGGTGCGCACCGCGTCCGGGCCGAGCTGGCCGCGCAGGCGGTGGATCTCGGCGCGCACGGTCACCGGGTTGCCCGCGTCGCCGTAGAGCTGCCAGGCCAGTTTGTCGGCGGTGAGCCCGGCCGGTTGCAGGGCGAGCAGGGTCAGGATCTCCGCGTGCCGCAGGGTGATCGGAACTTCTCGTCCGTCCAAAGTGGCCGAAGGGTAACCGTCGCCGAGGAACTGGAGCACGAGCTTCGGGGTGCGGGTCGCGCGGGTCCCGCGGCCGACCCGCAGCAGGTAACCACCGGGCAGCGGTTCGACCGTGCCGAGGCGGCCGTCCGGCAGCGCCACCGCCCCGCCGGCGCGCCGCACGTCCACTGTGGACGGCAGCTCGCAGGCTTCGGTGGCCAGCACGCGGCCACTGGCGGACAGCAGCGCGCCCGGTTCACCGCGCAGGGCCTGCAGGTGCGGCATGTTGGCCCGCCGGGTGCGTTCGTCGCGGACCGCGAGCCGGGCTCGCAGCTGTCCCTCGGCCAGCCTCGCCGAGGCCGTGACCAGCGCCAGCATCGCCGGGTGGACCGTGCGCAACGGGCCGCTGACGTCGATCGCGCCGAGCAGCGCGCCGGTGTCCGGATCGCGCAGTGGTGCCGCCGCGCAGGTCCAGGAGTGGTAGGCGCGCACCAGGTGCTCGGCGGAGTAGACCTGCACGGCCTCCCCGGTGGCCAGCGCGGTGCCCATGGCGTTGGTGCCGATGGCGTCCTCGGTCCAGCGCGTGCCCTCGGCCAGCCGGACCTCGTCCGCGCGGTGGCAGACCTCGCTGGCGCCTTCGCGCCAGAGGATGAGCCCGTCCGCGTCGGTGACGATCATGATGTGCTCGGCGTCGTCGGCGATGCTGACCAGCGTCTGCCGCAGCAGGGGCAGGACCGGGGCCAAGGGGTGCGCGTCCCGCAGCTCGGCGACCTCGTCCCTGGCGTGGACCACCGGCGGCAGCTTGCGGTCCGGATCGACCCTGGCGGCCAGCGAGCGGTCCCAGGAAGCCGAGATCAGGGAGCGCGGGGACCGCGGCGACGGCACCCCGGACAGCACGGCCTCGTGCACGGCCCGCAGCAACCGCGCGTACTCCTCGGGGTCGCGCAGGAGATCGGGCCGCTCCGCCATCTGCACGAGCGTACTGAGCGCCACGGCGGTGTTGCAACGTCCGTGCAACGTGGCCGGACCTACCTTCGCCGGCAACGCCGACCGGCAACGGAGCAGGAGGGCAGGACGCAGATGACCAGGTACGCGGCACCCAACACCGAAGGCAGCGTCGTCAGCTACGAGACGCGGTACGACCACTACATCGGCGGCGAATACGTGCGGCCGGCGAAGGGCCAGTACTTCGAGAACCCCAGTCCGGTCACCGGCAAGGCGTTCACCGAGATCGCCCGCGGCACCGCCGAGGACGTCGAAAAGGCGCTCGACGCCGCCGAAGGCGCGGCACCGGCGTGGGGCCGCACCTCGCCGGAGGAACGCGCCGGCGTGCTGCTGCGGATCGCCGACCGGATGGAGCAGCACCTCGAACAGATCGCGGTCGCCGAAAGCTGGGAAAACGGCAAGCCGGTCCGCGAAACCCTCGCCGCGGACATCCCGCTGGCCATCGACCACTTCCGCTACTTCGCCGGTGCCCTGCGCGCCCAGGAGGGCGGCATCTCCCAGATCGACGCCGACACCGTGGCCTACCACTTCAAGGAGCCGCTGGGCGTGGTCGGCCAGATCATCCCGTGGAACTTCCCATTGCTGATGGCCACCTGGAAGCTGGCTCCGGCGCTGGCCGCGGGCAACGCCATCGTGCTCAAGCCCGCCGAGCAGACCCCGGCATCGATCCACCTGCTGCTTTCGCTGATCGGCGACCTCATCCCGCCGGGTGTGCTCAACGTGGTCAACGGTTTCGGCGTGGAGGCGGGCAAACCGCTGGCGTCGAGCCGCCGCGTGCGGAAGGTGGCGTTCACCGGCGAGACCACCACCGGGCGGCTGATCCTGCAGTACGCCAGCGAAAACATCATCCCGGTGACGGTGGAGCTGGGCGGCAAGAGCCCGAACATCTTCTTCGACGACGTCGCCGCCGCGAACGACGCCTTCTACGACAAGGCGCAGGAGGGCTTCGCCCTGTTCGCGCTGAACCAGGGCGAGGTGTGCACCTGCCCGTCGCGTGCGCTGATCCAGTCCGGCATCTACGACCGCTTCCTCGGCGACGCGGTGGAGCGGGTGAAGAAGATCAAGCAGGGCGATCCGCTGGACACCGAGACCCAGGTCGGTGCGCAGGCGTCCAACGACCAGCTCGAAAAGATCCTGTCCTACATCGACATCGGCAAGCAGGAGGGCGCGAAGGTGCTCACCGGTGGCGAGCGGGTGGAGCTGGACGGCGATCTGTCCGGCGGTTACTACGTGCAGCCGACGGTGTTCGAGGGCCACAACAAGATGCGGATCTTCCAGGAGGAGATCTTCGGGCCGGTGGTGTCGGTGGCCGAGTTCGACGACTACGCCGATGCGATGAAGATCGCCAACGACACGCTCTACGGCCTCGGCGCCGGGGTCTGGTCGCGTGACGGCAACGTCGCCTTCCGCGCGGGGCGTGAGATCCAGGCGGGCCGCGTGTGGGTGAACAACTACCACGCCTACCCGGCGCACGCGGCTTTCGGCGGGTACAAGGCGTCCGGCATCGGCCGCGAGAACCACAAGATGATGCTCGACCACTACCAGCAGACGAAGAACCTCCTGGTCAGCTACTCGGACAACGCCCTCGGCTTCTTCTGATGGAACGCGTGGCGCTGACCGAGGCGGCCGCCGGGCTGCTGCGGGAGCTGGTGGCGCGGCACGGACCGGTGATGTTCCACCAGTCCGGCGGCTGCTGCGACGGCAGCGCGCCGATGTGCTACCCCGCCGGGGAGTTCCGCATCGGCGGTTCGGACGTCCACCTCGGGGACCTGACCGTCGACGGCATCGGCGACGTTCCGGTGTGGATGTCCGGGCCGCAGTTCGAGTACTGGCAGCACACCCACCTGACCATCGACGTGGTGCCGGGCCGGGGCAGCGGCTTCTCGCTGGAGGCCCCGGAGGGCGTGCGCTTCCTCATCCGCTCGCGGCTGCTGGGAGAACCCGGGCAGGCGGGCGGCTGAAACGCGGCCGTCGAGGCCGGAGGCCGATCACCGGGCCCGGAGGCCGTCGAGGATGAGGGAGAGGACCGCGGCGGAGTCCGCTTCGGCTGCCGGGGAGCGCCATTCCGCGGCGTGTGCCGGGTCGTGGAAGCGGCTCGTCGCGGTCAGGACCGCCCGTGCGGCCACCTCCGGGTCACCGTCGGCGAAGTCGCCGGCGGTGATGCCGTCGGCGATGACGTCCCGCACCTGCGCGACCAGGAAGCCGACGTGGCCGGAGGACACGGTGCTGTGCTCGGCCGCCAGCACCCGGAAGGTGGCGAACAGCTCCGGGTCCTCCCTGGCCTTCGCCCACTTGATGGCGAACACGGTGGTGAGCAGAGCCCGCAACCGCTCGGCAGGCGGCTGTCCCGGGGTGCGCACGGCGGCGGTCAGCTCGTCCCGCACCTGGTCGAGCCAGCGCCGGATGACGGCCTCGCGCAGCGCGGCCTTGGACGCGAAGTGCCGGTACACGCTGCCGTGGCTCACGCCCAGCTGCCGGGCCACGTCGAGCACCGTTGTCTTCTCCGGACCGTGACGGCGCAGCATCTCCTCGGTGGCCGACACGATCGTCTCCGCGTCGAGCGGCTCCCCGCGCATCGGTCCTCCTCGTCGGCTGATCAGCCATGTGTACCACGGCGCCGGTGCTCGAAACTGAATGACAGATATTGATATCTGTCAGCACATGTTTGTAAGGTGACGGCAACCACAACCGAGGAGACCGTCATCCACACCACCGCACCCTTCGCCGGCCGCTCCGTTTTCCGGATCGGCTACGGCGCACTCCAACTCCCCCGGCTGCACGACCGCCGCGACGAGGCCGTGGCCCTGCTCCGGCGAGCCGTCGAGCTGGGCGTGAACCACGTCGACACCGCCGAGTTCTACGGTTTCGGCTTCGCCAACGCGGTCATCCGCGAGGCCCTGCGCCCCGAGGACGACGTCCTGGTGGTCACCAAGGTCGGCGCCGACCCCGATCCGGGCGGGCGGCTGCCGCTGCGGATCGCGCAGCGGCCGGAGCAGTTGCGGGCCAGCGTCGAGGACAACCTGCGCAGCCTCGGCCTCGACCAGCTGCCGGTGGTCAACCTCCGGCGCATGGACACCGGCCCCGGGCTGCGTCCCGAGGGTGATCAGGTGGTCGGCCTGGACGACCAGCTCGCGACGATGACCGCCCTGCGCGACGAGGGCAAGATCGGCGCGATCGGCCTGAGCAGCGTCGACTCGGACGTCCTGCGCCGCGCCTTGCCCGCCGGCATCGCCTGCGTGCAGAACGCCTACAGCCTCGTCTCCCGTGACGACGAGGACCTGCTGCGGCTGTGCGCCGGCGAAGGCATCGCGTGGGTGCCGTTCTTCCCGCTCGGCGGCGGGCTCCCGGGCCTGCCCAAGGTCACCGACGAGACCGCCGTGCTGGCCGTGGCCGAGTCCCTCGGCGCGACGCCCTCCCAGGTGGCCCTCGCCTGGCTGCTGCACCACGCGCCGAACACCCTGCTCATCCCCGGCACCGCCGACCCCGCGCACCTGGAGGCCAACCTGGCGGTCGGTGAGCTCACCTTCGACGCGAACACGCTGGCCACGCTCGACGCCGTCGAGTCCCGCTCCAGCAACGTCCCGATCGGCGAGGGGGCGTGACGGCGTGCCGGTGTGGCGTCCCCGGATCCGGGAACGCCACACCGGTCGATCAGCCGTTGGGGCAGGTGCTGCGGAACTCTTCGACCAGCGTGGACTTCGACGGGCCGGGGCAGAGGAACTGCTCGTAACGGGTGTCGTTGTCCACGAACCGCTTCAACCACGAGATCATGTACTTGGCCTGCGTGGTGTTGGGCGTGTTCGGGAAGAAGTGGCTGGCGTTGTT
>NZ_JBWKKF010000044.1:0-25870 GCF_056431745.1 Amycolatopsis sp. NPDC045836 | reverse complement strand
GACAGGAGCGTGAACCAGAGTGTGGCAAAGCAGCATCCGGTGGGGTCGGCGCGGGTGAAGCCCAGCAGGTCGTAACCGGTGCCCAGGAAGCGCCGTGTGAGCCTTTGGTCCAGCTACGTGGTCTCCTCGGGGTCGAGTGAGCGTACCTCCTCAGCCATGCGGGTGACGTTAACCGATTCCGAGGCGGCATGCGGAGACCGTGGCCGCCTGAACTGAGCAAGGCCGTTCGAGGAAGTCAGGTGTCCGGCGAGGAACTCGCCAGTGGCCGGGGGGCGCAGCTCGCGGCCGTCAGCTCAGCTCGGGCACCGCTTCGGCCCGCTGAGCTTCCGGCTGCGTCATCAGGTCACAGCCTCGGTCCCGGAGTACAGGGCCGCACGGCTGACGGCCGTACGTCCGGGCGCTGATGTGGGGTCCGGGTGAATGTCGTCCGGCTGGCCGCTTGACCTTGTCACTGGTGTCGGGGTTTCAGCGTGCGAGCGTGCGCCACACTTCCAGGACGGGAACTCCGAATCGTGACAGAGTTCCGATCGAACGCGGGCTTCGTCCGGTGGCGCACCGAGGAGGACCTGGCACGCGGCGCCCTGTCCCACCTCCGCTGCCGCGTTCCGATCCCGAGCGCAGCGTCCCGATCATCCTGGTCAGCCACTACGGCGCGACGACCGGCCGTCGACGCACCAACCCGCTGACGTACCAGGCGGTGAGCAACGCGTTCGCCGTTTTTCGCCACCTTCGGTGGAAGCTCGCGACCGCCGGTCTGGTACCGCACCATCGAGAAGAACCCCCGAGGTGACCATCGAGGTCGGCTCCGACGTCATGCAGGGCCGGCGCACGTTGCCCACGGAGCCCGAGTGCGCCGCTGGTGTCCCGGCACGTCTGCCAATACGAACTCACCGACGACCAGCACTTCGTGCTCACCCCGATACCGGGAGCGGGCGGCGGCTGGCTGGCCGGCGGGGGCGGGCATGCGTTCAAGTTCGGGCCCGCGCTCGGCGAGTACACCGCCGACCTGCTCGAAGGGCGTGAACAGCCGTTACCGGCATTCGGCCCAGGACCCCGCGAGAAGTTCGAAAGCCAGGACAGCGCCACCCCCGGTCAGCTCGCGCGCCAGCATCGCTGACCGCCCGATTCCACCGGCTGTGACACTACGGAGGAGAACATGCTCTACGAAGCCGAACGGCAATTGCTCGGGGAGACCATCAGCGACATGGCTCGCTGGGGCCTGATCGAAACCACCGGTGGTGGGCTGAGCGTGCGGGCCACTGCCGGTCCGAGACCTGGCCCCAGAAGCGGATGTCCGTGGCCGGACCGAGCGCTTCCGCCTGCTCACGCAGACGCGGCAACGCCGTCCCACTGCCATAGACATTCAGCTGGGCGCGGTCAGCGACCGATGCGGGCACACCACCGAAGGCTCGATCACCCCGATCGATCCGTTTCCGAGGCTCGGTCCTGGCAACTACGGAGAATCGGCGCGGATTCCCCGGCGAGGACGGCTTCGGCCGCCCGCTGCCGGCAATCCCGTTGTAGATGGTGCAAACCTCGAGCGGCCGCTGTGACAACCGCACCACACTGCTGGTGGCTGCCTGGCTGACCCCGACCCAACTCGCGCGGGCCAGTTCGCTGGGCAGATGGGGCGTGAGCAGCCCGGTAGCCGGATCGACGGTGCGCAAGCGCTGGTCCGCGACCAGGATGCCGCGCAGGACGGACACCACAGGTACCCGGAAAGAATGACGGAAACGAGCGATCATCGTCCCACCACAGCAGCGCAACTTCGATGCCGAGCAATGCCCGGAGCCCTTCAGCCAGTTCGAGAGTGGATCGCTCCGCACCGCCTCGCGCCGTGGTCAGCCAGGTGAGCACCACGCGCCGCAAGCGGCTCTGAGCCCCTCGCGCTGCCGCTACTCGTCGGCTGGCCACTGCGACTACTCTGCCCGCCCGACCCACATCGCGGCCACGCGCTCCCTGCACAGCACCCACAAACGCGGATACCCCCAGCAGGCAACACGTGGACTGAGGGGTTCCCGTAACCCGGCGGGAGGGGCGGTGCGGTAGTTCACCTTCGCCGCCGCCTTCCGCCGGGAGTTCGGCATCGCCCTGGCCGCTTTCGCCGGGCTCGCGGGTCCTCGCGCCCGGAGAGGTCGCCTGACCGGTTGCCACGGCTGGGTGGGCAGCGTTCTGCACATCGGATGCGGCAGACCGCGGAGGGCACGCTCTTTCCCGGGGCCGGTCGTCAGCGGAGCACGTGCTCCACCACGACCCCCGCGGCCAGCACGACGCGGTCCGACCATCCGTCCAATGCCAGGCCCACGGGCAGCTCGCCCGGCGCACGCGGAATCGGCACCGTCAGGCCGGACATGCCTGCGATGCTGCCGGGGCCGGTGTTGCGGATGAGGGTGGCGAACGACGGCAGCACGATGCCCGCCACCTCCAGCCGGTCCGCGTCGGCAGTCAGGTCGCCGGCGACCCTCGGGGTGGTGGGGAACACCAAGGCGTGCAGGTGGTGCTCGGCGAACACCTCCCGGTAGGAGCGCCGCAAGCGCTCGCGACCGGTCAGCGCGCGCTCGTATACCTCGACCGGGATCGCCTCTGGCGCGTCGTCCACCACGGAATCCAGGAACATCTCCCGCACCGCCGGGGTGCAGATGCGCTCCGCCAACTCCGACAGGGTCAGTGACGGGCGGTGCTCGGCCAAGTAGGCGGTGAGGTCACGGCGCGTCTCGTACAGGGTGATCGGGAAGCCCACGGTTTCCTCGGCATCCCGGGGGTCGGGCGCCGGCACCTCGATGAGCGTGACGCCGGCGGCCCGCAGCAGCTCCAGCGCCCGGGTCCAGGCGTCCAGGGTGGGGGTGTCCAGCGGGTCGGTGAAGTACGGGCCGGGAACACCCAGCCGGAGCTGGCCGGGGCCGATCCCGGGCAGCGCGGGGTCGTCGCCGGAGAGCACCGCGTCCAGCAGCGCGAGGTCGGCCACCGAGCGGGCCATCGGGCCGGGGGAGTCCCGGGTGGCCGACAAGGGGGTGATGCCGCCGCCGGGGTAGCGGCCGGTGCGCGGCCGGAACCCGGGTACGCCGTTGAGGGCGGCCGGTATGCGCACCGAACCGCCGGTGTCGGTGCCCAAACCCACCAGCGCGCCCAGGGCCACCGCCACGGCTGTGCCGCCGCTGCTGCCACCGGCGAAGAGCTCCGGCCGGTGCGCGTGACGCACGGGACCGTGCGCGGACGACGCGCTGGTGGCGCCCAGCGACAGCTCGTGCATCCCGGTCTTGCCTGCCACGAACGCGCCGGCCTCCACCAGCCGTCGCACCACGGGCGCGTCGGTGACCGGCACGAAGTCCGCCAACGCGGGGGTGCCCGCCGTGTTGGGCAGGCCCGCGACGTGGATGTTGTCCTTGACCACGACCGGCACGCCGTGCAGCGGGCCGGGCCCCGGGTCCCGATCGGCGAGGTCGGCCAGGTGCAGCGCGCGATCGGGATGCAGGGAGATGAAAGCCCCGAGGTGAGCGTGCGTTTCGGCTGCGGCCAGCAGCCGCTCGGTCAGGGCACGGCTGGTGGTGGCGCCCCGGCGCAGGCCGGCGATGGCGGCCCTCAGGGTGGGGTGTTCGTCCACTGCTGCTTACCCCTTCATCCGAGCACCAGCATCGCCTCCAGCGCCAGTGGTGCGCCCGATTGCCCCGCGACGCCATTCCCGCCGCTGATGTGGCCAATGCTGCCGGTCTGCGCACACCTCGTTGTGCAGAACCGCGACGGGAAGCTCTCGGCGGTCAACTCTCACCGCGGAGGGGTCGAGACGCCTGGTCGAAGAAGCACTGTGAGGGGCAGGGCGTCCGGCTCGAGGCCATGGCACGGCTCCTCACCCGGCGCGGACTCACCAGTTGATCAAAGGTTGTATTAGCTGAGGACCTTAGCTCCCAGCGAGCTGCCGGACAAGGGGTGGTTCGCCCGGTTCGGTTCCGGCACTCGAGCGCGGCGCTGTCCGAGCTCGGCATGAGTTTTCCGGCAGGCCGATCAGCATCGTCTGCTCGGGGCGGCTCAACGTGCCGCCCCACGCTTGCTCCCGCTGTTGCGCGCAGCGGACCCGCTGGTGATGGCGTCGTGACCGGCGTCGATGAGGTCCAGTTGCACGGCGCGGCGGTCGTGCTCGGACGGGCCCGCGACACCAGGCCGTCCCGGTCCAGGGTGTTGACCAAGGCCGAGACCGCGGCTCGGTTCACCCCGGACAACTCGGCCACGCGCTCGGCTTTCACCGGTCCGACGAGCCACAGCACGAACAACACACGGAACCCCGGCCAGGTCCACCTGCGCGGCCGGTGCACGCTGGTCACCAGGTCGTAGATCAGTGCCGTGGTGACCCGGTGCAGGGTCAGGACCAGGCGCATCGCCGCGGGGTCGACCCGGGGGCAGCTCGCGGCTGGCGGTGGACACCGCGTAGTCGACGAACGACAGGTAGCCGAGGTCGTCGGGGGCGTGGGCTTGCTCCAGGGCAGGCACGACGGGGCGGGACGTGATTTTGCCCAGAGACTTCCGCTGCGCTCCGCCAAAACCCCAATCGGCGAAGTAGTCAATGGTCAATAAACAGAGGGTGGTCATGAGCCCCGGAGGCGTTCGCGTCCTCGGTCGGCCTGGGCTCCTGCTCCACGACCCAGCTGGCGGTCCCGCTCGCGACCAGCGCGGCTCGCTCGTCGAGCTGACTCGGAACGGAGTGGAGCCGCTGGTGCTACCCGGCGGCCCCACGTGGACGTTGCGGCACGACGGCGACCCGGTCACGATCACCCCTCACACCTGACCACCACCCCAGTCGACCACCTCGCAACCCAGACCTGGTCACACACCGGCGCCGACACCACCAACACCGGGCTCAACAAACCCACTACCAGCGAAGACGCACCATCAATCACAAAGTGCGGCTGGGGGCACTGGCGTGCCCCCAGCTGTCTTTCGGACGTCACCGCGGCGGCGCCCGAGCGTTCCAGCGCGGACTGGTGGCGTTGCTCGTGGTGGCCGGCGGTGCCCGTGCAGCGCAGCGGCGCGCCCGGCACCCTCGGCTACGAACCGCCTACCCCGGAGGGCGGAGCGGTGGCAACCCCCGAGGTCTTGCGATCGCCCTGCTGATCGCGGTGGTGGGAGTTGTGCCGTGGTCACCCACACCGCAGCGGTAGTAAACGGCGCGACCGCCCAGGATCCGGTCGTCAGGAGCCGGGGCCCGGATAGCTGTCTCGGACGGCGAAAGTCACTTCGCCGACCAGTGCGCGAGCCGCCCCCAGCGCGCTGTGAAGCGTGTCGAGGTCACTTTTCTTCTCGCGCTGCCGGAGTTCGATCAGGGAAACGGCGCAGGTGAGTGCACTGTCGACCGCGGCCATCAGCGGATCACCCGATGCTCGCAGCACGCCTCGGGCGCGTTCGACAGCGTCGACCGCGCGTCCCACCTCGCCGGCGGTTTCGACGAGCTTCTCCTGCAGGCGGGTCGATCCGTCCTGTTGCACCACACCATCACACTCCCACCAAAGCGATGAATCCAAGTCCCAGCAAGGTCACACCCACCACCGAATCCAAGGACCGTCGGACCCGCGGTCGACTCAAGAACGGGTGGAGACTTCCGGCCGCCAACGCGAAGGCGAACAACCACAAGGCGCTCACCGTGATGTAGATGGAGAAGAGCACGAGTTCGGCTCCCGGTGCCGACGCGGTCGAATTCGGGAGGAACTGCGGCAGAATCGACAGGTAGAACAGCCCGATCTTCGGGTTCAGGCAATTCATGAGAAATCCGCGCAGGAAGAACCCGGAGTTCCTGCGGTCGTCGTGTTCTAGCGTGGGGGCCGCTGGCGACATCGCGGAACGCAAGGCCGTGATCCCGAGCCAGATCAGGTAGGCCGCGCCGACCACGGTCAACACCTGGAAGGCCACGCTGCCGTTGGACAACAGCGCCGATAGCCCCACAACCGACGCGATACCCCACAGGACGATGCCGAGCAGCACTCCGGCTGCGGTGCGCACCGCAGCCGAGCGTCCGGCGGCGGCGCTGGTTCGGAGCAGCAGCGCTTGATCCGGCCCCGGAACGATGACGACGACCGCAGCCGCGGCCGTGAAGGCGAGTACGGTGAAGATGGTCAAACGGTCCCCCACTTCGTGCACTGGTGAATGTAGAAAGGATCATTGGGAATCGCGGTAGATCCACTCCAGGATCGCGACCGCGCTGCCGTACTTCATCCGCGCCTGCTCCCAGGCGATCGAGCGGTCTCCGTCGAGCACCGATCCCTTGACCTCGTCACCGCGGTGCGCGGGTAGATCATGCATGAAAACCGCCTTCGGCCAATGGGACATGACCTCGTCGTCCACGTAGAACGGACGGAAATCCTCCCGCCAGTCCGCATTCGGCTTCGCCGTGCCCGTGGTCTGCCAGCGAGTCGTGTAGACGACGTCAGCCTTGATGTCGGCCGTAGCGAGGTCGTGCGCTTCGATGAAACGGGAGCCGGAATCCGCACTCTTTTCCTGTAGTGAGCCGAGCAGCGCGGCATCGAGGCCGTACCCCTTCGGAGTGGCGAAGACCACCGTGACGCCACGGTAAGTGCTCAGGATTTTTCCCAGTGCCACAGCCGTGTTGTTCCCCTCGCCGATGTACAGCACCGACAAGCCGTCCAGCTGGCCGAAGTGCCAGAGCATCGTTGCCGCATCGCAAACGCCCTGGGTGGGATGTTCCTGCGCGGCCATCGCGTTCACGACGGGCAGCCCACCGCTGCGAGCCACCAGTCTCATGTCCTCGAGCGGGCCCGCGGTGCGCATCACCAACCCGTCGAGCATCGCACCGAACATCCGGCCGGTGTCGTGCAGGGACTCGCCGGTGTTCAGCTGGAGATCGCCGGGGCCGTATGGGACGACCGAAGCCCCGAGCCGCAACGCGGCGGCCGTGAACGCGGTCCGCGTGCGCGTCGAGGTCTTGGCGAAGTATGTGCCGAGCACCTTGCCGGACAGCTTCTGTTCCAACCGCTCGGCCTGAGCGAGCACGTCGGCCGACCGTCCGACGATCTTGTGCAGTTCGTCGCTGTCCATGTCATCCAGAGAGAGAAAACCACGCATGCAATGCCACCCGTCAGCTGAACCGCAATCGTTCGCGGACCAGCGTCGTCAGATCGAAACCAGTGAATCGTCCACGACTCGCGTCGAGCACACCTCCGGGAACTCCATGCCTGTCCTCGATGTGAGGGCCCTCGCGCGGCGCCAGCCCGGCGAATAGATCGTGTCCTCGTACCGATCGCCGCCGTCCGGGCAGACGACAACCACGTGCTCGGCACCGAGACCTTCTCGTATCCACCGCACGGCACCGGCCACGGCGGCGCCCGAGCTGCCACCGACTCGGACGCCCAGCTCGCTCGCCACCCAGTCGCATGTGGCCACCGCCTCGGCTGCAGTCACCTTCACGTTGAGACAATCCGACCCGGAAACGAAAGACGAACTTCGACTCGCGCCGATGCCGTTCAGGCTGCGAGTTGCCGGGGAACCGCCGAGTGCCACTGATCCCACTTCGTCCACCGCGACGCAACGCCAGGACAGCCTGTCGCGCTCGACGTAGTCCGTGAAACCTCGGAGGGTGCCCCCGGTTGATACGCCGAGGAAGACGTCGAGATCACCACGCGGGACGACGGAGTGGATCTCCGGGGCGGTTCCTTCGGAGTGCGCGCGGGGATTGGCCGGATTCTCGTACTGGTTCGGCCACACGAGCAGGTCCTCGACCGCCATCCGGTCACGGATGTAGGCCAGTCTGGAAAGCAAGTACCCGCCCGTCTCGTCGGGGTCTGTCACTTCTACGATCTTCGCGTACGCGCTCCGCATTTGCCGCACGAGCGTGCGCGACGTCCGCGGGTCGACGACGGCGGTGAATTCTACCCCGCAGATCTGGGCATACCTGGCCAACGCGACACCGAGGTTTCCGGAAGTCGACTCGATGATGCCGCCGCGAAGCCTGCCCGACTCGAAGATCGAGGCGAGCAAGGAGTACGCCACCCTGTCCTTGATGGACCCGAACGGGTTCTCTTGTTCCAATTTCAACCAGAGATGCGTAGTCCGGCCGCGATACCTGGTCACGGCGGTCAACATCGAGGTTCTTCCCGGCACCGGGCCGTGCAGTTCAAGCGGCAACGTCCTCGCCCTCCCCCTTGTACCAAGTCACTGGTCACGTCCGATTCGGTGGATCTCCACTGATGACGCTTTTCGTCCAGATGTGACTGCCGTCGCAGAACGGTTTCTGCAGTGAACGTCCGCAGCGGCAGAGAGCGATGGTCTTTCGCTGTGGATCGATCGGCTCGTCGGTCTGACTGCGCAGGTCGTAGTCTCCGCGGATGATGACCGGGCCGTCCTGGCACACCACGATCGTGGCCGGAGCACGTCGCTGTGCCGCGGGCTCAGCCTGGTCCCCGGCAGGGGCATCACCACCCGCACCCCAGCCGTCCATCAGCCTGCCGTCAGGGAAATCTTGCCGCGGAGGGAGGACTCACCGCGTTCCCATGAGGACAGCATGTGCTCGTTGGCTCGTGCCCCCAGTTCGGCCGTCACGACGGCGCCGAAGACCACATCGGACAACTCACGCGGATTGTCACGCACGAATCTGCCGCACATGTCGTAGGCGGCGAGCTGTTCGTGTACGGCGTCGGCCACGATGTGCTCCTGGAAGAACAACCACGATTCGTCCGATCCATTCAACCGTTGCAGACCGTTGCGGAAGTTCCGGTTTACGTAGTGCGAACCTATTTCCGTCATCGCAAGGTTTCCGAGCAACGCGCCCCGATGACGACCATGGGTTCCGAAATAGGATATCACGTTCACCGTCGCCAGCGAGCAAGCCGGAACGACTTCGAAGTAAGAACCGAATTCGGTCAACATTCCGAGTTCTTTCAGGGTCAGCTCGAACAACTGAGAGTGCAGGCGCCCCGGGATCCCGCCGCCGTACTCGTCGGCCTGGATCTCCACCAGTGCCGGTTTGCCGCCGCCGCGCACGCGCGGGATGACGAGGCTGTGGTGGTCCGCTTCCATGAGACTGTAGACGGAGCGGTGCATGAGGAATTCCTGGAACTGTTCCATCGTGGCGTCCTGCTTGAGGTACCGCGAGAGAGACCTTCCCGGGCTCGGTTTACCGATCTCCATCAAGAACTGGGGGAGCTCCGCCACGTCCACCGGCGGGACCGGGCCGGCGATTGCACGGAGCTCGCTGGCGAAGCGGTTCTCGAGTCGCTTCCGCAACTCAATCAGCGAGGACTCCCACTCCCAGTGTTGCGCCACTTCGCCGAAGAGGCAGTATTGGGGTCCGTAGCTCAAGAACAAACTCAGCTGCAGGTCCTCGTCGGAAGTGGCTTCCACGTCAGCCGCCGAAATGTTCTGCAGAACGGAGTCGCCACCAGTCTCCGGTAGGCGCTGCAAAACGCTGACGAGAACTTCGCTCACCGGGCCGCGCTGATTGGGTAATCGCACTTGAACTCCTTGGATTGATCGTGGTGAACCTTCTGCCGGGTGCACTCGGCCGGGTCAGACGAGTTCCAGGACCTGCCCGACACCCGCACTGCTCGCTCGGCGCAGTACCGCGCCGAACAGCGCCACGTCGAGAACGCCGAGCCCGAAGGGGTTCACCACGACGTAGCCGTTGTCCGGCCGCTTCACGACCGCATCGTCGACGAGCAGTTCGCCGATCGTCGCGGTGATCGAGGGCTGGTTGTCCCGCGCCTCCGGGAAGATTCGTCCCTCGTTGACCAGGCGCCCCAGGGGCCGCCGGGGATTTTCGGTGATCAGTTGGAGGTCGTCAACGACGAGGGCGGAGGCGCCGGCCAGGACCTCGTCGGTCAGATCACCGAGTGAGACGTTGAGCAAGAGTGATCCGGGCCGCACCCATTGCGGCTGGACGTACCCTTCGGCGACGGTGGTCAGGAACAGTGCCGATTCCGCGTCGGCCATCGCTTCGGCCGGTGTCGCCACGACGGAGAAGGACACTTCTGTGTGCCGCCAGGCGAGTTCAGCGACGAGCCCCTCAGCCACCTGCCGTCGCACGTCGTACAGCGTGACCCGGCTCAGTTCCGGGCATCGCGAGAGGAGTAGGGCGAGGTGCACGCGCGCCTGCGTTCCACAGCCAACGACGGCTAGCGAGCTGACCGCCTGGTAGCCGACGGCCTGGACGGCGATGGCGGTCACGGCGGCCGTCCGTACGGCGCTGAGCACGCCGACCTCCATCACCGCGTTCACCCGGGCGGTCTGCCCGTCGAAGCAGAGTCCCAAGCCGCCGGCCCGTTCCAGGCCGAACCCCGGATTCGACACACTAGCGTTGATGATCTTCATGCCGTAGGTGCCCTCGGCCTCCTGTTCGAGCACAGCACCCGGCATACCGATCGAGCGGCTGTAGGCGCCGTGCAGGTTGGTCCAGGAGAGGTACGCCTCACTCGGCAGGATCGTCCGGCCGTAGTGATGGCTCAGCAGCGCGTCCTTGACCGTGGTCACGATGTCGATCCTCGTCAGGCACTCCACGACGTCGGCCCGGCTGAGGAACCGCACGGACTCCGGGAAGGGCCTCGCGAACACGTCGTCGAGCCACCGGTTCTCCAGGTTGTCTCCTCTCGGGCAGGTCACGAGTTCCACTGCTCCCGGTACCACTGCGCCAGGTTCAGAGCGGTTTCCAGTGGGTTGCGCCGGAGCTGGGTGTCGAAGTAGCCCTCCGGTCTGCTCAGCAACTCCCGGAGTGCCCCCGCGTCGACGATGTCCAGTGCCGACGATCGATTCTCTGCGAGGAGGGAGCCGACCCGACGGCGCAGATCGTGTTCGTACCGGGTATCGGCGGTGGTGGGGTACGGGCTCTTCTTCCGGTTCAGCACCGAGTAGGGTAGCAGGCCGACGGAGGCACCGCGGAGCACGCTCTTTTCCCTGCCGTCGTAGGTCTTGATCTTCCACGGGATGTTGTGCACGTACTCGACCAGCCGGTGGTCGCAGAAGGGCACCCGCACTTCGAGACCGGCGGCCATGCTGAGCCGGTCCTTGCGGTCGAGGAGGACAGGCAGCCAGCGCGTGAGGTGCAAGTGGCTGAACTCGCGCATCCGTCGTTCCTGCGCATCTTCTCCCGGCAGGTACTCGACTTCGCCGATCGCCTGCCGGTAGCAGTCGGCCCGGTACTCCTCGAACCGCGTGTGCTCGCGGAACTGGGTGGTCAGCATCCGCTCAGGGATGAACTGCATGGTGCTGAGCCAGGGGAAGCCCGCTGTGCCGACGACGCTCGGATCGTGGAACCAGTTGTAGCCGCCGAACACCTCGTCCGCGGATTCGCCGGACAGCGCGACGGTTGACCGCTCACGGATGGCCGAGAAGAGCAGGTACAGCGAGGTGTCGACGTCGCCGAAAGTGAGTGGGAGGTCGTGCGCGCCGAGTACGGCGTCGCGGCTTCCGTCCTCGGTGAGGGCTTCGTCGGGCAGCTCGATGGTCCGGTGTACCGTACCGAGATGGCTGGCGACCTGAAGGGCGTAGGGATTATCGCGTTCGGGCCGGAACTCGCTGGCACGGAAGTGGTTGGCGCTGCCGACGAAATCGACGGAGAACGAACGGACCGGGCCTTCCCCCGAGCTGTTGAGGACCTCCGTGGCGATGGCGGTCAACGCACTGGAGTCCAGGCCACCGGAAAGCAGGGTGCACAGCGGTACGTCGGTGATCAACTGCCTTCGCACGGTGTCGACGAGCAGCTCGCGAACGTGGGCAACCGTGTCCGCGATGTCGTCTTCGTGCGGGGCGGTCGGCAGACTCCAGTAGCGGGACAGCCTGCTGCCGTTGTCGTCAACGGAGAGGACGTGTCCCGGCGGTACCTCGTATAGGTCGCGGAACGGGGTCACGCCAGGGGTCTTGACCAGCCCCAGCAGATCGGCCAGCCCCTGCGGGTCGAGCCGGGCGGTGAACTCGGGGTGGGCCAGCACCGCCTTCGGCTCGGACGCGAACAGCACCGCGTCGCCGGACCGCGCGTAGTAGAGGGGTTTGATGCCCAGCCGGTCGCGGACCAGGAGTAGCTTCCGCGCGCGCGGGTCCCACAGTGCGAAGGCGAACATTCCGCCGAGCCGTTCGACGAAGCTCTCGCCCCACTCCAGGTAGGCGTTGAGCACGACTTCGGTGTCGCCGTGGGTGCGGAAAACCCGCCCGCGCGCGGCCAGTTCCGCCCTTAGCTCACGGAAGTTGTACACCTCTCCGCTGTAACAGAGCACGGCGTGCGGCTGCTCAGGCGGGCCCGCGGTCATCGGCTGCACGCCCCGGCGCACGTCGAGAATGGCCAGCCTACGATGACCCAGTGCCACGTGCGGATCCGTCCACAACCCTTCGTCGTCCGGACCGCGGCGAACAAGGGTACGGGTCATGCTCTCGAGGACCGATTCGTTCCACTCGGTGGGACGGCTGAGGTCGATCCAGCCGGCGATTCCGCACATGGCGCTCCTGTCTTGAGGGCATACTGCGTCTGCTTGATTAGCGCCCAAGCTGCGACGGCGAGTCGCGCACGCTGGCGACACGCGTTATTGACCCGGCGCAACGGGTGAACCGAACAGGTGTTTCGCCGGCCATGGCGGCGATATAGTGCAGACGAGCGCACGCCAACGACTGCCGGTAATTTGTCTGGCGAGGACAGTACCCACCACCCGGCAGGAGTCCGTACCGCCACTCGAGTGACACCGGCGGTGATTGGGACGATAGAACGGCCTGGTCGAGCAACTTGCACCCGCCTCATGTTTAGTGCTAAACTTGGCCGGTAATCGACTCGACGCGGGGGCACGAGATAATTATCGACTAAGCTTTTTTTCCTGGGGAGGAATTGTTCTTGCTCATCAACAGTAGCCATCGGTTGCGACTGCTGGAGCAGGCCGGTGCCGAAATCCGCGAGCAGCGAGAGAGTTTGCCCGGAAAAGGCTTCTACATGCGGAAGATCTCAGAGACATGGCGGAGGGCCAGGCAGTCTGCAGCCTACTCCGGGCTCCCGGAGTACTCCTTCGCCAGGTTCGAGGGACTCGGCACCACCAGCAAGCAGCGCCTCAAGAAAGGCGCTCTCGAATTCCTGGCCGCCCCGATCGATGCGGCGGCGAAATATTATGAAACCACCGGCACCACCGGACTGCCGACGCCAACTCCTCGACTGGCGGAAGACGTAATCTGGAACACTGTATCGGTAGCCGAAGCCTGGCGCGATCTGTTACCGGAAAATGAGCGTGTATTGATTATGCTACCTTCGGACATTGTCCCGGTAGCGGACCTCGTCGTCGGCGTCTGCGAGTACCTCGGGCTACCACACACCCGAGCTTATCCGTTCGCCACCGGAATCTCCGACTGGGATCGGCTGATCGGGCTAATCGATTCCTTCCGGCCGACCACCGTATTCGCCGCGCCCGGCGTGGCGCTGCAGTTCAGCAGACTGGCCAAACAACGCGGGCTGCTGCGCGACCTGAGCGTCGGTGTGCACCGGATGATGCTGCTCGGTGAGGTCAGCACCGCTCCGTTCCGGGCTCGCCTCGGCCGGTGGTGGAACGCCTCCGTGCTGGACGCGAGTTACGGCAGCACGGAGACCGGCACCCTGGCCGCCGCCTGCGTCCAGGACCGCTTGCACCTGCTGACCGCGACCAACTACTTCGAACTCGCCGCCGACGACGACGACGGCGGGGTCCGCCCGCTGCCCGAATCCGGCGCCGGACGGCTCGTAGTCACCCCGCTGAACCTCCATGCCCGGTGCGTGCTGCGCCTGGACACCGGGGACGAGGTGCGCCTGGGCGCCCACTGCGACTGCGGTGACCGCTCTCCGGTGATCGAAGTCGTCGGGCGCGGTTCCGATGCCGTGGCCGTGCGCGGCGCGAAGCTCACCGTGCGCGCGGTCGAAGAGGTGGTCTACGGCGAGACCGAGGCGACCGGCTATCTGATGGAGACCGACGCGCCGGGCGCGTTCGCCAGGTTGATCCTGGAACGCGACGTGCACTGGGACCGGGCGGGGGAAGCCACGATGGCCGACCGGCTCCAGCGTTCCTCCCGGGAGTTGCTCGGCCTGGAATGGGACGAAGTGCTTTTCGTCAATCAGCTTCCCGCGAGCACCAAGAGCGGGGCGTCGCAGAAGAGCTGGAAGCGATCGAACTTCCGGGTCGTGGGAGCGGGCAGATGACCGCGCGCCTCGCCCCGAAGGCGCCGGCCGGCACCGCCGTCACCACCGGTGAAGCGGACCTGTGGTGCACTTACGCCGCGGTTCGCACGGCCGCGTGGCTGGGCCGGACCAGCGAGCTGCCCGGCCGCGCAGCCACGGTCGACTACCTGAGCAGCCGCCGCAACACCGATGGCGGCTACGCCTGGAGCAAGGGCATGGCCTCCGACGCGTGGGCGACGTTCTACTGCACCCAGGCGATGGCTGAACTCGGCGCCGAAGTTCCCCAGCTCGGTTCGACGCGGGACTGGCTGCGCCGAACCTGGTCGGGCGACGCGTACGCGATGCTGCCCGGCCAGGCCCCCGACGTCTGGGCCACGCACTATTCGGTGCGCACGGTGGTCGAACTGTGTCAGGACATCCCGCCGGACCGCGATCGGCTGGTGAGCTGGCTGCGCGCGTTGCAGGCACTGGATGGCGGCCTCAGCTGGTCGCCCGAGCACGCCGTGTCCACGGCTTCGGACGTCCGAGCCTGCTTCTACGGTGTGATGTCCTGGCGGGCGTTGCTCGCCGTGGAGCCGGATACGCCCCTCCCTTGGGACGGTCCGGCGCTGGTGCGCTGGCTGCGGGAGCAGCAAGACCCCGAAGGCGGTTTCCGTTTCGGCCCGTCGGCGGATGTCGCGTGCCTGTGGGCCACCTATCGGGCGACGGCCGCGCTCCAAGCGCTGGGGGCGGCCCCGGCCGAGCGGCAACGCTGCCTCGACTGGGTGCTGGACCGCCGATCGTCTGACGGTTCGTTCGTCCGGTGGGCCGGTTACGACGTGGCCGATGTCTGGGCCTCGTTCTGCGCGATCGGCTCGCTGCAGGCGCTGGGCGCGGACACCGGCTCGCACGCCGGCCCGGTGCTGCGCAGGCTGCACGCACTGTCCTGCCCCTCCGGTGGCTTCACCTATCGCGAACCCGAGCGAGCCGGGGACGCGCTGAGCACCGCGGCCACCGCCTTGCTGTCACCGGCCGACGACCCGCGGCAGGACCGGTGGCGCACCTGGCTGGCCGGCTGCCGGCTACCGAACGAAGGCGGGGTCATGTACATGCCCGCCCGTGGCAGCGAAGTGCGGTGCACGCTGTGGGCGATCGCCGCGGGTGCGGCCGTGGTCGACCCCGCCGCACCGCGCGAAATCGCGGACTGGCTGGCGGGCCTGCAGAACCCGGACGGCGGGTTCGGCTACTGGGAAGGCCGTGGGTCGGATCTGGTTTCCACCGCCGCAGCGGTGGAAACACTGCGGCTACTCGAGATTCCGGTCGCGGAGGTGCTGGACACCGCACGACTGGCGGATTTTGTCCTGGGGTGCCGTGACGAGCACGGTTACCGGCACGTGCCGGGTGCGCCTCCCACCCTCCGCGCCGGGTTGCAGGCCCTGCGGGTCCGGGAACAATTGGGCCTGGCCACGGCCGGCGAACTGGCCGGCTTGCTCGACCGTCACCGGGTGCCCAGCGGCGGATTCGCCAATGAGGGTGCACGCCTGCCGGACCTGCTGAGCACCTACGAAGCGGTGGTGACTGCGGACCGCCAGCGGCTTGCCGTGGACTTCACCCGGCTGACCGCTTTCCTCGACCGGCTCGTCCGGCCGGCGGGCACCGGGTGGACACCGCTCGCGCCGACCGGCGGCGGAGTGCTGGCCGACTGCCTCGCCGCGCTGCTCCGCGAACGGAGTACGGGGCGTCGGGCGGAACTGCCCGCGCTCACCTTGTCCTGAGGGACATCCCTTCCACTCTGGGGGAATCATGCCCACCATCACCATTCGCACGACGGCGCTGTCCACCACCGAACGCCGGGCTACAGCCGTCCGGCTGACCCGCTGGTTCGCCGAACACGGCAGCGACCGCAAGCACGTGGTCGTGCGGTTCGAACGGACCGAGGAGGGCACGGTGTTCGTCGGCGGCCTGCCGGTCGAAGCCCTTCCACACGAGGACGGGGGCTTGCACCACGCGAGTGTCGTCTGCTGCGTGTCCGTCGGACGGGACGAAACCTTCTACGAAGAACTGGCCGCCGTACTCGCCGACGCACTCGGCATGACCGCTGGAACCCCGTTCCTCTACGTGGAGTTCCGGCCGACACCCAAGGAATTTGTGTACTTCGGCGCCCAGGGCCGACTCCGGCGCGCGGACGCCACACTGAGGGGAAACCGATGACCTTGTCTCCCGTACCCACCCTTGCCACCATCCAGACACGGACCAGGGCCGTACTGGCTGCCCTGTTCGGTCCGGAGATCGACGACCTGCCCGCCGACGCACCACTCCCGGAGACGCTCGGCGACCGCTACGACAGCCTCGGCGCGATGGAATGCGTCACCGCCATGGAGAAGGAGTTCGGCGTCGAAGTCGACTTCGTCGAGCACGACGTCCGCTACAACTTCGCGCAACTGGACCGCATCGCCGAATTCGTGCACTCCCAGCTGGAGGACCGGGCCGTGTTCGGAGAGTCTCGATGAACGCCACGGAGATCGAATTCCGCACGTCCGGGCACACGGGTTCGCCCACCGTGTGGCTGCGTACCCCGGAACAACTCCGGGCCGAAGCCGCGCTCATCGCCGACGAACTCCTCGGCGAGTTCGAGCAGATCGTCAGCTTCGCTCCGGTGGAGCACCTCTTCGGCCGGTTGTTCGCTCAGATCCTGCCGGAGATCCGCGGCGTGCCCGTGCACCACCTCACCCACGTCCCCGCCGGATTGCCGCCCGAAGTGGCGAAGAAGCGGACGTTGTTCGTCTGCCTGCCGTCCACCTGGCTGGTGCTGCGTCACCTGCTCGGCCAGCTCGAGGCACTGCCCTCGGCGGTCGCCCTGCACGGAACCGGGCCGACGGTACAGGCCACCGGGGAGGTGCTGGCCGCGCTGTCCGGCACCGGTTTCCGCGCGGTCGAGTTGTTCGGCTCCACCGAAACCGGCGGGATCGCGCACCGGGAGATCGTTCCGGCCGGCGCCGAGACGAGACGCTGGCAGCTCCTGCCCGACGTCGAGTTCGCCGAGCCGGGCGAAGGTCCGGGGCAGTTGCTCCACATCCGGAGTCCGCGGCTGGCCCGCCGCAGCGACATGGCGTCCAGGCCGGAAACGTGGCAGCTGCCCGACGTGATCCATCGCGGCGAGCGGACTTTCGAGTTCCACGGGCGGGCCTCGGCGCTGATCAAGGTGAACGGGAAGCGGGTGAACCTGGAAGAACTCGCGACCGCGCTACGGAACTCGGTCGACGGCCTGGACGTCGCCTGCCTGCCCGTGCACGATCCCGTCCGCGCCGAGCACTACGAACTGTTCTACAGCCTCGATCGGGACCTGCCCCGCCAGCAGGTCTTCGCCCGGTTGCGGGCGGCCCTGCACGACTTCACCCCACCGCGCGCGGTGCACCAGGTCCGTCGTATCCCCCGGACCGCGACCGGGAAGATCGCGGTCACCGCCTTGTACGCGCTCACCCAGCAGGGATCCCGGGCGGCGCTGGAAGGGGCGAGCTGATGCCAGCGGACCGTCCGCGCGCGTCCGACCCCGCCGCGTCGCTGGGCCACTACGCCGCGGACGCCGGGATCACCTATCCGGACCATCGCCCGGAGCTGCCCGACCTGCTGCAGCTGCCGCTGGCCGAGCGGTGCGGCCTGCACGATCGGGGCGAGTGGGACCAGCGGAAATGGGCGGAGCAGAACGAAACGTGGTACTCCGTGGCCGACGCCCGGTACCGGGCGGTCACCGCACGACGAAGCCCGGCAGCGGGCACGCCGCTGATCCGCGTCGGTGTCAAGGACACCATCGACGTCGCCGGCCTGCCCACTTCGCTGGGGCTGCGCCACTACCGGCACCACCCGGCGGCGTCGGCGCGGGCGCTCTTCCGGCTCGACGGTGCCGAGGGCCAGGTGATCGGCAAGGTCGTGAGCACCGAGTTGAACATCGGCGTCGGGTCCGGCTGCGTGAATCCCTACTTCCCGCACATCGATCCCGCCGGCTCGAGCACCGGTGCGGGCGTCGCCGTCGCGGCCGGCCTCTGCGATCTCGCGATGGGCACGGACGTTCTGGGATCGGTGCGCTGGCCTGCCGGGAACTGCGGCACCGTCGGGCTGCGGATGACGCACGATCCCGGGCTGTTGCACGGCATCTTCCCCTTGTCACCGCCGATGGACGCGGTCGGCTGGGTGGCGCGCACGGCAGCGGACCTCGCGTTCCTGTGGCAGCGCCTGAGTCTGCGCACCCTGCTCGGCGCGGCCGGGCAGCCGTTGCCCGACCGGTACCGCATTGGCGTGCCCACCAACGTCGGTGACGGCTCGTGCGCTCCTGAGATGCTGGAAACACTGGAACTGGTCAGCGCCGCGCTGGACGACGACGGCCACGAGGTGAGCGACGTCGTGGTGGGGGAGGACCTCTGGCAACGCCGGGGTGACGCCTGGCAGCTGTGCGCCCGGCAGGCGTGGGATGGCTACCAGCTGTGGCGGCACTGGATCACCACGCCGCTGCACCAGAGCACCGAGCAAGCGCTGGAAGTCGGCGCACGGGTGACCGACGGTCAGTACACGGAGATTCTCGACGCGCTGTTTTCCTCCCGTCAGGAGAACACCGCCCGCTTCGGTGACCACACGCACGCCTGGTTGCTGCCGCTGGACCCCTGTCCACCGCCCGATCTGCGGACCAGCCGTCCGGTGGCCACCACCATCCCCGCTCCCGGCGAAGCCGACTACGACCGGCGCATCGGCTACACCCCGGTCGCCAGTTTCGCCGGCTTGCCCGCCATCGTCGTGCCCGCCCGGCTCAGCCGGGTGAACCGTGCGCCACTCGGGGTGCAGATCGTCGGGCCGCCCGGCAGCGAAGAACGGCTGATCGACCTGGCCCAGCGGGTACAGCTCCGGCTGGTACCGCCGGACCTGCGTCCCGTGTGATCACCACCACCACACCAGGAGACCGCGATGATCCCCCACGCAGTGCTGGAAGTCGCCGCCCACCAACCCCACTGGCCCGCGCCGGCGGAACTGGCCGCCGTGCAGAACGAATTGCGCAGCAGGCCACCACTGGTCGACGCGCAGTCGTGTTACGCGTTGAGCGGCGAACTCGAGTTCGCCGCTCGCGGTGAAGCCGTGGTAATCCAGGCGGGTGATTGTGCCGAACTGTTCTCCGACTCGGAGCGGCAACGGGTCCAGGCCAAAGCCTCCCAGCTGCACCAGCTCTGCGAAACCGCCGAATCCGCCGGGGTACCGACCGTCCGGATCGGCCGGTTCGCCGGACAGTTCGCCAAACCCCGCTCCTGTGCCACGGAAGTCCTGCCGGACGGCACGGAAATCCCGGTCTACCGCGGCGACGCGGTGAACGGCCTGACTCCCACCGCCGCGGCCAGGCGAGCCGATCCGGCGCGGATGCTCACTGCTTACGAGCACGCGGCGAACGGCCTGGACGCGTTGTTCATGCGGCAGCTGCTGCTCGAGGCCGACAGCGGAATCAGTTCGATGCTGGCACCGACCTACGTCAGCCACGAAGCCCTGCTGCTCGACTTCGAGCAGGCGCTGCTGCGCCCGGACCCGGTCCGCGGCGGCAACTACGCCTCCTCGGCCCACACGGTGTGGATCGGGGAGCGCACGCGGCAACTCGATCACGCACACCTCGCGTTCGCCGAGCAGATCACCAATCCCGTCGGGGTGAAGATCGGCCCGAACGCGGCACCGGAGGAACTGGTCGCCATCGTCGACCGCCTGGCCACCGGGCACCGCCGGGGCAGGCTGAGCCTGATCGTCCGCATGGGCGCGGAAAAGATCGCGAACCGGCTTCCCACGCTGGTGGCCGCACTCGGTGAGCGGGCCGGGCAGGTGACCTGGCTCAGCGATCCCATGCACGGCAACACCAGGAAGACCGAGGCCGGGCAGAAAACCCGGGTGGTGGCGGAGATACAGGCCGAGGTCGGGCAGTTCTGCCGGATCTTGCGGGAGCAGCGGGTGCACCCTGGCGGACTCCACCTCGAAGTGACCCCCGATCCGGTGACCGAATGCGTGGGCACGATGGCCGAGCTGACCGGGGCACTCAAGCTGAACAGGTACGAATCGGCCTGCGACCCGCGGCTGAACCCGGTTCAGGCGCAGCAGGTCGTCCGGCACTTCACCCGGCTGCTGTGAACCCCGGTGTGCTGGGTTCAGAGTGTGGTGCCGACGTCGCCTACATGGGTGACGCCGTGATCGTCGCAGCGGCTTTGGACCTCACCGAGGAGCACCCGCAGCAATGAGGCCAGCTGGGCCCGCTGCTGCTCGCTCAGCCCGGAGACCAGTTCCAGTTCCCGCTCGAGGACCCGATCGACGGTCTGCTCCACCAGCGCGTGCCCGGCCGGGGTCAGCGTCACATACACGCTGCGCCCCGGTGGCGCGCTGTGCCGCTCGACCAACCCCCCGCGCTCGGCGCGGGCCACCCGCTGCGAGATCGCTCCCGCCGTGACCAGCGTCCGCCTCGCCAGCTCCCTGGTGGTCAGCGAGTACGGCGGGGAACTGCGCCGCAGCACACTGAGCAGGTCCAGGGTGGCCGTATCGACACCGGAGTCCAGCAGCACACGACGGCGGTCCTCTCCGAACAACTTCGCCAGCTGCCACACCCGGGTCACGATGCCGATGGACTCGGTCGAGGTACCCGGCCGCTCACGCTGCCACGCCGCCTCGATCTCGTCCGCGGCGTCCGGTACGGGATCCATTGCGGACGCTGTGCTCATCCAAACCTCCACCGCGGTTGTCGGCTGCCACCCCCACAGCCTATCATTTAGGTCTAAACTTGAAGTTGGACCAGCCAACACGAAGGAGGCTAGATGGCCCGCACAATCCTGGTCACCGGCGGGGGCACCGGCATCGGCAAAGCCGTAGCCGCACGATTCGCCACCTCGGACGCCATCGTGCACATCACCGGCCGGCGCAAACAAGTGCTGGTCAGCACCGCCGCCGAACTGGGCCCAGCGGTCCGCCCACTCGTCTGCGACAGCACCGACCCCGACCAGCTCACCACCGCACTGGCCGAAGTGGACAGCCCGATCGACGTACTGGTCAACAACGCCGGCGGCAACACCGACTTCGACCTGCCCGAACCCGATGGACTCGCCGGAGTCCTCACGCACTGGCGCGCCAACCTGGACGCCAACCTGATCAGCGCGGTGCTGACCACCACCGCAGCCGAGCACAAACTGGCCGACGGCGCCTCGGTGATCCACATCGGATCCATCGCCGCCGACCAGGGCGCCGGCTCCTACGGCGCCGCCAAAGCCGGACTCGCCTCGTGGAACGTCGACCTGGCCCGCCAACTCGGCCCCCGCAACATCACCACCAACGTCGTCGCTCCCGGCTACATCCGCGACACCGAATTCTTCCGGGACAAACTCCCCGCCCAACGAGCCGGGCAACTGATCGACGCCACCAGCACCGGCCGCGCCGGCACACCCGACGACATCGCCGAAACGGTGTACTTCCTCGCCTCGCCTGGCGCCCGCCACATCACCGGGCAAACGCTCGCAGTCAACGGCGGCGCCCATCCGACCAGGTAAAGGGACAACAATGGTCGCCGTCGCCCACAACCCGCCCTCCGCCCCGCCCAGCACCCGCGACTGGGTTGGAATCGGGGTGGTCTTGCTGGCCACGTTCATGGGCCAGATCGACATGTTCATCGTGAACGTGGCCAGCCCGCCGCTCCAAGCGGACCTGGGTGCCAGTTTCGGCCAAATCCAATTCGTCATCGACGGTTACGTGATCGCCTACGCGGCCGGCATGGTGACCGGTGGCAAGCTCGGCGACCGCTTCGGCCGCAAGAAGGTGTTCCAGTACGGCGTCGCGGCGTTCACCGTCACCTCGCTGCTGTGCGCGCTGTGTCCCACGGCGAACCTTCTGATCGTGGCTCGAGTCGCGCAGGGCGCCGCGGCGGCTGTCCTGATGCCGCAGGTGCTCTCGATCATCCAGGGCACGTTCGCCCGGCAACGAGACCGGCAGCGCGCGATCGGCATCTACGGGTCGGTGATCGGGCTCGGGGTCGTGGCCGGGTTGATCGGCGGCGGGCTGCTCCTGGACGTGGACGTCGCCGGCCTGGAGTGGCGGACGATCTTCCTGATCAACGTGCCGATCGGACTGCTCATCCTGCTGGCGGCGCCGTCGACGGTCCGGGAGAGCCGGAGCGAGGTCACCGCGCCGCTGGACCTGGTGGGCACGGTGCTCACCGCGTCCGTGCTGCCCATACTGCTCATCCCGTTGTCACTCGGACCGGAACACGGCTGGCCGCCGTGGATCTGGTTGTGCTTCGCCGCCGCCGCGCTGTTGACGGCCGGCCTGTTCCGATACGAGAACAGGCTGGCCGCGCGCGGCGGGGATCCTCTGCTGCCCGCGCGCGTCCTGCTCAGGCGCGGATTCCCGGCCAGCATGGCGACAGTGACGGTGTTCTTCGCCGGCAACGCGGGCTACTTCCTGGTGCTGACCTACTACCTCCAGTCCGCGCTGCACCTGGACCCGCTGGCCACCGGTGTGGTGTTCGTGCCACTGGGCGCCGGGTTCGCGGTGGCCTCGATCGCCGGACGCCGGCTGGCCGAGCGCTACGGCACCCGGGTACTGATCACCGGCGCACTGCTGATGACTGCGAGCTTCCTGCCCATGCCGCTCATCGTGCAAACCGGCGCGGGCACCCAGGCGCTCGCGCTCGCGGCCACCATCGGGCTGTCCGGGGTCGGGCAGGGCCTGGTGGTATCGCCGTTGGTCGGCATCGCCATGGCCCAGGTGCCCGCCGACCTGACCGGGGCGGGCTCGGGTGTGCTGAACACCGTCACCCAGGCCGCGATGGCCGTCGGGATCGCGGGCATCGGCACGGTCTACCGCGTCGCGCTGGGGCACAACCCACAGGACACGGCGTCGATACCCGCGAGCGACTTCGGCGACGCGTTCGTCGTCACCTGCGGGGTCCTCGCGGGGCTCGCAGTGGCGACAGCGGTGCTGAGCTGGGTGCTCGGCCGATCGAGAACAGCGACCGAGGCGGGTGCTCAGCTGTGACGGCGAGAGCGCACCGGCCGGTCCAACTCGACGGTCAACGCCTGAACCTCGCAGGCGTCCGCCGGATCGCCGAGGACCGGGCACCGTGCGTGGTGGCGCCGTCCGCGCTGTCCGTCGTCGGGAAGAACCGGAAGTCGTTCGAGGAACTGGTCAGCCGGGGCGTGCCGGTCTACGGGGTCACCACCGGATACGGCGAACTGGTGCACCACCCGGTCGGGGCGGGCGACGAGGTGGCCCTGCAGACCAACCTCGTCCGCAGCCACAGCGCCGGAGTCGGCCCGCTGTTCGCCGAGGACGAGGTCCGAGCGATGATCACAGCCCGGCTCAACGCGCTCGCCAAGGGCTATTCGGCCACGCGCCCGGCGGTTCTCGAACGGCTGGCGGTGTACCTGAACCTCGGCATCGTCCCGGCCGTACCGGAGATCGGGTCGTTGGGCGCCAGCGGAGACCTCGCGCCGCTCTCGCACATCGCCTGCACCCTGATCGGTGAGGGCCACGTCCTTGCCGGCGGCGAGCGGACACCGACCGGCCCGGTGCTCGAGCGGCACGGGATCACGCCGCTCGAATTGCGGGCCAAGGAAGGTCTCGCACTGGTCAACGGCACATCGGCGATGACCGGATTGGGCGCCCTGGTAGTCGGCCGCGCGCTGGATCAAGTGCGGCAAGCCGAGATCATCGCCGCGCTGGTCGTGGAGGTGCTGCGCGGCTCGACGAGCCCGTTCCTCGCCGACGGGCACGAGCGCGCCCGGCCCCACCGGGGGCAGGCCGACACCGCGGCGAACCTGCGCCTGCTGCTGAGCGGCAGCGGACTCGCCGTCGAACACGCCGAACTCTCGCGGCAGGTCCGTAACGGTGACGGCGAGGTCTACCTGCAGAAGGCGTATACCCTGCGTGCGGTGCCACAGGTGCTCGGCGCCGTCCGCGACACCCTCCGGCAAGCCGAAGCCACTCTGGAGATCGAACTCAACTCCGCCAACGACAATCCCCTCTTCTTCGGCGAATCCGGCGCAGCAGAGATTTTCCACGGCGCAAATTTTCATGGCCAGCCAGTCGCTTTTGCGATGGACTACTGCACCATCGCGCTCACCCAGCTCGGCGTGTTCTCCGAGCGCCGAACGCACCGGCTGCTGAACCGGCATCTCAACGACGGGTTGCCCGAGTTCCTCATCGCCGCTGATCCCGGCCTGAACAGCGGGCTCGCCGGAGCGCAGTATCCGGCGAGCGCACTGGTTGCCGAGAACCGGACGATCGGGCCCGCCAGCACCCAAAGCGTCCCGGCCAACGCCGACAACCAGGACGTGGTCAGCATGGGCTTGCTCGGGGCGAGAAACGCCCGCCGAGTACTGGCGAACAACAACTGGATCCTGGCGGTGGAACTGCTCGCCGCCGCCCAGGCGGTCGACGTGTCGGGCCGCTACAGCCGCCTCGGCCGGCTCGGCCGGATCACCCACGACCAGGTCCGGGCGACGGTCCCGGCGCTGACCCGGGACCGCTGTCTGAGCGATGAGATCGGGGCGCTGGCCGCCGCAATTTCCCGTGGCGACTTCCTCGACGCGGTCGCCCGCCACGGAGCCAGGCTGCGTTGACGGTCGTTCTCAGTTCGCTCCAGCGAGAGAGGAGCCTCCGTGCCGTACGACGATGTCATGCCAACCCGTGTTCTAGGAGCCCGCGGTCCCGTCGTGTCCGCGCTCGGGCTCGGGTGCTTCGGGATGACCCAGGCTTACGGCCCCGCGGACGACGCGGAGTCGATCGCCACCATCCGCCGGGCACTCGACCTCGGCTGCACCTTCTTCGATACCGCGGAGGTCTATGGCCCCTTCAGTAACGAAACCCTGCTCGGCACCGCCTTGCGCGGCCGGCGCGACGAGGCGTTCATCTCCACGAAGTTCGGCTGGGAATACGCCCCTGACGGCACCCGCGGAGAGCTGAACAGCAGGCCCGGCCACATCCGCCGGACCGTCGACGCGATGCTCACCCGGCTGCACACCGACCGCATCGATCTGCTCTCGCAGCACCGGGTCGATCTCAAGGTCCCAATCGAAGACGTGGCCGAGGCCATGGGCGAACTGATCACCGCGGGCAAAATCCGGTACTTCGGCCTTTCCGAAGCCGGGACGGACACGATCCGCCGCGCGCACGCGGTGACCCCCGTGACCGCACTGCAAACCGAGTACGCCCTGTGGGAACGCCACATCGAGACCGAGATCCAGCCCGTCCTGCACGAATTGGGCATCGGCCTGGTCGCTTATTCCCCGCTGGGCCGCGGATTCCTGACCGGAACCGCCAAACCCGCCGAAGAGTACGCCGACGACGACTACCGCAGGAGAGATCCCCGCTTCCAGCGCGAGAACTTCCGCGCGAACTCCGCCGCCGTCGACGTGGCCAGTGCCATCGCCGCCCGCGTTGACGCGACTCCCGCGCAGGTGTCCCTGGCATGGCTACTGGCCAAAGGCAAGCACATCGTGCCGATCCCGGGCACCAAACGCCGACGCGCACTCGAGGAAAACCTCCGGGCTGCCTCGCTGCGGCTCAGCCTCGAGGACATGGCACTGCTCGACGCGGCGGTGCCACCAGGCAGCACGCAGGGCGACCGGTACCCGGAAGAGGCCATGCGCATGAACGGCCGCTGACCGCGGCTCGGTCCAGGCCAGCGAGCTTCCCTAGGTGTGATGTCCAGGGAGGTTGGTCAGGCGGGTGATGGGTGGCTGGCCTTCGGTGGATGAGTGGGGTCGGTGGTGATTGTAGAAGTGGAGC
>NZ_JBWKKF010000043.1:0-27841 GCF_056431745.1 Amycolatopsis sp. NPDC045836 | reverse complement strand
ACCGGGCGCGGCACCGGGCGGACACGGTCGCACGTTGCCGATCAGCTCGTCGGATTCGGCAGCGTCGCCCGGCTCGATCTTCTGCTTTCGCGGGGAAACCTTGAGCGACGGCAACGGCTTGGTGCCGTGCGCCGGCACGGCGGCGCAGCGGGATCAGCCGGTGTGCCCGGCCGCGTTGTCGAGCTGCGGCTCCTCGGTGTAGGCGAGCACGGTGTGGTCACCCCTGTCCTGCGGGGTGAACCGCTCGGGCACGTCGATCACCCGCGCCAGCGCGGTGCGCGCCTGCTCGACCGGCATGTCCGGCGGGAAGGCGATGCGGCCCGGCGTGCAGTTGCGCAGCACGGCACGCAGGCCGTAGCGGAACTCCTCCTCACCGGCGTAGGTCAGGGCGATCTTGGCGGTCCAGTCGATGCGGTGCCCCGGACCGGTGGTCTCGGGGGTGAAGGTGATCTCGTGGTCGGCGCAGGAGTCGTGGCCGAGCAGGTAGATGTTCCAGGTCAGCTCGGCGTCGGGGGCGGGAAGGGGCAGCGGGTCGGCGGTCAGCCGGTGCGGGCGGGTGAAGCGGAACGGGCTGGCCGGGGTGCCGGCGGGCAGGCCGGCCCAGTCGTAGGAGGTCAGGGCGCAGTAGCCGTAGTTGCCCCACACCCCCGGCGAGGTCCAGTCACCGGTGTTCGCGACGGTGCCGGACGGCGGGGTTCCCTGGTAGGGGGCCGTGGTGAACTCCAGGTTGAACCACAGGTTCCCGGCGTGGTCGAGCTTGCCGTCCCAGTCGAAGCCCCTGATGCGGTGGCCCTCGGGCCAGGGGTTGCCGGGGAACCAGACCCTGTCGGTCACGTGCTGTCCTCTCGTCGGGGTTTCACCGCCGGGCGCGTGCGGTCACCAGTTCCGCGAGGGCAGTGGGGTGCTCGGTGGGCACCAGCCAATGCTCACCGCCGGAGAAGTCGATGCGGACCGCCGGGCCGGCCGGCACACGCCAGGTGCGCACCTTGCCCGGTCCGCTGCGGGTCTTCTCCGGCACCGCCACCACCTCGGCCCTGATCGGACAACCGCGGGAAGTCCGCACCGCATCGGCACCGTCCGCCAGGATCACCGCGATACCCAGCTCAGGCCGGCCGACGAGCAGGACGAGCAGCGTCGAGGTCCTGACGAAGAACGGCACCTCCAACGACGACTCCGCCAGCGCCGGCACCCCCAGCGACCCGAACGCGGTACCCACCAGCCTGCGCACGAAACGCGCCTGCCACCACGGCAGCACGAACAGCACCGCGATACCGATCCCCACCCAGGTCACCGGGTGCGCCAGCGACCACCACGGCCGCAGCAGCAAGAAGACCGAGCCGCAGACCGCCGCCACACCCGCCCAGAAGGCCACGGCCACCGCCGTGAACCAGCGACCCGGCTGCTCCGGCCGCCGCAACACCACGGCCAGCCCCACCACCAACGCAGGCAACGCCATGGGCACCACCACGAATTCGGCCCCGTTGAAGTCCACGGGCACCACCCACGCCACCACCGCCGTGCACGCCACCGCCACCAGGTACGGCATCGCCATCAACAGGCACACCGCCGACCTCAGCCACCGCACCGCCCCGTCGACGGACGAGGTTCCGGACTCCACCGACATCACCACCCCTCGAGGCTGGGACGCAGCACGCGCAGGCACGGTTCCCGCAAGCGCGCGGGTGCCTCCCCGGTTGCAGGCGACGGCCGCGGCTGGTGTCCAGCGGCGGCAGCTCGGCGGATTCGGCGGAGATCTGCCCGGCCACGGCCAGCACGCCGGTGTTGTCCTCGGCGTCGCGGTCGGTGAGGTAGGCATCGATGGCCTCGAACGCTCGACCCCACCACCGCCATCCACGGACCCGGCCCGGCCCGCGGCGGCTACCCCACCACAGTGGTCTAGTGCCGCATCAAGCAACGTTGGGCAGGCACTCCGGGCGGCGGATCTTGGAGTTGACGGCGAAGTGGCGTTTGGGATGGCAGTGGTGGTTGCGCCAGCGGAGTAGCCAGCGGTGGCGGTTTCTTGGGGCGGTGCGGCCGGGGCAGTCACTGCCGTCGAGGGTGAAGTAGCGGACCGCGGCGCTCGGCGCAACAGGTCCTGACCTCGGCTCTACCGTGTGACTCGTATTCGTCGCAGACGAGGTACCGGGAAGTGGCGGCGGATTCGCCTGCAGAAGTCGAGTGACTGCGGCCAGCGTTCGCGGTCACGGAACCGGTAGAACAGCTGCCCCGGTGGCGAGGCCGATCGCGGTGAACATCCGCCCCACCCCGCCGGGGTGGGGGACCAGCCCCGGACGGGGGCGTGCAGGTTCAGCGGCCCGAACTCGTCAACGCAGATCATTCGTCCGTCGGCGGGCGGGGGTCGTACAGGTCGAGGATGCGGGTTTCTTGGCGACGAAGTCCGGGGCCTTGCTGGCTTTCCGAATCTTCGCCGCCTGCCGGGACACGCCCCGCTTCCGGAGGATCCGCCGGGCGGTCTCGGTGCTCGATCTGGTCCGCGCGTGCTGGGTGAGATAGCCGGCCAGTTCAGCCAGGTTCCAGGTGGTGAACGGCAACCCCAGCTCGTTGGGTTTGCAGACGGCGATGCGGCAGATCTGATCACGGGCGGTCGGCCCGATCTCACGAGGTCGGCTGCCCTCCGTTTGGGGACAACGCCACGAACCCGGAGTCGTTGAACGCGTGGATCGCCTCCCGCACATACCCCCTCAGCAGGCCACCGATGAACGCCATCCGCCGCTACGCCGCTCCAGGACATCCTGGCAGGCCAGAGTCACCGCCGAATCAATCACCGCGGAAGCGTTCGAAGAGGCCCTTGTCTTCCCAGTCGGATTCGAAAGAACCATAGATCCGCTCCAACACACGATGCCGCCTCGTATCACGACATTCCCGGAGACGAGCCCGCGTCGAATCCTTCACCGATCGCCATCGCAGTACACGCATAAAGTACTGGAGAACTTCCAGGGCGCCAAACTTCCGCAACTCGAGAAATTCAATGAATTCCGCCCCGTATTTTTCCTCGTTTTCCGCGTCGCATTGCACGAGTGAAACGAGTTTGGCCAAAAGTGGCTCGATCGCAGTATGATCTACTCCGGGAAACTTCCCTTTTTATGCACCTCCGAATGCCCACACCCTTGGCAGCGAAAGCTTCCTCGGCAGCATTGCGGACCCGATTCACCATATGATTGATAGTGTCCCGACGTATTATCCACGCTCCACACTTGGTTTCCGCAACCTTGAGCTCGCCCGCCGCGCGAACAGCCTCGCCCCGAGCGAGATCGGCATGCCCGAGCTTCAGTGCGCCGCCCGATGACCAACCCACCGTCAGCTGCAACTATATATTCAAAGGGAACACTCTGCACAATAAGTTCATTGCCACCGATGGAGCGTTCGGGCCTGGCTGCATTTTCAGGAACCAAGTTCTCAAAGCAGTCATCCAAACTCAATGCGCGCCGCCGGTCTCCTTCCACGGCTCCGCGGGGGCTGGATCGAGCCGCAGCGACCACGGTCCACTCGGTGAACCGGCGATGCGCGGCCGGCACCGTGACCCCGAACGACGGCGGCAGCAGCCGCCGCGCACCCACCGGTCAGCACTTACCACAACCGTGAACACCGCCCGGTCCCCGAACCGGGGCTCGGCCAAACCACGGCACATGATCGTGCACCATCAGTCACAAGACCCATACGAGACACACGCTAAGCGAAACGAGAGTCCGCCGAGCGCTTTTCGACGACGTTGAGGTCGGCTGATTCGTCGTCCTTTTCTGCGATGTGCCGACGCTGTTCGACGGCTGCGGTCATGGTCCCATCGAGAAGGCGGACTTCACCCAGCTCGCCGGGGCCACGGCGGCGTCTGATCGGGGTCAGCGGGGTGGGCGGGGGTCGATCAGCACGGCTGCGGTGATGACCGCGGCGAGCAGGAGCAGGGCGATGAGGGCGGCGTCGAGCAGGGTGGTGAGCATGGTCAGCTCCGGGGTCGGGTGTGTTGGCGGGATCGCAGGCTGGTCAGCGTGACCGTGGCCAGGATCAGCACGATGACCACCAGCGAGAGCGGGGTGGGGATCGACGGCACGGCGGGCCAGAGCCCGTGTGCCCAGTGCAGGACGAGCTTGACGCCGATGAAGGCCAGGATCAGCGCGAGCCCGTGGTTGAGGTGGACGAGCTTGGCGAGCGCGTTGTGCAGCACGAAGTACAGCGCGCGCAGGCCCAGCAGGGCGAAGGCGTTGGTGGCGAAGACCAGGTAGGGGTCTTCGGTGATGCCGTAGACGGCGGGTACCGAGTCGACGGCGAAGACCACGTCGGTGGCGAAGACGGCCACCACGACCAGGGTGAGCGGGGTCAGCGCGCGCCGCCCGCGTTCGCGGGTGACGAGCCGGGTGCCGTGGTAGTCGTCGGTGACCGGCATCAGCTTGCGCAGCAGCCGCACCGAGCGCATCCGCGACACGTCCTGGTCGAACCCGGCGCCGGTGACGGCCTCGTGCAGGATCTTGAGCGCCGAGAGGAACAGGATCGCGCCGAACACCAGGAACGCCCACGTGCCCGCCTGCAGCAGAGCCGCGCCCGCGGCGATGAACACGCCCCGCAGCACGAGCGCGCCCGCGATGCCGTAGAGCAGGACCCGCTGCTGCACCTCGGCGGGCACGGCGAACGCGGACAACAGGAGCATGAAGACGAAGAGGTTGTCCACCGACAGGGATTTTTCGACGACGAACCCGGTGGCGAACTCCAGTGCCTGCGTACCGCCGAACGCCGGCCACAGCCACAGCGCGAACACCGCCGGCAGGGTCAGGTAGAACACCGACCAGCCGGCGGCTTCGCGCAGGGAGACCTCGTGGGGGCGCCGGGTCACCAGGAAATCGGTCAGCAGCAAGCCGAGCAGGACCGCGATGCTGAGCCCCCACAACCACAGCGACCCGATCGACGACGGTGGTGCAGCAGCCGGCACGGTGGCTGGAGCGAACATGGGCAGGGCCTCCTCGAACACGGTCGGCGTTCGAGGTCTCCTTCACCCGGTGCGGGCGCCCTGCCGGGGACACCGCCGTCAGTGTCCGTACTGACCGGTCAGGGCCGGTGGAAGTACTCCCCTCAATCTCGAGTATCGGACAAAACGGACAGCACGTAAAGGGTGGTCACCCGAACGTGGCGCAGCCGGTGGCATGAGCAGGACGGTCGAAATCCCGCGCGTGCTCGTCGTGCAGTGGGAAGATCCGCGCGGGCGGTGAACCAGCGAGAGCCCCGCCAGCACGCCGACGCCCGGCTCCACCCGGAAGGTTCGGAACCACGCCGATTCGTCGTCGCCCTCGGAGGCGATCACTACGAAGTCGTGGCCGCGGTGCCGTGGACCAGGCAGGTGCGATGTGGTTCGCCGGTCCGGCGTCCGGTCGTGGCGAGGGCGGCGGTGGGCGGTTCGCTGATCCGCGCCTGCCAGGAAGCGCCAGGAATGTGCGTGGAACCGGAGGCGGTACGGGACAAGGACGGGATCTCAGCGGCAGTACTCGCTGCGAACCCCACCGCACATCCGGAAGTTCGCCACCACGCACTGTTCGACGCGCTCGGCGACTTGGCCGCACGGCACGGCGTGCACCTTGGGCTTCCGGTCTTGGGCATGATGGCCATATGACGGAACTGGCTGGAGAGCAGGTGTGGATCAGGGCCGCACAGGGAGCTGATGAGCTGAGGTCGCTCCAGGACTGGCTGCACCGTGATGATGCGCTGCGCGGACGCACACGGCCTGTCCACGCGCGTGTCAAGCCGGGACAGATGGGGGGAGTGCTCGATGCGCTCGTAGTGGCTGTCGGCTCAGGTGGGCTCGGTGCGGTGCTCGCCGGCGCGCTGTCCACCTGGATCTCCCAACGGCGGTCCGACGTGAAGCTGGTCATCACCCGCGAAGACGGGCGTCAGATCGAGCTGGACGCCAAACGCGTCGATCCGCAGGCCGTGATGCGCGACATCGCCAGGCTCCTCGAACCGCCGGAGCCGCCGGAGTGAGCCGTTTCCCGGATCCCGCGCGGTCCCGGGCTGTCCTGATCGGTGTCAGCCGGTACCACGCCCGAGACCAGCTGCCCGAGATCGTCGCGGTGCGCGCGAACCTGACCGACCTCAGGAACGCGCTGGTGAAGGCCCCCACCGGCACCCTGGACACACAGTTCTGCCGCGTGGTGCCCGAGCCGGCGTCGCCCACGGACGTGGGCGACGCCGTCGCCGCAGCGGCCACCGCGGCGACCGATCTGCTGCTGGTTTACTACGCTGGCCACGGGCTCGTCGACGGGCGGGGGCGGTTGCACCTGGCGCTCACCACGACCGTTCCGGACCGCTTGCGGTGGACCGCGCTCCCGTTCGAGCTGCTTCGCGAGGAAATCGCCGCCAGCCCTGCGACCACACGGGTGCTGGTGCTGGACTGCTGTTTCTCCGGTCGCGCGATCGAGGCGATGGGCGATACCCGGGGTGTCATCGCCGGCCAGGTCGACATCGCGGGAACGTACACCCTCACCTCGACCACAGCCACCGCCCTTTCCCACGCTCCCGCTGGAGACAAGCACACGTCGTTCACCGGCGCTTTGCTCACCGCACTGCACACTCCGGGGCGGCTGACGCTCGATGAACTCTTCCGGCGGATCGACCGGAACCTCGCCGCGCGAGGAGGGCCGCGCCCGCAACGACGCATCGTCAACGCGGCAGGTGACCTCACCCTGTTCAAGGGCTCGTTCCCAGGTGCTCAGGGGCGAGCGCCCGAAATCGCCCGGGAACCCGGGCGTGAGGTTGCCGGGAAAGACACGCGGTCACCGGCACATCGGCGGCCGCGGCGCCGGACAGCGGTGGTGCTCAGCCTGATCGCAACGCTCCTGCTCGCCGCCGGGACGACCATGGCGGTCCTGTCGCTCCAGACGTCCGAGCAGGCCCGGGCCGTCCTGTCCGGACATACGCGCTCGGTGACCAGTGTGTCGTTCAGTCCGGACGGCCATGTCGTGGTGACCGGCAGTCAGGACGGCACCGCACGGCTCTGGGACGTGACCACTGGTCAGCAGATCGGCCAGCCCCTCACCGGTCACACCGCCGCCATCAGGGGTGTGGCGTTCAGCCCCGACGGCCGCACCGTGGCCACCGGCGGCGACGACCGAGCCGCGCGGTTGTGGGATGCCACCACCCACCAGCCCCTCGGCCAGCCCCTCACCGGCAGCGCGAGCGGTATCAGCAGCGTGGCTTTCAGCCCGGACGGGCGCACCCTGGCCACCGGAACGGGAATCAGCTCAGAGCTCACCGACGAAACGGCGCGACTGTGGGACGCCGCCACCGGGGCCCCGCTCGGACCGCCCCTCGAAGCAGGACCAAACCGTAACGCCGCCGCGATGTGGATCGCGTTCAGTCCTGATGGGCGCATCCTGGTCACCACGAACGGTGCGGACATGGAATTGTTCGATGTGGCCAGTCACCAGCCCGTCGGTGGTGAATACTCCTCCCACAGCGGATACGGCCTGGCGTTCAGCCCAGACGGCCGCGACATCGCCAGCGGAACCCACACTGGAGACGTGGTGCTGATCGACCTGGCTAGCCTTGACGTGGTCGGAAGCCGCCTCGAGGGACACACGGGCAGCGTGACCGGTGTTGCGTTCAGCTCCGACGGGCGCAGCCTCGCCACGGCAAGCGAAGACCGGACGGCGCGGGTGTGGGATGTGGCCAGCAGGCACCAGATCGGCGAGCCCCTCACAAGCCACGAGGGGCCGGTGACCAGTGTGGCGTTCAGCCCAGACGGCCGTGTCCTCGCCACCGGAAGCGAGGATGGCACCGCACGGTTGTGGGACGTACCGCTCAAGTAGCGGTCAAGCGGCGTCCGTCCACAATAGAGCAGATCAGACGTGGCGCAGGTTGTCGCCGCCGTGGCTGCGGCTTCGACCTCAACCGCTGAGCTGTCCGGTGTCGTGCCAGTGTTGCGGATCTGGCTGGCTGTGGGGCGTAGCCGCGGGTGGAGGACAGTCCGGTCGGTGCCTGCACTGCCTTGTAGCCGGTGGCTGCGCGCGTACTGCGCGCCGTAACCGTACACACCGGTGGCCGGACTCAGCTGGCCGTCCAGGCGACCACGTCGGGACTGTGCCGGAGCGTGGCGATGCGGTTGTCGAGTTCGCGGCGGGCGCGGTGGTCGCCGCGGTGCGCGCGCCGCAGGAACGAGCCGAGCGTGTGCAGATCGCGCATTCCCGTGAGCACCGTGATACCTGGCCATCCTCGTGGGTCGTGACCGTAGGCGGAGACGAAGCGGTCGATGTCACCGACACTGCGGCCGAAGCGCATTCCCTGGATGGTGTTGGCCAGGTCGAGTTCGCGCATTCCCCAGGCGGTTTCGTCCCAGTCGCCGAGAACAGTGCCCTGGGTGGTGAGCAGCGTGTTGCCTGGATAGGCGTCGCCGTGGATGAGGCCGTGGCCCAGCTCCGAGTGAAGATCGGCGAACTGCGCGAGGAGCTCACTGGCCCGGTCACCGATCCACGCGGTGCTGTCGCGGTCGAGCACGGTGGTGGCTTCGAGCGTGCTGGTCAGGTCAGCCAAGGGCCTGTACGGGGGCAGGGTGATGTCAGGGTCCGGGAGCCGGTGCAGTTCCCGCAGCAGTGTTCCCAGGTCCGCGCAGTCCGGTCGTGCCGTGTCGGGTTGCGGGTAGTGGTGCCAGAAGGTGACCGTGGAGTCGTCGACCACCACGGGCTGGTCGAGCGCCAGGGGTTCCGTGGCGGGAAATCCACGGCCGATGAGCCAGCGGGTGATCTCGACTGCGCGCTGGGCGCGTTCGGCGTTCACGGTGCCGCGGGCGACCTTGATCACCGTGTTCTCGAGGGGGAGGAGGAAGACGTCGCTGGCGTGCTGGCGCAGGGCTGTGGCGCCGTCACTGCGCAGTCCCACGTGGGCGCAGGCACGCCGCACCACGTGGCCACGATGGGGGGAAAGCACGCTCCGATGGTAACGGGGCAGGGTTGGTCCGGGTTTTGCTCAAGCTGTGTGCGAGGTCCAGGGAGCGCGTTGTCGACCTGGCGAACGCGCAGCGCGGCGGGAAGGCGAGGGTGGGTTGGAGGGCGTCGTGTGTTTGCCGTCTATGTTCCCCTCGGCGATGTGCGCGTTGACGATGTCCAGCCGCGCAAGAGTTTCGTCGCCGTAGGAGCGTTCTTCTGCCGGACCCGTCTGGTAGCCAGCGGGAGCAACATCACCGAGGCGCCGCTCCCGCCGCCGGAGCACGGCCATCCGAACGGCCGCCGCGGCGGGGCCAGCCGCGGTCGGCGCTTCCGCCTCGATCGTCGCCCGTTCGGGTGGTTGAAGGGTGAAGTCCATGCATCAGCTCCACGCCTGGACAAACCGCTGGTCAGTCGGGTTGTGTCCGGCCGTGGCGTCAGCGGCGGCGCCCGGAACGAGAAAGGCCCCAGCGAGCAGATGAGCAGGACAGGTGCGGCGCCTACACCGGCGTGGCCGAGCTGGGAGACGATCGCGGATGGACGCCCGCGATGATCGCGCAGTTCCCCGGCGAGCCGGGCCACACCCGGCCCGATCCCGGCGGCCGCAACGCGCCGCGGGTCGAGTTGTGGTGGTCCACCCGCGTCGAGGAGATCGAGGACACCGCGGCCTTCCAGCAGCGCTTATGGCAGGCGTCCGAACGAGGAAAGGCAGTCCCCGGGACCAGGGGCGGGAGTGAGCGGCGCCGATGAACTCGTCCACGCTACTGCAGGAGCAGTACGCCGAGGTGCTGCTGAGGTTCCGCTGCCACGACCTGCCGCTGACCGCGGCGATCGCCGAGCTCACCCGCTGGCCCGCCGCCCGCGCGTCGTTGACGGCACCGACCGGGCGGGCCAGCGCCGAACGCTTCGGCGTCGGGAAGGTCAAGCTGCGCGACGTCCGCGACGCCTGCTACACCCTGCACCTCGGGCTCCCGCCCTTCGACGCCGACACCCCAGACCGCCGCGCGGCCTCGGCGACGCCGGCCCATCCCCCGCCGGACGGCTGCCGGGCCCACTTCACAGACCTACTGGCCTGCGCTGATGGCAGTCTACCCAGCGAGGCGAGAACCTTGCGCACGAACGCTTCGCCGAGGGCGGTGGCCGAGTAGGGGTCTTGGCCGGTAACCAGTTCGCGATCCTCGACGACCTTGCTGCCCATCGGCAGCACGGTCTGCTCGATCACGGCGCCGCAGGTGGTCAGCAGTTGGGTCGGGTCCTCTTTGAGAGGTCCGGGAAGCGGCGCGCCAGTGGCACGGTGGTCAGCAGGGTGTCCACGACGGTCCTGAAGCACGTCATCCGATAGCCGTCATAGATCCATCGGCCGCCGGGCGATGGGGCGGCGGCCAGCGCGGCCGGTGCGTGGCAGATCAGGCCGGTTGGTCGTTGGGTGTCGTGGAAGTACTGCATGAGGGCACCGAAGTGCTTGTTGGGCGAGTCCGCCGCGAACGCATCCGCGTGGAGCAGGTCCACCAAGGGGGCGTGCCCGCCGGGTACGAACACGGCATCGAAGCCGGACAGCCGCTGCTCATCACGAGCGAGGCCGGCCAGATCGGCCGGGGTGCCAAGGCCCAGACCGAGCAGCCGGGTGAAGCTGGCGAGCGCGGCATCGCGGCGGTGCGGGACAGGCCGAAGTAGAGCAGGCTGCACGAGGTGCCGTCGATCGTCGGGACCGTGCCGCCCGGGTCGCGAACGACAACTCGAAACCCGCTCTCAGCATGGCGTCGGCCGGCTCGATCAGTTCGCCCAGGTAGGTACCGGTCGGCGCGCTGCGCCCGTTGCGCAGCGGAATCCGATCCGCAGCCGAGACCACCACGAGCACCCGCAGTGCGGTTGCGGCTGGCGCGGCGTTTCCCGTGTCGGTCACCGTGTCATCACTGGGTCTGCAACGCGTGCACGACGGCCTCGGCGACGGCGCGGGCACTGGCCGGGTTCTGGCCGGTGATCAGCCGGCCATCGGTGACGACGTGGGCGTCGAAGGGCTTGTCGGCGATGCTGTAGTGCCCGCCGCGGCTGGTCAGCTCATCTTGCAGGCTGAACGGGACGGCATCGGCGCGCTGGGCGGCTTCCTCCTCCGCCCAGGAGAACCCGGTCACATTCTTGCCCTTGACCAGCGGGTCACCGCCCTCGATCGTGACGTCGAGCAGACCGGCCGGACCGTGGCAGACCGCCGAGACAATCCGGCCGCTGTCGTAGAACCGGGCGGTCAACGCGGCCAGGTCCTGGTCGCGGAAGTCGAACATCACCCCATGCCCGCCGGTGAAGTAGATCGCGTCGTAGTCCTCGACGGTGACGTCGCCGGCCTTCTTGGTGTTCTCCAGCAGGTCCATGAACTCGCGGTCGTGGTAGCGCTGGTCGGTGCCCAGTTCGCTGAGCACGTCGTGGGCCAGGCTTTCCGGGTCGATCGGCACATACCCGCCGGCCGGGCTGGCAATGTCCAGTTCGAACCCGTGGTCGTGGGCGTAGTCGTAGAAGTGGGTCAGCTCGCCGAGCCACAGCCCGGTGCGCATCCCTACCTTCTCGTACTCGCGAGCGTTCGTGACGATGATCAGGATCTTGTTCCTGGCAGCCACCGCAGTCTCCCGGTTCTGGCGGACATCAACCTTCCTCACCCCCGTCTACCCCCATCGGCTTGGGCTTACTCGCCACAATCGCATCCATGAGCTGCGTCCAGGATTTTCGCCAGGACGCGGGGGCGTCCTCGGCCCGGCACAGTCTGACCGGTCCGGCCTCAACCGCGGTCGGCACAGAGTGTGCCGCACCCGTAGCGCCGGTAGTACTCGGTTGTCCAGGCCACGACGGCGTTGGTGACCAGCGTCAGGCACCACGCCCGTCCACGGCATCGAGCTGGCAGGAGCGCAGCACCCGCGGCGCAATATCGGCGGTGACCGTGGTGGTCAGGCGGGGGTTCCTGCGGAGATCACGGGAGACAGCGCGGACGCAGCGGCGGCGCCCGCAGGTGCCCATAGCGGTGAGCTCACCGTCGTCGCGCGGCGCCCGGCAGCAGCTGCTGGTGGACGTTCACTCCCCCGGCGGGATCTGCCGCGCACGGCGGTGCGCCTGCAGCAGCAGGTCCTCCCCCGGCCGCCTGCAAGGCCCGGACGAACTGCCCCCGTGGGCAGCGGGGCGAACGCGCCGCTCGTGCTCAGCGGTGAGTCGTCCTCGCAGGTACCCGGGTGGCCATGGCGGTCTGATCGCCGGGTGCGGCCATCCGCCGCACTCCCGGAGTGGTCACTTCGGGTTCTGCGTTGGGTGTGCGCTTTGCCGAGCAAAGCTCTCGGCAGGTCTGTTACCCGGCAGAAGTGCCTACTCAACACTCCACGGGAACGGAAGGTCGTCTGTGAGTCCTTGGAAAAATTGATCAATGGCACGGTCGATGTGCGCGCGCGGCACCACGTCTTTCAGGCTGAAATTTCCCAGCTGTCCACCGCATGACAATTCAACGTTGCCCGTTGCGGCGTCTGGATTGTGAAGCTGGATTAGTGCACCACTTCGGGTTTCGCCATAGACAAGAAACAAATCTGGGCCACCGGAGATGGACAGATGTTCGAAAGGCTGGTCCCGCTTCAACGAAACCTCAGTATGGACCTCCCCGTCCAGGCGATCGACAGCCTCAGAAACTTGCTTTCGACTCGGAGCTTCAGTCTCCTCAAATGAGACCTTCACTCCGGTCCAGGTGTCCAGTGACATCTGCATGAAACCGTACCTTGTTACCCTTCTGTCCACGGGTGGGCGCTGATGGCCGTCGCGTGGCGTCGACCCATACCTGCCTGACGGCAGTGTAAACGTCAAGCAACTCTAAGCCAAGACCGGCCCAGCGTTTCTTGGCCCGCTGAAAGACTTGCGCTTCTGCGTGAGTCTTTGCCTGCGCATTGACAAGAAGGTCGATGTCCATCTTGCGAGAATTGCGCCCGCAATGGGAAGCTCCGCCCATATCCAGCCGCCGGCCGTGTGTTGACCTTCTGCAGACCCAGCAACCGGCATGCCTTCTTCTCTCGATAACGCGCCAAGTCTTCAACTATTTCATCTCGGTCGACTCGAGCGTGGTCCGGGCGCACCAGCATGCCGCGGGCGCCCGGAAAGGGGATGCGGCGACGGCGTCGAAGTCCTCGCCTCCGACGGGGAAGGACTTGGGCGCTCCCGCGGCGGGCTGAGCACCAAGATCCACCTCGCCGTCGACGGGCGCGGCCTGCCGATGCGGTTCCTGCTCACCCCAGGCCAAGCCGGCGATAACCCGCAGCTGGTTGCGTTGCTGGACGGGATCGGTATCGCCCGGCTCGGGCCGGGACGTCCGCGATGCCGCCCGGAGACGGTGATCGCGGACAAGGCGTATTCGCCTCCCTCGACCCGGCAGGCGCTGCGGAACCGGCAGAACACGTTCGTCAGCCCCGAGTGGGACGAACGGTGTTTCAACCGGCTCAAGCAGTCCCGTGCCCTGGCCACCCACTACGCCAAAAGAGCCGCCTACTACCAGGCCGAACTCACCATCGCCGCCATCGTGCCCTGGCTCCGATGACTTACCGGACAGCTCCTAGCTTGAGTTTCAACTTTCGGGTGGTGTTTGCCCACCCCTGTTGATCATGAACGCAGCCCTTGGTCGATCATTCCTTCTTGCGGCAGCCGGAAGATCGATCAAGGGCTGCGGTGATCAGTTTGCCTGATGGCAGTAACAGACGTGCCAATGGGAGCTGTCGAGGTTCCGGCAGCAGGTCTGTGAGTCTCTGGACCGGCGGGCGGACGCGTTGTTCGAGCTGGTCGACGCGGTGTTGTGTACTGATGGGCCGGTGCGGTCGGTCGCGGAGTTGTCACTGGCGGGCGAGCATCGCCGTGGGTATGGCAGTGGGTATGCCGCGCTCGCGCGGCGCGATGGACATACCGCGGTTGCAGACCGCGCTGAGCGCGGTGCCGATCCCGCGGGCCGCGGACGGGCGGCTGGTGCTGGCAGTGGATCTGACCTGCTGGTTGCGTCCGGAAGCGCACACCTGCCCGCAGCGGGTCCTGTGTCACACCTATGGGCGGGGCAAGGACCAGCACATGATGGGTGCCGGGCTGGCCCTACTCCGTCGTCGTCGCGCTGGAATCAGGGCGCGGTTCGTGGACCGCGCCGCTGGATGCGGTCCGGCTCGCGCCCGGGGACAACGCCGCGAGCGTGACCGCCCGGCAGATCCGCAGTGTGGTGGATCGCCTGGTCACCGCCGGGCACTGGCGGCCGGGAGACCCGCACATCCTGCTGGTCGCCGACGCCGGCTACGACGGCCCCCGGCCGGCCCGCGTGCTGGCCGACCTTCCGATCACCGTCCTGGTGCGGATGCGCACTGATCGGGTCCTGACCCCGCCGAACCGGTTAAAACTCAAGCTAGGCATGAGCACGCCACCCAGGAGACGCGCTCCAGCGTCGGTCGCGAGGTCGCCGCACACCTCGAATCCCGGGCATCTCAATGTGCGGATTGGCCGCGAATTCCCTGGACGATTTCCGGAGTGCGATCCGAAGCCGGAGTCCGGCACTTCGGCGGCGCCTGGCCGGTGGCTGCCAGCACGCCAACCGATTCGCTTCTTGTTTTGATTGGCGTCGGCATCAGTCCAGATGGTTCGACATTCGCCGCCACCCAAGGATCCTCTTACGGTGTCGACTTCACGGCGCCGATTACCCCGGGCAGTTCGGCCTCGACGAGGTAGGCGTCCTCGGTCTCGGTCACGTCGGCCGACGGCGACCACGTCCGGGCACTGTCGTCCAGACACCCGGCCACCGAGTCCATTCGGCGGCCCAGCTGGCGATAGAGGTCCTCGAACTCCCGGAACGGGTTTCACCGGCCCACCGGACCGGACGATCGCACGGCTGGCCGGGTCATGGCTCCACCTCCGAACGATCACTCAGGGACAGGTGCGGATTCCAGGCGCGCGCCTTCATCTCCTATGGCGAACTTGCGCGCCGCCGTGCGCCCATATTCAAGTCAAGCCGGCTCAACTTGTGTGCCCGGCGGAGGCGGGAGTGCTAGGCGCTGCTCGGGAGGGCACCGTCGGTCAACTCGCCGAGGGCGGCTTCTCCTGCACATCGGATTCTTTCTGCTCGTCGTCTTCGTCTTGGTCGAGCGCCGGAGGGCCGAGCCCATCATGCTGTTGCGCTTCGTCGTCGATCGGTTGCGGGGCAGCGCGTTCGCGATCATGCTGCTCGTCAACCCCGCGGCGTATGCGTTCCCTTGTTGCTGACCTACTACCCGTGGACCTATCCGGTCTCGGCCAGGCGCTGGCGTAGTGCCGTCATGGCGTCGGCGAGTTGAGTGAGACCGGGTTCCTCGATGGGGTAGTGACCGCACCCGTCGAGGAGTACCTCGGTGGTGGCCGCCTTGATCCGGTTGAGGAAGCGAATGCTGAGCCCGGGTGGTGTCCACCGGTCCTCGGCGGGGTGGACGAGGGTCACCGGTGCCGCGTCGAACGTCTCCGGTGCGGTGGGGCGGAAGGCGAGGAAGCTGGCCAGGAAGCCGAGCGGAACGCGGGCGCCACCCCCCTTGGGGTCGGTGGCGCAGAGGCGGGACAGTGCGGGGTTGTTGCTCATCTTGTTCATGTCGACGAGCCATCGGATGGGCACGAGCCGCTCGCCGGCGGCGCGGTCGAGCGCACCGAGAACAGCGGGGGCGAACCGGCCGGTGGCGCTGAAGCGGGCGGCGGCACGGCGGGCGTCCGGGCGGGAGGGGTCGAGCAGGCAGGTCGCCACGACGGCGGCGACCTGCCGGGTGCGGGCGGCGACCTCGTAGGCGAGCATTCCTCCCATGCTGGCGCCGACGAGCACCAGCGGGCGGTCGTCGGCACGGCGTTCGGCGGTGACGAGGTCGCACAGCAGGTCGATCCAGGTCTCGTAGCGGACGCGGCCGGGATGTGGTTCGACGGTGTCACCGTAGAGCGGCAGGTCGGGCAGCAGGATATCGCCCACCTCACCGGCGGCGATGCCGGCGAAGGGCCACAGCGCGCCGGAATAGCCGCCCGCGCCGTGGATGGCGACCACCCGCACCGGCGCGTCGGGATCAGTGGCGCGGGCGATGTGCACCCGGCGCCCGCGCCAGTCCCACCAGGTCGACCGCGGCGCCGTCAGTGTGTGGTCACGGTAGTGCGGCGGCAGGAAGCGCGCATAATCTGTGCTGGTCACCGCAATATCGTCGGCATCGGCGATACGGGTGGGCAACTCGCGTTTGGAGGGCGATGAGCGGGCCGCGCAAGATCCCGTCCCAGCAGCGCTCGCGGTTCACCTACGAGGTGATCCTGCAGGCGGCTGCTCGCGTTTTCGATGCCGAGGGGATGGCGGCGACGACCAACCGGATCGCCGAACGTGCCGGGGTGTCGGTCGGATCGCTCTACCAGTACTTCCCGGACAAGCGGGCGCTGTTGCACGAGTTGGCCTTGCGCCACCTCGACCACGCCGAGGCGGCGTTCGCCGACGCGCTGGACCGGATCCGGGCAACCCGGCCGGCGCTGGAGGCGGTCGTGGCCGAGCTGGTGACGCTGGCGGTGCGGGAGAACACCCCGCTTGCCAGAGCGCACCAGGTGATGCGCGAGCACGCGCCACGGACCCGTGACCTCGAACGCCGCTTCCAGCGTTTGCTCGAGCTGGTGGTGGACGGCCTGGTCGGCTATCTCGATCCGCCACCGCCATGGCACGAAGAGACCCGGCTGCGGGTACGGCTCATCGTCGCCGGGCTGGACAGCCAGATCCACCAGATCGTGCTGGCCGGCGCTTCAGCCGATGAACGTGCCGCCCGGACGCGGCTGGTGATCGAACAAACCGTGCCCGTGATCCGCGGTGACCAGATGTGGCGGTGGCGCTGATGACCGGGAACCTCTGCAAGTAGGGGACGAACTCGTCGTACCGGGGGGCGTTATCCTGCCGCGGTCCCGCGCGCGGCGAGGAAGCCTTGCCGGCACAGCGCATTCATGCGCCCTCGCAGCATCATTCCGGTATTTCTTCCGGCCTTGCTGAAGGTGACTTCTCTGTGCACAGTTCCTGCCCGGGGCGTGGCAGGCGCGCTCGACCGTGGCTGGAAGCCGGTTCCGTGGCGGCGAGCGCCGGTCGGGGCCCGCGAGGCCGGAGGCCGTCGCAGGTGATTTCTATCAGGCGTTGTTGTGCGGCACCGTCGTCGTTGCGGGCGATGCAGCCGGTGATGAGGGCCTTCACGTCGGCGGTGTCGACGTCCTCGCGGACGGCGCCGGCCTGTTGGGCCGCGGCGAGCAGGCCGGTCATGGCGGCGTTGAAGTCGTGGATGGCCGTCGACGCCACCGCTCGGAGGTCGAAGCCGGCGCCGGTGAGGGCGTCGCCGACGGCGTGGTCGGCGGCGCCCTGCCGGACCAGCAGCGCGAAGAAGGTGAAGAACGCCGTCGCCGGTCCCTCGTGCGCGGTGATGTCCTCGGCGCTGCGGACGAGGTGTTCGATCCGGTGCAGCGCGACCGCCCGGAACAACGCCTCCTTGGTGGGGAAGTGCCGGGTGACGGTGCCGGCGCTGACACCGGCCCGGCGGGCGATCTCGCGGATCGGCACCGCGGCACCGTGCTCGGCGAAGGCGGCGAACGCCTCTTCCAGCACTCGCGCCTGGTTGCGCCGGCCGTCGGCGCGCTGCGGCTTGACCGGGGTGGGTTCCGAGGGTGGCATCGCAGCGATGGTAAACCGCTCCGATCAGCCGTGGAGTGGCCGCGTCCCGCTGATCTCGTAGCGCATGACCGCCACGCTGCGTACGTGCGGCACCGGTGAGGCGATCCCGGCCAGGTGGGCGTCGAGGTGCGCCTCGGATTCCCACCGTTCGTAGACGTTGACCCGGTCCGGCTCGATCGGGTCGGCCGCCACCACGTAGTCCAGGCAGCCCGGCTTGGCTCGGGTCCGGCGCAGGGCCGGGGCGAGGTCTGCCAGGAGTGCCTCGCGGTGTTCTGGGTCGACATAGCCGGTTCCGGCGACGATGAGCATGGGCTGGCCTCCGCGGGTTGACGAGTTGGCTGCTACCGGGGCACTGTAGCAGCTATCCGGTACACGTGTACCGGATAGCTGATCGAGGAGACCCCATGCGCTTGGCCATTTTCGGCGCGACCGGACGAGCCGGCCGCGTTGTGGTCGAACACGCCCTCCAGCACGGCCACGAGGTCAACGCGCTCACCCGCGACCCGGCCCGGATCAGTCCGCGCCCACGGCTTCACGTCGTCGGCGGCGACGTGCTCGACCCCGCGGCAGTGGCCAGGACGCTCGAAGGCGCCGACGCGGTAGTCAGCACCTTGGGACGGCCACGGCGAGGTCCCGACCTCTGCACCGAGGGCATCCGCACGGTGTTGTCCCACGGCCCTCGCCGCCTCGTCGTCCTGAGCAACTACGGCGTCGCGGACAGCCGCCATCCCACCGCGTACGTCCGGGTGTCGTGGCTGCTCCAGCGAGCCGTGCTCCGCGACAAGGAGCGGATGGAAGCCCTCCTGCGGAGCAGCGACTCCGACTGGACCGTGGTGCGCGCACCGATCCTGACCAACGGTCCCCGCACCGGCGACTACCGCACCGGCACCGAACTCCGGCTTTCCTTCACCGACAGGGTTTCCCGCGCCGACATCGCGGAGTTCATGCTCGCCGAACTCCGCGACGGCACCTACCTGCGCCGGGCCGTGGCCATCAACGCCGTCCGAACCTGACGCTCAGGCGGATGCCCCGATCACCCGCCGAACAGGGCCCGGCCGGACTGGCGCACGGCCGCCGCGGCGTCCCGGACGCACGGCAGGGCGCGCAACGCGTGCTCGACCTCTCCGAGTTCCACCCGGGTGAACGCGGAGGCCGAGCTGCCCTCGGACGGGGTGGTCGCGTTCCGGTCGCCGCGGAGCTGGGCACCTCCCCCGATGCGCCAGCAAGTGGGTCAACCGACACCGCCGCTTCGGCGAGAACGGCCTGCTTGACCAGCCCAGCGTGCCGCATCGCCGCCGAGCTCACCGCCGATGGGATCAGCATCTCCGTGCGCACCGTCGGCCGAATCCCGCTGCAGTTCGGCCTGAACCGGCGCCGGTTCCTCGACCACATCGGCGCCACCAGCGGGGCCCCACGCCGGATCAGCACACGAGTGGCCGTGGCCGGGTCACCACGCCGTCGCAACCGCGGTCGCCGAACTGGTCCGCTCGTCACTGTGGATTTCAGCCGTAGGCGACGACACCGGAGCGGCCGTTGATGACTGTACGCATGAATGCTCTACGTCGTGCGTGACCACAGTCGTTGCCTACAGGCAATTCGGGCATATATGACCGTTTTATCTGGCAATTCCCCCTTTTCTCTCCTCTGCCCATATTTGTTGCGAACATATCGGCTCGCGGGGCGCGCCGGGATGTTGACCGCCAGCCAGCGTTCACGGTCGTCCAGGGGGAACCATGGCACCACATCTGCGTGCCCAGGCAGCCTCGCCAGGTGCGCGCTGCTGGGCGAGAGGGGCGAACCAGACTTCGATGCCGGTCGCGGGAAACGTCGTGACCGTGGTGGGCCTGGTGGACCGGCCGATCGATACCGAGACGGCGTGGTCCGTGGCACGTCGCATGCACGGCTCGCGCCGGAGATGCCTTCGCCGAAGGGCTGGCCGAAGCCGGTTTCCACCCGGGGAAGCGCGAACGGGTGGCCTGGCTCTCCGCTGCCGACCTGGCTGAAACGAGGCCCGATTCCGGTTCCACCGCACCGCGACGAGCGCACGCGCGAAGGCCGTCCCTCTCGAAAAGCCGACTCAGCGCGCCTCGTGCCTGCCACACCGCGGTGCAACGCTGGGCGCCGACGACCACGGCTGCTCCCCCCGAGGTCATCGACCATCAGGGCGAGAGAAACACTGGAATAATCGGATTTCGTGACACGGTTACCGGTCCTTTACGGACACATTTGCTTTGTCGTCTTTTCGGGTGATGTATCTTCGAATACCGGCACCGGACAGGGACAGCGCGGTTTCCCGCTGGCTAGCATCGCGGTGTTCCCGGACGGACGGCGCGCATCCCCTTTGCGCACTTCTGCCCAGTTCACCACTTTCGTCGGGAGGTCGCGAGCGTGCGCTCGCCACGAAAAGCCAGCAACAGGAACGGATCCCGCCACTCGGGTGAGGGTTCGGCGACGTCCGCCCTGCTACGGCTCGGCCGATATCTGACCCGCGCGGAAAGTTCGGCGGATTTGCACTCGGTATACCACACCGGCGGCCGGGAGGGTGACGCTTTCTACCGCGATCGGTGGAGCCACGACAAAGTGGTCCCGTCCACCCACGGGGTGAATTGCACCGGTTCCTGCCGCTGGAACGTTTACGTTTCCGACGGCATCATCACCTGGGAGAGCCAGGATCCGGACTATCCCACCGTCGGCCCGGACAAACCGGAATACGAACCGCGCGGCTGCCCGCGTGGCGCCTCTTTTTCGTGGTATTCCTACTCGCCGACGAGGGTGCGTTTCCCGTATGCGCGGGGCGTGCTGGTGGAAATGTACCGCGAGGCGCTGGAGGTGCACGGCGACCCGGTGGTGGCCTGGGCCGCGGTGGTGGACGACCCGCTGAAGAGGTCGGTCTACCAGCGTGCCCGCGGAAAGGGCGGGCTGGTCCGGGTGAGCTGGGCCGAAGCCACCGAAATGGCTGCCGCGGCGCACGTGCACGCGATCTCCCGCTACGGTCCGGACCGGGTCGCCGGCTTCTCCCCGATCCCGGCGATGTCGATGGTGTCGCACGCGGTCGGCTCCCGGTTCATGGCCCTGCTCGGCGCGCCGATGCTGTCGTTCTACGACTGGTACGCCGACCTGCCGGTGGCTTCGCCGCAGGTGTTCGGCGACCAGACCGACGTGCCCGAGTCCGCGGACTGGTGGGACGCGGCGTACCTGGTGATGTGGGGTTCGAACGTGCCGGTGACGCGAACCCCGGACGCCCACTGGATGGCCGAGGCGCGCTACCGCGGGCAGAAGGTGGTGGTGGTCTCCCCCGACTACGCCGACAACACCAAGTTCGCCGACGAGTGGCTGGCCCCGCACCCCGGCACCGACGCCGCGCTGGCGATCGCCATGGGCCACGTCATCCTCACCGAGTTCTTCACCGAACGGCAGGTGCCCTACTTCACCGACTACGTCCGCCGGTTCACCGATCTGCCGTTCCTGGTGACGCTGACCGAGCGTGACGACGCGTACGTGCCGTCGAAGTTCCTCACCGCCGCCGATCTCGGCGACACCGGCAGCGCCGAGCCGGAGTGGAAGACCGTGCTGCTCGACGAGCGCACCGGCGAACCCGTGGTGCCCAACGGCTCGATCGGCTTCCGCTGGAACGAGCACGACCGGGGCCGCTGGAACCTCGACCTCGGAGACGTGGTGCCGAGGCTGAGCCTGCACGGAGGCCCCGGCCCCCGCGCGGTCGAGGTGCTGCTGCCGCGGTTCGACGTGACCGGTGTGCTGCGGCGCGGGGTGCCTGCCACCGAGGTGGGCGGGCGGCTGGTCACCACGGTGTTCGACCTGCTGCTGGCGCAGTACGGCGTGCGGCGGGCCGGGCTGCCGGGCCACTGGCCGTCGGGGTACGGCGATCCCGCCGAACCGGGTACGCCCGCCTGGCAACAGGAACTCACCTCGGTCCCGGCCGATCGCGTGGTGCGGATCGCCAGGGAGTTCGCCGAGACCGCCGAAGCCTCACGCGGGCGCTGCATGATCCTGATGGGCGCGGGCACCAATCACTGGTTCCACTCCGACACCATCTACCGGTCCTTCCTCGCGTTGCTGACGATGACCGGCTGCCAGGGCCGCAACAGCGGCGGCTGGGCGCACTACGTCGGCCAGGAGAAGGTGCGGCCGCTGACCGGGCACGCCACGCTGGCCGGCGCGCTGGACTGGGTGCGCCCGCCGCGCCAGATGATCGGCACCGCCTACTGGTACCTGCACACCGGGCAGTGGCGCTACGACGCACTGCGCAACGACGAGCTGCGTTCCCCGCTGGCCACCGGTGACCTGGGCGGGACCAGTGCGGCCGACACGCTGGCGTTGTCGGCCCGGCTCGGCTGGATGCCCTCGTTCCCCACCTTCGACCGCAACCCGCTCGGCCTGGTCGACGAGGCCGAGGCGGCCGGGGCCGACCCGGTCCGGCACGTCACCACCCGGCTGCGCGAGGGCACGCTGGGCTTCGCCGCCGAGGACCCGGACGAACCGCGGAACTGGCCGCGTGTGCTCACCGTGTGGCGGTCGAACCTGCTCGGTTCGTCGGCCAAGGGTCACGAGTACTTCCTGCGGCACCTGCTGGGCACCGACGCGAACGTGCGCGGGGCCGAAGCGCCGCCGGGGTCGCGGCCGAGGTCGGTGCGGTGGCACGACACCGCCCCCGAGGGCAAGCTGGATCTGCTGCTGGCGCTGGACTACCGGATGACCAGCACCACGCTGTTCGCCGATCTCGTGCTGCCCGCCGCTACGTGGTACGAAAAGCACGACCTGTCCTCGACCGACATGCACCCGTTCGTGCACTCGTTCAACGCCGCGGTCGACCCGCCGTGGCAGACCCGCACCGATTTCGAGGCCTTCCACGCGATCGCGCGGCGGTTCAGCGAACTCGCCGAGACGCACCTCGGCGTCCGCAAGGATCTGGTGGCCACGCCGATGACGCACGACACGCCGTCGGAAACCGCGCAGCCGGGCGGAGTCGTGCGTGACTGGCGTGACGATGGCGTCGAGCCGATCCCCGGCGTCACCCTGCCCCAGCTGACCGTCGTGGAACGCGATTACCCCGCCGTGGCGGCGAAACTGGCCACGCTCGGGCCGCTGCTGGACAAGCTCGGCGCCACCAGCAAGGGGGTGACCTACGACGTCGGCGAAGAACTGGACTGGCTGCGCGCGAAGAACGGCGTCGCCACCACCGGAGCCGGTCAGGGCCAGGCGCTGATCGACACCGACATCCGCGCCGCGGACGCGGTGCTCGCGTTGTCCGGCACCACCAACGGGCGGCTGGCCACGCAGGGCTTCCGCGACCTGGAAAAGCGGGTCGGCACCGAACTGGCGCACCTGGCGGCCGAGCACGAAGGCAAGCGGGTCTCCTTCGCCGACACCAGGGCCCGGCCGGTTCCGGTGCTCACCAGCCCGGAGTGGTCCGGCAGCGAAAGCGGCGGCCGCCGGTACTCGGCGTTCGTGATCAACGTCGAGCACGGCAAGCCGTGGCACACGCTCACCGGCCGCCAGCACTTCTTCCTCGACCACGACTGGCTGCACGAACTCGGTGAGGCGCTGCCGGTCTACCGGCCACCGCTGGACCTGCACCGGCTCACCGGGGAGCCGGCCGGCGGCCAGGTCACCGTCCGGTACCTGACCCCGCACAGCAAGTGGTCCATCCACTCGACCTACCAGGACAACCTGCACATGCTCACGCTCTCCCGCGGCGGGCAGGCGATCTGGCTGAGCCCGGCCGACGCGGCAGCCATCGGCGCCAAGGACAACGACTGGATCGAGGCGGTCAACCGCAACGGGGTGGTGGTGGCCCGCGCGATCGTGTCCCACCGCATGCCCGAGGGCACCGTGTTCCTCTACCACGCCCAGGACCGCGCGGTGAACGTGCCGCGCAGCGAAGCGGCCGGCAAGCGCGGTGGCACGCACAACTCGCTGACCCGGCTGCTGCTCAAACCCACCCATCTCATCGGCGGCTACGCCCAGCTGTCCTTCGGCTTCAACTACCTCGGCCCCACCGGCAACCAGCGCGACGAGATCACCACGATCCGCCGCCGTTCCCAGGAGGTGCGTTACTGATGCGGGTACTGGCGCAACTGGCCATGGTGATGAACCTGGACAAGTGCATCGGCTGCCACACCTGCTCGGTGACCTGCAAGCAGGCGTGGACCAACCGGGCGGGCACCGAGTACGCCTGGTTCAACAACGTCGAAACCCGTCCCGGGCAAGGATATCCGCGGCGCTACGAGGACCAGGAACGCTGGAAGGGCGGCTGGGAGCGCACCGCCAAGGGCAAGCTGCGGCTGCGCGCGGGCGGGCGGCTGACGCGGCTCGGCTCGCTGTTCGCCAACCCGAACCTGCCGGAGATCGCCGACTACTACGAGCCGTGGACCTACGACTACGCCACCCTCATCGAAGCCCCGCTCGGCGACGACGTGCCCACCGCCGCGCCGCGCTCGGCCATCACCGGTGCCCCCGCACAGCCTTCGTGGGGGCCGAACTGGGATGACGACCTCGGCGGGTCCACCGAGCACGGCGTGAAGGACCCGATCGCCGAGAAGCTGCGCGACGAACTCGGCATCGAGATCAAGTTCGAGTTCGAGCAGAGCTTCATGTTCTACCTGCCGCGCATCTGCGAGCACTGCCTCAACCCGTCCTGTGTGGCCAGTTGCCCGTCCGGCGCGATGTACAAGCGCGTGGAGGACGGGATCGTGCTGGTCGACCAGGACCGGTGCCGCGGCTGGCGCATGTGCGTGACCGGCTGCCCGTACAAGAAGGTCTACTTCAACCACAAGACCGGCAAGGCCGAGAAGTGCACTTTCTGCTACCCCAGGGTGGAGGCCGGTCAGCCCACGGTGTGCTCGGAAACCTGCGTCGGGCGGCTGCGCTACATCGGCGTGCTGCTCTACGACGCCGACCGCGTCGCCGAAGCCGCCTCGGTGCCCGACGAGCACGACCTCTACCCGGCGCAGCTCGACCTGCTGCTCGATCCGCACGACCCGGCGGTGCGGCGGGCCGCCGAAGCCGCCGGTATCCCCCACGACTGGCTCACCGCGGCCCAGCGGTCCCCGGTGTACCAGCTGATCCACGACTACCGGCTGGCGCTGCCGCTGCACCCGGAATACCGCACCATGCCGATGGTCTGGTACATCCCGCCGCTGTCGCCCGTGGTCGACGCGCTCAGCGGTACCGGGCACGACGGCGAGCACCGCGGCAACCTCTTCGGTGCCATCGACGCGCTGCGGATCCCGGTGGAGTACCTGGCCGAGTTGTTCACCGCGGGCGATGTGGCACCGGTCCGGCGGTCGTTGCGCCGCCTGGCCGCCATGCGGTCGTACCTGCGCGCGGTCAACCTCGGGCAGGAGACCGACGAGGACATCCCCGCTTCGGTCGGCCTGACCGGCGAACAGCTTTTCGCCATGCACCGGCTGCTCGCGCTGGCCAAGTACGACGAGCGCTACGTCATCCCGACCGCGGGCATCGGTCAGGCCCACGACCTGGAGGCCGTCGCCACCCGGTGCAGCCTCGACACCGACGGCGGACCCGGTATGGGCGGTGCGTCCAGTGGGTCCGCGGTGGACCTCGCCAGCTGGGACGCCGGCGCCCGCCCGGACGCGTTGTTCCCGACGCTGGGCAACGACCGGTGACGCGCAACCCCGTGCCCCTGTGGCAGGTCGCCGGCTGGTGCCTGCAATACCCCGACGAAGCCGTGCTGGGCAAGCTCGGGCTGCTGCGTGCCTGCCTGGCCGAGATTTCCGGCCCCGCCGAACTCGTCGAGACCGTCGACTACCTGGACAACGGCGACCCCGGCGCGCTGGCCGCGCACTACATCGAGGTCTTCGACGGCAAACCCCGGCGAACCCTGCACCTGAGCTGGTTCCTCGACGGCGACACCCGCCGCCGCGGCGAAACGCTGGCTGGCCTGCGCCGGTTCTACCGCACGCACGGGTTCGCCCCGGCCGAGAACGAGCTGCCCGACTTCCTGCCGCTGGTGCTGGAGTTCGCCGCGGCAGCCGGTCCCGCCGCGGCCGCGCCGGTGCTCACCCGCCTGCGCCCGGCGGTGGACCTGCTGCACCGGCACCTGTCCACCCCGGACACCCCCTATCGCGGCACGGTGGCCGCGGTGCTGGCCACGCTGCCGCCCGCCCCCGCCACGCCGCCCGCCGATCCGCCGGTCGAGCTGGTCGGCCTCGACCCGTTCCCGCGCGCCGGAGGTGGCCGATGAGTTCCGGATTCGACCTGCTGCTCTGGGGTGCCGCGCCCTATGCGGCGATCGTCCTGCTGGCGGGCGGCACCGTCTGGCGCTACCGGCACGACAAGTTCGGCTGGACCAGCCGCTCCAGTCAGCTGCACGAGTCACGGCTGCTGCGGGTGGCCAGCCCGGTGTTCCACGCCGGCCTGCTCATGGTGCTCGGCGGGCACGTGCTCGGGCTGGGGGTGCCCAAGGGGGTCACCGAGTTCGCCGGGCTCACCGAGCACGACTACCACCTGGTCTCCCTCGGGCTCGGCACGCTCGCCGGGGTGGTCGCGCTCGGCGGGCTCGGCATGCTGCTGTGGCGGCGGCTGCGGGTGCCCGCGGTGCGACGGTCCACCTCGGTCAGCGACCGGTTCGTGTACGTGGTGCTCGTGCTGGTGGTGCTCGCCGGACTGGCCACCACGGTGGTGGACAACGGCATCCGCGGCGGGTACGACTACCGCGAGACGGTCGCGCCGTGGTTCCGCGGCATCCTGCTGCTGGACCCCCAGCCGGAGCTGATGGCCTCGGCACCGCTGGACTACCGGTTGCACACCGCACTGGGCATGGTGCTGTTCGCGCTGTGGCCGTTCTCGCGGCTGGTGCACGCCTTCAGCGCGCCGGTGCGGTACCTCTTGCGGCCCTACGTGGTCTACCGGCGCCGCGAGCCCGGCCGGGTCGGCACTCGCAACCCGCGCCGCGGCTGGGAATGAACCGGGGGCGGCGCGCCGCATACGCGGCACTGAGCGCGTTCGGCTGCATCGTGCTCATCGGCCTGTGCGCCGTGCTCAGCGGGGCACCGCTGCTGTTCCCCTCACTGGGCCCCACCGCGTACCTGGTGTTCACCACCCCAGCGGCACCGGCGGCCAGCCCGCGCAACACCGTGCTCGGGCACCTGGCCGGGGTGCTCGCCGGACTGGCCGGGCTCGCCACCACGGGCCTGCTCACCGCCGCCCCGGACCTGACCCACCCCAGCTGGGCCCGGGTCGGGGCCGCGGCACTGGCACTGAGCCTGACCTGCGCGGCGATGGCCGCGCTCGGCACCCCGCACCCACCAGCCGGGGCGACCACCCTGATCATCGCGCTCGGCCTGCTGCACACCCCGTCGCACCTGGTCGCCATCCTGGCCGGCGTGGTGTTGCTCGCCGGGCTTGCCGTACTGGTCAACAAGCTGTTCGGCGTGCCCTACCCCTGGTGGCACCAGGCCGGCGTGACGGCCGCGAGTTGATGCGGTGCCACCCGTGAACGACATCGTGGGCCGGTGGGAGCGGATGCGCTGGCAGGTCACCGGTCCCGGCGGGACGGTGCTGCACCCCTTCGGCGAGCACGCCGGCGGCAGCGTGCTCTGCACGTCCGGCGGCTGGATGTCCGGCCACCCATGGGCGGACGAGCGACCCGCGGTGCCCGGGAACAACCCGCTCGGTAGACCGGGCGGCCGCCTACTCCACCTACGTCGCCCACACCGGCGCCTACGAGATCGAGGACGGCTACCTCGTGCACCAGGTGACCTCCGCCCTGTTCCCAACTGGTCCGGCCAAGAGCAGATCCGCCACTACACCCTCGCCGGCGACCGGCTCGTTCTCCGCACCCCGCCACCGGACGCCGGCCAGGGCGCGCTGGTCCACGAACTCGAATGGCGCCGGACCGAACGCTGGGCGTGACCACAGCCAGTGCGGGGACGCAACGCGCGGAAGGCCTCAAGCTGCCGCCGTTGGTATTCGGCGTCGTCCGAGTCGGACGACGCCGCGTCGGTGGCGCGGTCATAGGCGGCTGCACCGTGAGTCAGACCCCATGATCTGAGCTGGCGAACCGTGGGTGTGGCCGCAGCCGAAGCCTCGCTGGCCAGCTCGGTGAAGGGCGCCCTCCGCCGGTGCCGTCGCCAGGAGCAGTACGCCGGAACCCAGAGTGCCGGGCGGTCCGGCAGAGGACTACTCCGGGACCGCGGCTGTGACCTGATGACGCAGCCGGAAGCTCAGCGGGCCGAAGCGGTGCCCGAGCTGAGCTGACGGCCGCGAGCTG
>NZ_JBWKKF010000042.1:28573-30480 GCF_056431745.1 Amycolatopsis sp. NPDC045836 | reverse complement strand
CGCCTGGTACCACGGCATGAAACGCCTGCGCATCCGCTGGGAGCGCCGCGACGACATCCACGAAGCCTTCCTCGGCTTGGCCACCTGCATCATCTACTGGCGACACGTCGCACGACTTTGTTAGGAACTCTAAATCAATACTCCGAGGGTGCGGATCCTGCGGAGGTCTTGGTCGAACCGAGCGGACCCGGGCACGGTCGGCGACGCCCTCCGCGGCGAGTCGGCCAGTGCCGTGCCCTTACGTGACCGCCTGGCGGCCTCGGGGTGCTGGTTGCTTCGACCGTTTAGAACCTCAGCGTCGAGACGGCACTTGCCCTCTTTTGGGTGACTTTCGTAGCTACTGGCATCACCGGCACCAGTCGTGGAATCCGAAGCTTGTCGTTCGGTCGTCGCTGACGGCCCATTGTCGAGATGCGAAAGGGAGAATAATGCGAGATCGGTTCACTGCCGTAGCTGTGACCATGGCCGCCGCGTTGATCCTGTGTACAGGCAGCGCTAATGCCGACGATGGAAACATCGTCATCAACGGCACGGAATACGATAATCCGAAAGGCTGTTACATGATTCCAGATCACGACCAAGTGACAATCAAGAACAACACTAATAAAGGAATCTATGTTTACGAGAAATCGTTGAAGTGCGAGGGCGCTTGGGCGCCGATTGTCCCGGGCTCTACACGGACCTGGGACGGTTTCCGCAGGATGAGTGTCGAGGTGCTGTAAATAGCATCAGGTCGTCATCGGGGTGCGGGCCTGGCCACACCAGGGCCGCACCCCGGCCCAGTGCACCCGGTGCCGGCCGGTTGTGCCGGGTTCGAGAGTGCGTGGCCTGGCGGCGTTCACCAACACGGAGCAATCCCGGCATCGTGGTGCGTGTTTCCCGGCGAAAGTCCTGCCCGCCTGCCAGGCGGTGGCCAAGTTGCGCACCCAGCTGCCTGACGCCGACGTGGTCGTGATCTGCAGGAATATTCCCGCTCAAAGTTGAGCCTGGTTCCCGCATTTGCATCTGGTGCACGTTCGCGGCGCTGACCGGGCGAACCTGGCGGGCGCGCCGTACCGGCCTCCACCGCCTCGCTGCGGCGCGTTGTATAAGCACCGACACGACCGTTCACGATGTGTGTACTTCCTGGCCCTGCACGAGCCGTATCAGGGACCGCCGCAAGCGCCGCTGATCAACGCCACGATCGTGCACGCCGCGCCCCCGGTTCCCCGCGCTGCCCCAGCCCGAGAGCGGGCGGATCTACCGATGCCTGACCGAGGCGCCCGGCCGCGTACGCGGCGAGGTCGTGCCGCTGGCGACCCTCACCTTCGAACTCGATGGCGGTAACCTCTGGCTCCAGGTCGCCGACTGGAAACGCGTCGTTAACGCCGTGGTGGCCCTCTCCCGCGACCACCTCGTCGCCGCCATGCCCAGCGGCCTGCCGCACGTCGCTGCCGTGCTGCTCAGCGGCGGCCCCGCCACCACCCACACCCTGCACTATCCCGACGGCAGCACCAGCCGCGTGAGCCCAGCCGAGCGACAGCAGCAGATCGGCGAGCTCACCGAGCACGTGCGCCAGTTCGCCGCCGAAGCCCCGTTCTGGCTCGGCGACGGGCTACTCGCCCCACCGGAGCGGCCCCGAGTAATGCCGTACCAGCCGCCCGCGGGACAGCAGCGGTGACCGCAGTGGACACGGTGCCCGGCGGCCGGGCCGACCGGAGTTGATCGCCGCACGCGCCTGCACGTCCACCTCATCGATCAATTGATACAGCAGGTGGCTGACCGGCCTCCGGCCAGCCACCTGAACACCCTGCTCCGCCACCCGCAGCGGGGGGGGGGGGGGGGGGGGGGGGGGGGGGGTGGGGGTGGGGGGGGGGGGGGGGGGGGGGAGTGGGGGGGGGGGGGTCTGTGGGGAGAGGCTGTTAACG
>NZ_JBWKKF010000042.1:0-28563 GCF_056431745.1 Amycolatopsis sp. NPDC045836 | reverse complement strand
GTCGGGCGGAGAGCTAACTGATTTTCCCCCCCCCCCCCCCCCCCCCCCCCCCCCCCCCCCCCCCCCCCCCCCCCCCCCCCCCCCCCTCCCCCCCCCCCCCCCCCGCCCCCACCGGTACCGCGAGGACCCGGGCAACGGCCGTTCTGACCTGCTCGCACGAGTGGCACTCGCGCAACCGTTCCGCGCCGATGCCTCCGGAAGCCGTACTGACCGATCTGCGGGACCCAACGATCCGCCAGCTGAGCACTCTGCCCAGTCACCCGCAGCGCCAAGCCCGGTGACCACCCGGCTCGGCGCCCTCACCAGCACCATGAGAACTCAGGCAACCGGGCGCCGGACAAGAAGCCGGCCAAGCGGGGCGAGGGCCGGGCCCCACGATGCTCAGCGCAGCCGCTCGAACCAGCGCACCGGCCACTTCTGCCCGTAGACCTCACGCACCGAAGGCATGCCCTCCATCCGGTGGAAGCCCGCCTTCTCCGCGACCCGCTGCGAACCGAGGTTTTCGGCGTGGGTGTAGAGCCGCAGTTCGGTGATCGGCCACCGGTCCAGCGCGCGGGCGCACAACTCCTCCAGCGCCCGCGTCGCCACCCCCCGGCCGCGGGCGCCGGCGCTCACCCAGTAGCTCACCACCGCGGTGTCACCGTTGCGCAGGGCCGCGACGTTGGCCAGCCGCTGCCCGGAGTCCGCGTCCACCGCGACGAAACCGAGTTCGTCGTCGGAACCGGTGAGCCGGTCGAGCGCGGCCCGGAACCGGTCCGCGGTCAACGTGGCCGGTTCGGTGGTGAACCGGCGGATGTCCGGGTCGGCGATCTGGCCCACGTACCAGTCGGCGTCGTCGGCGGACCACTCCCGCAGGGTGATTTCGGCAGGCACGAGCACTCCGGTCGGATCGTCGCTAAGCTGTCCGGCTGATGACCCTAGTGCTGCCGGGGCGGCTGCAAGCCTGTTTTGTCGTGGAAGCCGAACAGTTCGCCTGGTGGGGGGTTGACAATCCAGCGGCCGGCGTGTCTTCGGCCGGTCTGCCCGGCGGCGAACCGGCGAACCTGCGCCTCGCGCTCCCGGTGCACGGCGAAGTGGTCCCCGCCGAGGTCCCCGCCGTCCTGGTCGCGCCGGAACCGGCGATCACCGCACTCGCCGCGTGGACCCCGCGTCCCGAAGCGGGGGAGTCGCTCCACGCCTGGGCCCGCATCGCGGCCGCGTTCCGCGCCGGTGACCCGGCGGACGAACTGCCCTTGCCCACCGCCGGTCACGCGGCACTGGGCCTGGACGGCACCACCATCTGGTCCGCCCGCGCCACCGTCGACGCGGCCCGCCGCAGCCTGGTCACCGGCGGCCTCACCCTGCGGCCCTACCAGCGCGCCGGGGTGGCCTGGCTGCAGGCCGCCGACGGTGGCGGCGTGCTCGCCGACGAAATGGGCCTCGGCAAAACCGTGCAGGCCATCGCCCTGCTCGCCGCCCGCCCCGGCCCGCACCTGGTGGTCTGCCCGACCTCGCTGCTGGGCAACTGGTCCCGCGAACTCGCCCGCTTCGCCCCCGGACTCGGCGAGTCGGTCACGCTGACCAGCTACGGCCGCCTGCGTGCCGACGCCGAACGACTCGCCGCCACCCGCTGGGACGTCGTGGTGCTCGACGAAGCCCAGCAGATCAAGAACCCCGACTCCCAGACCGCGCGAGCCGCCCGCACGCTCGACGCCCGGCTCCGGATCGCGATGACCGGCACCCCGGTGGAGAACCGGCTCGACGAGCTGTGGTCGCTGTTCGCCTTCACCAATCCCGGCCTGCTCGGCACCCGCGCGCGGTTCCGCCGCCGCTTCGCCACCGCCGTCGAGCAACGCCGGTCCACCGCGGCCGCCGCACGCCTGCACGAAATCGTCGGACCGCACATCCTGCGCCGCCGCAAGAGCGAGGTCGCCCCGGAACTGCCGCCGAAGCTCGAACTCACCGTGGTCTGCCGGATGACCGCCGAGCAGGAACGCCGCTACCGCGCCAGCCTGGACGACGCCTTCCGCGACGGCCTGGGCTCCGGCATCGAGCGGCGCGGCCGCGTCCTGGCCCTGCTCACCCGGCTCAAGCAGCTCTGCAACCACCCCGAACCCACCGCCGACCAGCTCGACGGCCGCTCGGGCAAACTCGACCGCGTCACCGAAATGCTCACCGAGATCGCCGACAACGGCGATCGGGCGCTGGTGTTCACCCAGTACCGCGAAACCGGCGAGATGCTCGGCCGCCACCTCGGTGCGCCGTTCCTGCACGGCGGACTGCCCATCGCCGCCCGCGAGCAGCTGATCAGCCGGTTCCAGGAGGACGAGCACGCCCCACCGGTGCTGGTACTGAGCCTGCGCGCGGCCGGGTTCGGGCTCAACCTGACCCGGGCCACCCACGTCGTGCACTACGACCGCTGGTGGAACCCCGCGGTCGAGGACCAGGCCAGCGACCGCGCGCACCGCATCGGCCAGACCCGCGCGGTCACCGTGCACACCCTGCTCACCGAACGCACGCTGGAGGAGACGATCGCCGAACTGCACGCCGGGAAACGGGACCTGGCCGGTATCGCCACCGGCGAAACCCGCTCCATCGACAACGATCTGGCGAAGCTGTCCGACGAACGGCTGCGCGCGGTGCTCGAACCGGGGCCGCGACGATGAGCGGCGGATTCGGCGTCACCGCCTGGGGCCGCGACTGGGTGCGCCTGGCCGAGCCCACCTCGGTCACCCGGCCGGACTCGCGCCTGCCCAAAGCCCGTTCGCTGGCCCGCCGCGACCAGGTCCGCGACCTGGACCTCGGCCCCGGTGAGATCACCGCCGCGGTCGACGGGCACCGGGTGCGGATCACCGTGCCGCGGTGGGACGCCACCACCCTCGACCGCGCCCACGCGCAACTGCGCGGCGACGACCTCCCCGACACCGCGCACGCCGATCTGCCCGGACTGGGCCAGGTCCGCGCCGAGTGCGACTGCACCCAGCGCAGGAACCCGTGCCTGCACGCGCTGGCCACCTTCTACGAGGTGTCCCGCCGGCTGGACGAACGCCCCCGCCTGGCCGTGGTGCTGCGCGGGCTCACCACCGGCAACCCGGTCCACGGCACCGGTCGCATCCCGCTCGCCCTGATCGACCCGGCCACCTTCTACGGCTGACTCTGCCAGGATCGAGCCGGTGCGCATCCTGTTCACCTTCGCCGGGGGCACCGGCCACTTCAACCCGCTCGTGCCGATCGCCAGGGCCGCCGAAGCCGCCGGGCACACGGTCGCCTTCGCCGGGCAACCGGCACTCCAGGACACCGTGCGGGCCGCCGGTTTCACCGCCTTCGACACCGGCGGCGACACCTTCGGCGACCGCGAACGCCTTCCGCTGGCGGCGATCGACCTCGCCGAGGAGGAACGCGCGCTGCGTGAGGGCTACGCACGCCGGGTCGCGGGTGAACGCTGCCCCCTGCTGATCGAGCTGTGCCGGGACTGGCGCCCCGACGTGGTGGTGCGCGACGAAGCCGACTTCGGTGCCGTGGTCGCCGCGGAAAGCCTCGGCCTGCCGCACGCCACCGTGCTGGTCATCGCCGCCGGGTCCCTGATCCGCCCCGGCCTGGTCGGTGAACCGCTCAACGAACTGCGGGCACGTCACGGGCTCGCGCCGGATCCGGAGATGGCGATGCTCGAAGCGAACCTGGTGCTGTCGCCGTTCCCGCCCAGCTACCGCGACCCGGCGTTCCCGCTGCCGCCGGCCGCGCAGCCGCTCACCCTCGACCCGCTCGCCCCGAGCGGCCCCGCCCCGGACTGGCTGCGCACCGACGCCCCGACGGTCTACTTCACCCTCGGCACCGTGTTCAACACCGAATCCGGTGACCTGTTCGGCCGCGTGCTCACCGGACTGCGCACGCTGCCGGTCAACGTGGTGATGACCGTCGGCCCCCACATCGACCCCGGCGAGTTCGGGCCGCAGCCGGCCTCGGTGCGCATCGAGCAGTACGTGCCGCAGGCGAGCGTGCTGCCGCACTGCGCGGCGGTGGTGTCCCACGGCGGGTCCGGCAGCGTGCTCGGCGCACTGGCGCACGGGCTGCCGATGGTGCTGCTGCCGATGGGCGCCGACCAGCCGCACAACGCCGAACGCTGCACCCAGCTCGGCGTGGCGCGCGTGCTCGACCCACTGACCGCGACCCCCGCCGACATCGCCGAAGCCGTCCAGGAGGTCCTGCACGGTGGCGGCCACCGGGAAGCCGCCACCGCCCTGCGCGACGAAATCGCCACCCTGCCCGACGCCACCCACGCCGTCCGCCTGATCGAGGGCCTGGTCCAGTAACCCGGGCCACCGCCGATCCCGGCGCCCGCCCACGCTGCCGGCCTGCTCGAGAACCTGGCTCCACAGCCCGAGCCACCTGGCACCGCCCGCCCGAAGGCCCCGCTCAGTAGTAGCCCGCTACCGGCACCCGGGCTTCGTCGTGCAGGGCGGGGCCTTCCTGCGGCACGGGCGTGAAACCACCCCCGGGTTTGAGGGCGAGCAGCTGCTCGTTCGACAGGGCGTACACCACCCGCCCCAGCCCCGAGCGTTCCAGCGCACCGGCGCACATGCCGCACGGCTGGCAGCTGGTGTAGAGGGTGGTCGCCGCCGCGGTGGCCGGGTCCAGGTGCTGGGCCGCCCACCGGGCCAGCTTGAGTTCCGGGTGCGCGGTGATGTCACCGTCGGTGAGCGTGGTGTTGTGGTCCTCGGCGAGCACCGTGCCGTCCGGCCCGGCCAGCAGCGAACCGAACGGCGGATTGCCGCCCGCACGGGCCTTGGCCGCCAGCCCGATCGCCCGGCGCAGCAGGTCTTCGTCGATCATCGCAACTCCCAGTTGTCGGCCACGGCCGCGAGCGCGTGCCAGGCGGTCTGCGGGTGGCGGGTCTCCTCGGGATCCCCGCCGAAGGGGTCGAGCACCACGGTGTCCGCGCCGAGTTCCCGCAACTGCTCCAGATCGGCCACGATCTGCTCGATCGTGCCCTCACCGGCCAGCCGCTCGGGGCCGGTGCTCGGCGCGTCGGTCAGGCGCAGGATGATCCGCGGCGCGAACGCCGGCACCGGGCGGCCTTCGGCGTCGGCGGCCTCGCGCAACCGGCCCAGCCCGTCACGCAGGTACGCCATGGTGTTGCGCAGCGGGTGCCACGCGTCGCCGAGGCGCGCGGCCCGCCGGATACCGGCGTCGCTGTTGCCCCCGATCCAGATCGGGATCTGCTCGGTGCGGTAGTCGTCCTTGTGCTCCCACGCGGCCCGCATCGCCCGCAGGTACTCGTCGGTCAGCCTGCCCCGCCGCTCGTAGCGCACCCCCAGCGCCTCGAACTCCTGCCGCGCCCAGCCCACGGCCATGCCCAGCACCAGCCTGCCGCCGCTGAACTCGTTGAGGTTGGCCGCCATCCGCGCGGTCAGCAGCGGGTGGCGGTACGGCGCCAGCAGCACGGTGGTGCCCAGCCGCACGCGGCTGGTCTGCCCGGCCAGCCACGACAGCGTGGTGAACGGCTCGTAGAACGGCGGCGGGTACTGCTCGGCCACGTCCGGGGTGATCACCACGTGGTCGGACACCATCAGCAGGTGGTACCCGAGACCCTCGACCAGCTGCGCCCAGGCACGCAGGCCGCCGGGGTCGGTACCGGGCCCGAAGTTGGGAACGTTGACTCCGATCTGCACGGCTCAAGGCTAGGAGCGGCACCCTCCGGCGGGGAAGGGCTTCCTCCCGGCGTATCGACGCCACGGCCGTGGATCTGCCGGTATCTTCGGCCGATGACCGAGAATCTCGACGCGACCGACTGGGCCATCCTGGTCGAGGTCCAGCGGGACGGCCGGATCCCGCTCACCGAACTGGGCAAGCGCGTCAACCTCAGCGCCTCGGCCACCACCGAGCGGGTCAAACGGCTCGAGCACGCCGGGGTGATCACCGGCTACCGCGCCACCGTCGACCTGGGCAAGGCGGGTTACCCGGTGCTCGCCGTGGTCCGGCTGAAGTACCCCGGCAGCAAGCACGGCCCGCTGCACGAACTGCTCGGCCAACGCCTGGAAATCCTCGAATGCCTGCGCACCACCGGCGACGACTGCTACACGCTCAAGATCGCCGCGGGCTCGATGGCGCACCTCGAAGCGCTGGTGGACGACCTGGCGCAGTTCGGCAGCACCACCACGAACGTGGTCTACAGCCAGACCCTGCCCTACCGGGGACCGCAGGCACCGCCGGATGCCGATCGCAACACCCAGCAGCCCGCCCCCGCCCGGGGTGCTCGAACCGCTCATGCGTGAGCTGACCGCGCTCGACGACGAACTGCGAGCGGCCTGGGTGATCGCCGGGCTGGCGCCGCGATGCCGAAGCGGCGGCGGGCGGCGCTCAGCTGAGCAGCCCGGCCTCGTGCAGGTGGTCGAAGACGAGCCGGGCGGCGGGGGAGACGCGGTCGCGGTCGGCGTAGGCCAGCCAGTCGATCTCCTCGATCTCCTGGCTGGCCCGCAGCGTGCCCTCGTAGTCGGCGGTGTAGCAGGTCAGCCGCACCTCGACCCCGGCGTCCTTGCCGTGCGCCTGCGCGCTGAACGTGCCCGCCGGGGCGACGCTGGCCGGCACGATGGTCACCGCGAGCTCCTCTTCGACCTCGCGGACGAGGGTCTGCAGATCGGTTTCGCCGGGGTCGCGCTTGCCGCCGGGCAGGTAGTAGGTGTCCCGGCCGCGTGAGCGGGCACCCAGGATCTTGCCGTCGCGCAGGTGGATCCAGGCGATCTTGTCGATGGTCATCGGGCTCCTGCCTTGTCTTCGAGATAACGCCGTTCCGGCTCGCTGAGCGTGCTCGCCGCGGCGAGACGGTAGTGCGCACGCGCCTGCTCGTGCGCACCGGCCAGGTCCAGCAGGTGCGCGCGGACCGCGGCGAGCCGGTGGTGCCCGGCCAGCGCGGGTTCGGCCTCGGCTTCGGCCAGCCGCGCCAGCGCCACCCGCGGGCCCTCGACCATGGCCAGCGCGACGATCCGGTTGAGCGTGACCATCGGCCCCGGCGCGCACGTGTGCAGCAACCCGTAGAGGGTGAGGATCTGCGGCCAGTCGGTGTCCTCGGCCGTGGCGGCCTCCCCGTGCACGGCCGCGATCGCGGCCTGCAGCTGGTACGGCCCGATCGGCGCGGCCGCCAGCGCCCCGGTGAGCAACGCGGTGCCCTCGGCGAGCAGGTCCGCCGACCACAGCGAACGGTCCTGTTCGGACAGCGGCACCAGGGCGCCGTCGGCGCGGGTGCGGGCGGGGCGGCGCGCGTCGGTCAGCAGCATCAACGCCAGCAGCCCGGTGACCTCGCCGTCGTCCGGCAGGCTCGCGTGCAGTTGCCGGGTCAGCCGGATCGCCTCACCGCTCAGGTCCACCCGCTGCAGTTCGGCACCGGAACTGGCGGTGTGGCCCTCGGTGAAGACCAGGTACAGCACGCCGAGCACCGAGGCCAGCCGATCGGCGTGCTCGTCCCGCGTGGGCAGCCGGAACCGGGCGCCACTCGCCTTGATCTGCTTCTTGGCCCGGCTGATGCGCTGGCCCACGGTCGCTTCCGGGGCCAGCAGCGCCCGCGCGATCTCGGCGGTGGTCAGCCCGCCCACCGCGCGCAGCGTCAGCGCCACCTGCGAAACCGGGGTCAGCGACGGGTGGCAGCACAGGAACAGCAGCGTCAGCGTGTCGTCGGTACCCGGCACGACCGCCGGCTCGGCCGGGGCCTGGGAGTGCACGGCCTGCTCGCGGCGGCGGCGCGCGGTGTCGCTGCGCCACTGCTCGGTCCACCGGCGGGAGGCGACGGTGATCAGCCAGCCCTTCGGGTTCGACGGCACCCCCTGCTCCGGCCACTGCACCGCGGCCGCGAGCAACGCCTCCTGCACCGCGTCCTCACACGCGCCGAAATCGCCGTGGTGGCGCACCAGCGCCCCCAGCACCCGCGGCGCCAGTTCGCGCAGCAGGTCCTCGATCACCCGTCCATCCCGGGCATGGCCGTCAGCACCGGGCGCACCTCGACCAGGCCGAACTCGGCCTCGGGCACCTTGGCGGCGATCTCGATGGCCCGCTGCTCGTCGGCGCAGTCGACCAGGTAGAACCCGGCGAGCTGCTCCTTGGCCTCGGCGAACGGCCCGTCGGTGGCGATCACCCGGCCCTCGCGCGCCCGCACCCGGGTGGCGCGCCCCTGGTCGAGCGGTTCGGTGACGACCAGCTCCCCCGAGGCACGCAGGTCCCGGTCCAGTGCTTCGTAGGCGCCCCAGCCCTCGGCCTGCTGCTCGGCCGAGAAGGACTGCCACAGCGCCCGCGACTCCGGATTGCCGTAGATCAGGATCAGGTACTTCACCGCTCAGATTGTGCCAGGGGAACGGCTCAGGAGCGGAGGAGTCGGGTGCGCTCCCGCGAACGCGGGTCGTCGACCAGCTCGCCGCTGTGCCGCTGTGCAGCACCCCGGTCATCGCGCGGTCGCGCCACTGCGCGGTCGAGTCGTACAGCGGCGCTTCGGTGTCCACTTCGGACACCAGCACCCCGGCGCGGTTGCGCGGCAGCCGCCCGGTGACGATGCCGTCGGCCCGCACCAAGAACGCGCCCCAGCAGCTCTGCGGTGCCGACGAGTTCGGGCAGCTGATCCAGACGTGGTTGGCCGCGGCCGCGGCGATCATCGACGGGGCCGCGGTGGCCGCCGGGTACGGCCGGCCGGCCGGCTCACCGGCGGGCACGTTCGCCGCGTGGAACGAATGGAACACCAGCTCGACGCCGTCTCGCCGGTACTCGCGGTACAGCTCGGGGAACCGGTACTCGTAGCAGATCAGCGCGCCGCAGCGGACCCCGTCGACGGTGAACACGCTCGGGTGGTCACCGGGGGAGTAGTGCACCAGGTCGACCGAAGCGCAGAACCGCTTGTCGTAGCGGTCCACCAGCTGCCCGGCGTCGTCGATGACGTACCGGCTGTTGTGCGGCTTGTGCTCGCCGCCGAGCCGGTGCCCCGAACCGAGCACCACCCACACCCGCAGCTCCGCGGCCAGCTCCATGACGCGGAACACCGCGTTCTCCAGGGCAGCCCAGTCGAAGCCGTCGTGGCTGTCGAAATCGGTGACCGCGTAACCCGACAGCGCGCACTCCGGGAAGTGCGCGACCCGGGCCCCCGCTGGTGCGCGGTGCGCAACTGCCGCTCGATGTGGCGGGCGTTGCGGGCGATGTCCGCGCTCACCGGGAACTGGCAGGTCGCCACCGTCAACTTCGGCACGCCCCCAGCGTCACCGCGGTCCGGCCGCGAGGCAACCGAGTTGTCGGCCGACAGCCGGTGGTTGTTTGCTCCGGGGAGCCGCCGATCGCTTTGATCACCGCGTGGCGGAACGACTGGGGCGGCGGTTCGGGTGGTTGTGGGCTTCCTACGCGGTGAGCACGTTCGGCACGATGATCGCGCTGCACGCGTTCACCATGGTCGCGATCACCGTGCTGCACGCCGGCGCGGCCGCGGTGTCGCTGCTGGCCGCGGCCGGGCTGGTGGCCGGTGCGCTGGTGGCGGTGCCGCTCGGGCCGTGGGTGGACTTCCGCCGCAAGCGGCCGGTGATGATCGGCACCGATCTGGTCCGGTTCGCCGCCCTGCTCAGCGTGCCGGTGGCCCACGCGCTCGGCGGGCTGACCTTCACCCAGCTGGTGCTCGTGTCGATGGCCGTGGCCGCGGCCGACATCACCTTCCAGGCCGCCAGCGGCGCCTACCTGAAAACCCTGCTGCCACCGGCGGACCTGCTGGTGGCCAGCGGGCGGTTCGAAGGCACCACCTGGACGGCCACCGTGCTCGGCCCCCCGCTCGGCGCCGCCGCCATCGGCCTGTTCGGCCCGCTCACCGCCGTCGCCGCCGACGCGGTCAGCTACCTGCTCTCGGCGCTGGGCCTGCGCGCGATCGGCGGCGGCGAACCCCGGCCCGCACCCGGCCCCCGGTTGCGCGCCCGGGACCTGCTCGACGGCTGGCGCTTCATCCTCACCCACACCGGGCTGCGCCCGCTGTTCGTCAACACCATCCTGGTCAACAGCCTGATCATGGCCGCCGCGCCCCCACTGGCCGTGCTCATGCTCGGCGACCTCGGCTTCGCACCGTGGCACTACAGCGTCGCGTTCGCCGTGCCGTGCCTCGGCGGCCTGCTCGGCTCGCGGTTGTCCCGCCCGCTGGTCCGGCGGTTCGGCCGGGGCCGCGTCCTGCGCACCGCGGGCCTGCTGCGCGTGTGCTGGCCGGTGGGCCTGGCCCTGGTCCACCCGGGACCCACCGGGCTGCTGCTGGTGATGGTGGTCGAGCTGGGCCTGATCACCTGCATCGGCGTGTTCAACCCGGTGTTCGCCACCTACCGGCTCGAACAGCTGCCCGCGGACCGGGTGGCGCGCACGCTCTCGGCGTGGTCGGTCACCAGCAAGGCCACCGTCGCCGCGACGACCGCGTTGTGGGGCCTGCTCGGCGCGCTCACCGGCCCCCGCGCGGCCATCGCGATCGCCGGCCTGCTCATCCTGGTGATGCCAGCAGTCGCGCGCCCAGCATCCCGTGGATGACCTCCGGCGACAGCGCCATCAGGTGCCCAGCCCACGCGTCGCGCACGAACCGCTCGAACGGCGACGGCTTCAGGTAACCGTTGCCCCCGGCCGTTTCCAGCCCCAGCGCGGCGATGTCGCGGGCCACCCCGTTGGCCAGCACCTTGGCCACCATCGACGACTCCAGGAACGCCGGATCACCCGTGTCGGCGTGCAGGGTCATCTTCTGCGCGTAGGCGGTGGCGGCTTCCAGGCGGATGTGGGCTTCGGCCACCTTGACCTGCACGGCCTCCTTGTCCGCCAGCGGAACACCGTGCGGGGGCAGGGTGCGCCGCCGGGTGAAGGCGATGGTTTCGGCCAGCGCGGCGTCGGCCAGCCCGAGGGAGAGGAACGCCAGTCCCGCGGCGATGTGGTTGGGGCGCGGGCCGGAGGGCGGGCAGCGGTGCCCGGCGCGCAGCAGGGTGCCGGTGAACTCGATCTGCTGGCTGCGGCTGGCCCGCAGGCCCATCGCGTCCCACATCGGGTTCAGCGACATGGTGTCGTCACGCGGCACGCCGAAGAACGCCGGTTCGCCGTCGATGAGCACGTTGAGCAGGAAGTGGTCGGCGATCTCGCAGCCGGAGGCGAACCGCTTCGCGCCGGAGAACAGGAAACCGCCCTCGGCCGGGTGCGCGGTCTGCGACGGGAACAGGAACCGGTTGCCCCCGGTTGGCTCGGACAACGCGTTCGCGAAGCGCCGCCCGGCGATCAACTCGTCCGCGTAGAACCGGGCCATGTCCGGCCCCGACAACTCCGCGAGCCCGACCCCGGCGCCGATGTGCATCACCCAGATGCACGCCGTCGACGGGCACGCGGCACCGATGGTCCGCACGACCTCGCCGTAGCAGCGGTAACTCAGCCCCTCCCCGCCGAGGGAAGCGGGCAGCAGCGCCGCGTCCAACCCGCTGGCGTGCAACGCCTCCAGGTTCTCGCGCGGCAACTCGGCCGTCACGTCACGCTCGGCGGCGGTCCTGGCGAACCCACCCGCCAGCTCACGCACGACTTCGACCCACCGGCGTTCGTGCGGGGGCGGATCCAGCGGGAACTCGTTCATGGCCCCACCCTGCCAGGTCCACCCCGGTTCGGTGGGCGGTTCGCGGGGAAGTGCTTTCAGGACGCGACGTCAACGCTTTCGTCCCGGGTGGCCCGGTGCTCACTGGGCCGGGTGCCGCGCACCCGCTTGAACGCCACGCTCAACGCGAAGGCGTTGGCGTACCCCACTTTCCGCGCGATGGTGTCCACCGTGTGCTCGGTCTGCCGCAGCAGGTCCGCGGCCAGTGCGATCCGCCAGCCGGTGAGGTAGGCCATCGGCGGCTCGCCGACCAGCGCGGTGAACCGCCGCGCCAGCGCCGCCCGCGACAGCCCGGCCTGCCGCGCCAGTTCCGCCACCGTCCACGGGTGAGCCGGGTTGTCGTGCATCAGCCGCAACGCGGTCCCCACCACCGGATCGTCCAGCGCGCGGCACCACGCCGGAGCGCTCGCGTCCGGGTGGTCGAACCAGCTGCGCAACGCCGAAACCAGCATCAGGTCCAGCAACCGGTCCAGCACCAGCTGCTGCCCCGGCCGGTCCCTGGTCACCTCCTCGGCCACCAGCCCGGTCGACGGGCCTTCCGCGGGCACCACCAGCACGGGCGGCAGGGCCAGCAACAGCCGTTCACTGAGTTCACCCCGGCGCTCGAACGCCCCACTGACCAGCACGGCCCGGTCCTCGGCCGGGGTGCCGCAGGTGTGGCCGGGGCAGTAGTCGGCGCTGGTCACCACCCGCGTCGGCGCGGTCGCGGGGTCGTCGGCCACGGTGTGGGGCACGTCGCCGCGGACGACGGCGACCTCCCCGGCGGTGACGGGCACCGGTTCGTGCCCGTCCGGCACGATCCACGCCCGGCCGCGCAGCATCGTGGCCAGCGTCAGCGGCGCCCCGCTGACCATGCGCAGGGCCCAGGGCGGTTCCAGCACCGCCTGCCGGAAGACGGCTCCGCGGGCCCGCACCCCGGCCAGCAACTCCGACACCGCGTCCATGCGCCCACTGTAGACGCCCAGACATCAAGCGGCGTTTCCCAGCCATGGATCGTCTCGCGTTTCGCCGATTGACTGGCCCCATGGTTGAACAACCCATTCTCGTCACCGGCGCCACCGGCAAGTCCGGCAGCCGCATCGTCGCCCAGCTGCGTGCCCAGCACCAGCCGGTCCGCGCGGCGTCCCGCAACGGTGAGCACCACTTCGACTGGACCGACCGCGGCACCTGGGACGCCGCACTGGACGGCGCACGAGCCGCCTACCTCGTGCAACTCGACGGCACGCACCTGGTTCGCCCGTTCGTCGAAGCGGCCGTGCGGCACGGCGTGCGGCGGGTCGTGCTGGCCTCGGGCCGCGGCATCGACAACCCGGACTACGCCAAGGACACCGGCGGCGTGCTGGACGGACTGCTCGACAGCGAGGCCGCGGTGCGCGAGAGCGGTCTGGAGTGGACGATCAGCAGGCCGGGCTGGTTCGCGCAGAACTTCAGCGAGGGCTTCTTCGCCGACGCCGTCCGCGCCGGTGAACTGCGGCTGCCCGCCGGTGACGGCGCCGCCAGCTTCGTCGACGCCGACGACATCGCCTCGGTGGCCGTCGCCGCGCTCACCGAGCACGGGCACGCGGGGAAGATCTACGAGCTGTCGGGCCCGGCGGCGCTGACCCTGACCGAGGTGACCGCCACGATTTCGGAGGCCACCGGCCGGGAGATCCGGTACGTGCCCATCTCGGTCGAGCAGTACGTCGCCGAACTGGTCGAACAGGGCCTCCCGGCCGCGGACGCCGAAGCCTTCGCGCACGTCATCGAGCCGCTGCGGAACGGCACGGACGCCTACCTCTCGGACGGCGTGCAACGCGCCCTGGGCCGCCCGCCACGAACCTTCGCCGAGTTCGCCAAGGCGACGGCAGCGGCGGGGGGCTGGCCGGGCTGATCCCGGGGCTGCCGCCCGCGTCGGGAAACCCGCGTGGGCGGCAGTCGCGGTTCGGCGGCGGTGGCCTCCGAACCCGGGAGGTGACTCACCGTACCGGCTCACCCTCGCAGCGAAGCCGCGTCGCTGAGGGTTGACCGGACCGCCATTCGGGTGACAGTATTCGGCCAATCCCCAGTGGAAACGTTTCCAGCCTTCGGGCAAACCGGTGTTGGAAACGTTTCCAGGCCGACCAGAGGTAGAGCGACGATGACGTCAACCCGCGCCACGCTGATGCAGGTGGCGCAACGCGCCGGGGTCTCACTGGCCTCGACCTCCCGCGCGTTGCACGGCACCGGCGCGAGCCCGGCGATGGTCGAGCGCGTGCGCGCCGCCGCGGCTGAGCTCGGGTACAGCCCGGACGCCATCGGCCGCTCGCTGCGGTTGAAGAAGACCTTCCAGGTGGCGTTCGCGGTGGCCGACATCGGCAACCCGGTCTACGTCGAGATGATGCGGGCCATCCACGAGGTGCTCGCCCCGCGCGGCTACCGCGTCGTGGTGATGTCCACCGGTGACACCGCCACCTCCACCGTCGACCTGGTGCGCAGCCTGGGCAACGGCGTGGTCGACGGCCTGGTCATCAGCCCGCTGCGCACCGACGACCGGCTGGTCCGCGAGATCCGGCAGGCACCGGTGCCGGTGGTGGTGATCGGCCGGGCGCTGGACGAGCACGGCATCAGCTCGGTGTCCACCGACTCCGCCGGCGGGATCGGCGCGGCGGTGGCGCACCTGCGGGAGCTCGGCCGCCGCCGCATCGGGTTCCTCAACGGCCCGCTCGACACCACCCCCGGTGCCGCCCGCCAGCGGGGGTTCGACGCCGCGGTGGACGCCGAACCGGCCGGCACCGAGGTCGCGGACGACTTCACCGTGGCCGCCGGACTCGAAGCGGCGAGGCGCCTGCTCGCGCGCACCCGGCTCGACGCCGTGGTCGCCGCCAACGACCTGCTCGCCATCGGCGTGATCCGCGCGGTCCGCGAACTCGGCCTGTCGGTGCCGGAGGACGTGGCGGTGACCGGCATGGACGACACCGAGATCGGCCGGGTGTTCCTGCCCAGCCTGACCAGCGTGTCCCTCGGCTCGACCGAACGCGGCCGGGCGGCGGCGCGGCTGATGCTGCAGCACGCCGACGACCCGGAAACCGCGGCGCAGCAGGTCTCCGTACCCCCCGAACTGGTGGTCCGCGAGTCGACGGCCGGGGGTGGGCGGTGATCACCCCCAAGGCCCGGGCCCGCCGCCGTGAGGCGATCGCACTGGTGCTGCCCTCGCTGGTCCCGATCCTGGTGCTCAGCGTCGCGCCGCTGGTGATCGGTGTGGCGCTCGCGTTCACCGACGCCCGCCTGGTGCGCAACCCCGACTACGCCTTCACCGGCCTCGACAACTTCACCGCGCTCGTCGGCAACGACCTGTTCTGGGACTCCCTGCGCATCGGTCTGGTGTGGACGGTCGGCGTCACCGTGCTCCAGCTGGCCGCCTCGATGGGACTGGCGCTGCTGCTGGACTCCGGGCTGAGATTCGAGGGCCTGACCCGGGTGCTCGCGCTGGTGCCGTGGGCGATGCCACCGGTGGTCGTGGCGATCATGTGGCAGATGATCTACTCGGCCAACGGCGGCCCGCTCAACGCCGCGCTCGGCGCGGTCGGCCTGCCCGCGGACACCAACTGGCTCGGCGACTTCGCCACCGCGCTGCCCGCGGTGATCATCGTCGGCGTGTGGGTCGGCATGCCGCAGACCACGGTCACGCTGCTGGCCGGGCTCCAGCAGATCCCGGCCGAACTGCACGAGGCCGCCGCGGTGGACGGGGCCGGTGCCTGGCGCCGGTTCACCGCGGTGACCTGGCCGAGCCTGCGCCCGATCGTCACCTCGATCACCTCGCTCAACTTCATCTGGAACTTCAACTCGTTCTCGCTGGTCTACGTGCTCACCGCGGGCGGGCCGGGCGGCAAGACGATGGTGCCGGTGCTGTTCGTCTACCTCGAGGCGTTCAAGAACCGCGAGATCGGCCAGGCCGCCGCGATGGGTGTGGTGCTGGTCGTGCTGATCGTCTGCATCCTGGCCGTCTACCTGCGCGCGCAGTTCCGCGAAGACCGCGCGGAAAGGGGGCGGTGAGCCGTGCGTGCGCTGCTGCGCCCTGCCCAGTACCTGGCGCTGGCCCTCTACATCCTCTTCCTCGGCTTCCCGCTGCTGTGGCTTATCTCGGCGTCGGTGAAGTCGTCGGGGGAACTCAACTCGCTGTCGGTGAGCCTGCTGCCGGAGCAGTGGCACTGGCAGAACTACCGCGAGGCGCTCGACCGGCAGGGGCTGATCCACTCGGCGGGCAACAGCCTGGTCGTCGCGCTGGCCTCCACCGCGCTGGTCATCCTCATCGCGCTGCCCGCCTCCTACGTGCTGGCCCGGCTCAAGGGCCGGGTGCGGGCCGCCGGCGTCGGCTGGATCCTCGTCAGCCAGGTGTTCCCGGTGGTGCTGATCATCCTGCCGCTGTTCCTGGTGCTGCGGACCTTCGGGCTGACCGACAGCCTGACCGGGCTCACCCTGGTGCACACCACCTACACGCTGCCGTTCGCGCTGTGGATGCTGCAGGGCTACGTCGCGGCGATCCCGGTGGAACTGGAGGAGGCGGGCGCGGTGGACGGGGCGAGCCGCCTGCGGGTGCTGCGCGCCATCGTCTTCCCGCTGCTCGCGCCCGGTGTGGTGGCGACGGCGATGTTCAGCTTCGTCTCCTCCTGGAACGAGTTCTTCTTCGCGCTGGTGCTGCTGCAGTCGCCGGAGAACTACACGCTGCCGATCACGCTGAACATGTTCATCGGCGGTGAGGGCAAGGTCGCGCTCGGCCCGCTGGCCGCGGGCGCGGTGCTCGCCGCGATCCCCAGCATCGTCTTCTTCACCCTGCTGCGCCGCAAGCTCACCGGCGGGCTGATGGCCGGGGCGGTGAAGGGGTGACCCAACAGAACCCGAAAGGTCGGTCAATGAAGATTCGACGCGCGGCGCTGGCCGCCTGCCTGCTCAGCCTGGTGCTGACCGCCTGCGGAAGCGGCGACAGCGGGGACCCGGGCCCGGTGAAGCTGACCTTCCAGTCCCTGTCCGACCAGCCGGGGGCGATCGAGCAGACGCGCCGGACCGTCGACGAGTGGAACCGGACCCATCCGGACGCGCAGGTCGAGATCGTGCAAGCGGGCTGGGACGGGGTCTACGACAAGCTGATCACCCAGTTCAACGCCGGTAGCGCGCCCGACATCATCCACTACGAGGCGGCGGGCATCGTGCCGTTCGCCAAGGACGGCTACGTCGCCGACCTGACCCCCCACCTGCCCGAAGCCAAGCGCGCCGACGTCACCAAGGGCGTGCTCGACTCGGTCACCGTGGACGGGCAGGTCATCGCCTACCCGACCGAGGTCCAGTCCTATGTGGTCTTCGCCAACCGGACCCAGCTGCAGCAGGCGGGCGTGAGCCTCCCGACCGGCCCGACGATGACCTGGGACCAGCTGCGGGAGATCGCCAGGACGACCACGAAGGACGGCCGGTTCGGCCTCGGCTGGGGCCTGTCCAGCCCGACCGCCTCGTTCGTGGCGATGGCACCCGCGTTCGGCGGCAAGTACTTCGAAGGCACCGGCGACGCGGTGGACGTCAGCATCGGCGAGGGCGAGATGGCGCTGCCGAAGCTGGTCAACGCCATGGCTCACGAGGACGGGTCCATCATGCCGGTGACGCTGACCCAGTCCGGGACCAAGGCGCTCGCGCCGTTCTACGGCGGCCAGGTGGCGATGACCATCCAGGGCTCCTACCAGGCCGCGAACATCGCCAAGGACGCGCCGGCCGGCTTCGACTGGGTGGTGCTGCCGCCGCTGGCCGGACCGGCGGGCCCGGCGCAGGCCAGCAGCGCGCAGACGCTGTCGGTGAACAAGGACTCCGCGCACATCGAACAGGCCGCGGCGTTCATCGACTTCTTCACCAGCACCGAGAACCTGGCCGCGCTCAACGAAGCCGACGGCCTGATCCCGCCGACCACCTCCGCCCGCGAAGCGCTCGCGGCGAAGGTCGGCACGAAGAACGGCTGGGACGTCATCCTCGCGTCCGGGCAGCACCTGACCTCGGCGCCGTACGTGTTCGCGGACAAGTACGCGCAGTGGAAGGACACCGTCGCGACCCCGGCGTACCAGCGTTTCCTGGCGCAGGAGGTCGACGCCGCCGGGCTGGCCGCCCAGTTGCGCGACGGCTGGCAGAACATCAGCGGGTAAGGAGCGAATTCGTTGACCTGGCTGGAAGACCGGGCCGTCGCGGTGATCGCGGGCGCGGCCGTCGGCGACGCGCTCGGCGGAGCCACCGAGGGGTGGACGCCCGAGCAGATCGAACAGCGGCACGGCGGGCGCGTCACCGGCATCGTCGGGCCGTGGTACCCGAACTGGCGGGACGCGCGCCCGATCGCGCCTTACCACAAGGGCGACGGGCACATCACCGACGACACGCTGATGACCCGGGCGCTGGTCGAGGTCTACGCGAAGCGCCGGGCCCACCTCGACGCCTACGCCGTGGCCGAGGACCTGGTGCCGTTGATGATCGGCGAGCCGCGCTGGGTGCCCGAACTGGAGTCCACCGCGCTGCTGCTGCAACGGGTGTTCCTGGCGGAGAAGTGGATCGTCGCGAGACTCCACTACGGACACGTGGACCCGCGTGAGGCGGGTGTGGGCAACGTGGTGAACTGCGGTGCCGCCATGTACGTGGCGCCGGTGGGCATCGCGAACGCGGGCGACCCGCGGGGTGCCTACGCCGAGGCGATCGACCTGACCGGTGCGCACCAATCGAGCTACGGCCGCGAGGCCGCGGGCGTGGTCGCCGCGATGGTCGCAGCTTCGGTGACCCCGGGCGCGAGCGTCGGCGACGTGGTCACGGCCGCGCTGGACGTCGCGCACGACGGCACCGCCGCGGCGTTGCGGGCGGTCGTGGACACCTTCGGCGAGTGGGAGCGGGCACCCGGCACGGACGACGAGGAGCGGGCGCTGGCCCGGCTGGTGCGGGAAACGGTGGCCCCGTTCGATTCGGTGGGGCCGCGGTACCGGCAGATGTCGATGGACGCGCGGCGCCCGTCGCGCACCAAGTCCATCGAGGAACTGCCCGCCGCGCTGGCGTTCGTCCTGGCCCACCGGGGCGACTACCGGGGCGCGGTGCTCGCCTCGGTGAACTACGGCCGGGACGCTGATTCGATCGCCACCATGGCCGGCGCGATCTGCGCCGGGCTGGGCGGGACCTCGGCGGTGCCGGGGGAGTGGCTGACCGCGGTCAGCGAAGCCAGCCGCATGGACCTCCGCGAAACCGGGCTGCTGATGGCTTCGGCGGCGGCCGACATCCTGCGGGCGGACCGCGACCGGGCGCTGGCCAGGATCGCCGTGCTGGACGAGGTCGGTTCGTGAGGCTGACCTGGGCGCAGCCGGAGGACCTGCTCGCCCACGAACTGGTCCAGTCCGCCGCCGAAGGCAGGGACGTGGCGGCGGTGCGGGCGCGCTGGACCGGGGCCGGCGGTGATCCGGTGCCCGCGGTCAGCGGTGCCGGACCGCGACCGGCGTCACCGGAGTTGCGTGCGCTCGCGCGGACCCTGCTCGACGAACTGGGACCCGCCCCGGCCGAAGAGTCGTGGGAGGCCATCGCCGCGACCCTGCCGCCCGCCCCGGAACTGCCGTCCGGGACCGGTGACCGCCTGCTCGGCGCGTGGACCGGCCGGGCCGCCGGGTGCCTGCTCGGCAAACCCGTGGAGAAGATCCCGCGCGAGGGCATCGAGGAGATCCTCCGCGCGACCGGGCGGTGGCCGCTGGACCGGTGGTTCACCGCCGCCGGTCTGCCGCCGGAGGTGGCGGCGCGGTGGCCGTGGAACCGCCGGTCGGCGCCGAACTCCTTGGCGGAGAACATCGACGGGATGCCGGAGGACGACGACCTCAACTACCCGATCCTCGCACTGGTCCTGCTCGAACAACGCGGACGCGGGTTCACCACCGACGACGTCGCGCAGCTGTGGCTCGACCACCTGCCCGCGGGCCGGGTGTTCACCGCCGAGCGCGCCGCCTACCGCAACGTGCTCGACGCCCGCCCGGTGCCCGAGACCGCGACGCACCACAACCCGTTCCGCGAGTGGATCGGCGCGCTGATCCGCGCCGACGTGTTCGGCTGGGTGTCGCCGGGTGACGTGCGCACGGCTGCCCGGCTCGCCCACACCGACGCCCGGCTGAGCCACACCCGCAACGGTGTCTACGGCGCGATGTGGGCCGCCGCGCTGTGCTCGGCGGCCATGGTCTGCGACACCGTCCACGGTGTCCTGGACGCCGCCGGCACGGTGATCCCGCCAGGCAGCGCGCTCGACCGGGCCGTGCGGCTCGGCCGTGCGGCCGCGGCCGACGGGGACGTCCGTGCCGGGCTCGACCGCCTGCACGCCGAATTCGGCGAGCTGCACTGGGTGCACGTGCTCAACAACGCCGCCGTCATCGCCTACGCACTGGCCAGGGGCGACGGGGAGTTCGGCGCCAGCGTGTCGATCGCGGTGACCGCGGGCTGGGACACCGACTCGGCGGCCGCCACCGTCGGCGGGGTCGTCGGTGCCCTGCACGGGGTGCCCGAGCAGTGGGCGGAACCGCTGGACGGGCGGATCGCCACCTCGCTGCCCGGCGGCGAGCAGCGGATCACCGACCTGGCAGCCCGCACGGAAGCGCTGGTGGCCCGGTGAGCGGGGTCGTGGTGGTCGGTTCGGCGAACGTCGACCTGGTCGTCGACGTGCCGCACACCCCCGGCGCGGGGGAGACCGTGCTCGGCGGCGAACTGCGCCGCAGCCCCGGTGGCAAGGGCGCCAACCAGGCCGTGGCCGCCGCGCTCGCCGGTGGTGCGCCCACCAGCTTCGTCGGCGCACTCGGCCGCGACGACTCCGCCGACCTGCTGCTCGATTCGCTGCGGGGCGCCGGAGTGCGCGTCGACCTGGTCGACCGGGTGAACGCGGCCACCGGCACCGCGCTGATCACCGTGGCACCCGGCGGGGAGAACGCGATCGTGGTCGCGCCGGGTGCCAACTCGGTACTGGCGCTCGGCCCGGCGCAAGCGGGGCGCGTCGCGCTGGCGGACGTGGTGCTCGCGCAGCTGGAGGTCCCGCTCGACGCGATCCGCGCGGCCGCCGCGGCTCGCCGTCCCGGCGCGCTGATGGTGCTCAACGCGGCACCGGCGCGGGAACTGCCCGACGACCTGTGGCACACGCTCGACCTGCTCATCGTCAACGAGCACGAGGCCGCCGACCTCGCCGGCACCCCGGAGGCGCTGCTCGAACGCGTGCCCGCCGCGGTCGTCACCCTCGGCGGCGAAGGCTGCCTGGTGGCCAGGCGGGACCGCGAACCACTGGAGATCCCCGGCATCCCGGTCGACGCCGTCGACACCACCGGGGCGGGCGACACCTTCTGCGGCGTGCTCGCCGCGTCCCTGGCGCGGGGGCTGGACCTGGGTGAATCCGCCCGGCTGGCCGGCGTGGCCGCCGCGCTCTCGGTCACCCGGCGAGGCGCGCAGGCCGCCGTGCCCACCGCCGACGAGGTAGCCGCGGCCCGAGGAAAGGCACCATGACCTACGCGTTCGACCCGCTCGTGCCCCGGCCCATCGACCAGCCGACCGAGGTCCCCCTCGACGGCCCGTTCAGCGACCTCGACGAAGCCAAGATCTTCAGCGGCCCGGCGGATCCGGCCGACCGGCCCGCCTGGCGGGAGCGGCTGCGGCAGTGGCGGGAGGACGCCCGCGCCCGCCACGGGTACAGGGGCGTGGCCTACGAGCGCCCCGGCGCGGCGTGGGCGGCTCGCTGCTACGCGGTCGCGCAGGTGTGGCTCTGGGACGAACTGCTCTACTCCTTCGACGAAGGGCGGTTCACCCCCGGTCGCTTCCTCGCCGACGCACAGGAACGTTTCGGCGGTCTCGACGCGCTGGTGCTCTGGCACGCCTACCCGGTGATCGGCCTCGACGACCGCAACCAGTGGGACTTCTACCGCGACGTGCCCGGCCTGCCCGACCTGGTCGAGGCGCTGCACGACGCGGGGTTGCGCGTGTTCGTCGACTACAACCCCTGGGACGTCGGCACGCGCCGGGGGCGTGACGACGTCACCGAGCTGGCCTCGCTCGTGGCCGACCTCGGCGCCGACGGCGTTTTCCTCGACACGCTGAAGAAGGCGGAACCCGAGTTCGTCGAACAGCTCGAACGAGCCCGGCCCGGCATCGTGCTGGAGGGGGAGTCGAAGCTGGCCGTCGAGCGCATCGAGGACCACGCGTGCTCGTGGGCGCAGTTCTTCGCGGACTCACCGGTGCCCGGTGTGCTGCGGGCGCACTGGTACGAGCGGCGGCACATGCAGCACCACATCCGGCGCTGGCACCGCGACCACACCGGGGAACTGCAGTCCGCCTGGCTCAACGGGGTCGGCGTGATGGTATGGGAGGTGGTCTTCGGGGTGTGGGTCGGCTGGTCCACCCGCGATTCCGCGACCGTGCGGCGGATGACCGCCGTTCAGCGCGCGGCGGCTGACCTGCTGCTCGGCGGTGAGTGGACCCCGCTCGCCGAACTGTCCCCCGAAGCCGAGGCCGCCGGGGTCTACGCGTCCCGCTGGGAACTCGGCGGGATGACACTGTGGACGGTCGTCAACCGCGGTGAGCAGGACTATCCGGGCCCGGTGCTGGATTCGGCGACCAACCTGTTCGGCGGTCCGGTCCCGGCGCGCGGCATCGCGGCCTTCCTCCGCCTGGCGCCCGGGGTGCCCGAACCGGACTGGGTGCCGGGCTTGCGCGACCTGCCCCACGATCCCGACGCCCGGTTCCCGCACCGCCTGGCGACCCGTGTGCGTCCACCGCGTTCACCGCGTTCATATCGGGCGACCGGCACCCCCGAACCGGACGCCGTCGTGGTGCCCGCCGGGCCCTACGTGCTCACCGTGCGGTACCGCGCCAGGGAAACCGGGATGTACCAGGGCGCGCCGTACGTCGACGAGTGGAAGCCACTGCCGCCACGCCTGCACGACGCCCGCACGCTGCAGCGCGACGGGGAACTGGCCCATGACGTCGCCGTCGCGGTGACCGAGGTGACCAACGCGCAGTTCGCCTCGTTCCTGGCGGAAACGGGCTACCGCCCGGTGCAACCGCACCGCTTCCTCGCGAACCCGGGTGCCGACGACGCACCGGTGACCCATGTCGACCTCGACGACGCCCGTGCCTACTGCGCCTGGCGGGGCGGCCGGTTGCCCACCGAGGACGAGTGGCAGCTGGCGGGGGAGACCGGCCGCCTGCGCCGTGCTGAGCCCGCCGTGTGGAACTGGACCGAGAGCGAGCACTCGGACGGCCGCACCCGGTTCGTCCTGCTCAAGGGCGGCAGCGACTACCGCGCGAACGGTTCCGAATGGTACGTCGAGGGCGGGCGCCACGGTCCGGACCACAGCGTGAAACTGCTGCTGCCGGGCCTTGGCCAGGCGCGCTCGGCGACGGTGGGCTTCCGCTGCGCGTGGGACCTGGGCTGACGGTTCACCCGAACACCCGCCGGACCCCGGGCAGCAACGGCACCTTCGTCCAGTCCTTCGTGGACACCTGCACGTAGCGGCCCGAGGCCGCGGCCGTGTGGCGGTCACCGACCCGGGCACCGAACTCCACCGTCACCGCCGTCGTCCCCACCCGCGACGCCCGCACCGCGATCGACAGCAACTCGTCGAACCGGGTCGGCGCCAGGTAGCGGATGGTGAACTCGGCCAGCACGAAGTCGACTCCGGCCCGTTCGAGCGCCGCGTACTCACCCAGCCCGTGCCGCAGCGCCTCGATCATCGCCGCTTCGCAGAACACGGCGTACCGGGACGCGTGCACCACGCCCTGGCGGTCGCAGTCCACCGGCCGCACCCGCACGACGTGCTCGAACACCACTGGGGTCATCGCCCCAGTGTCGCGTGGACGAGGCCAGGGCACCTCCCGCCGGCGGGGGAGCCTATTCCCCCTGCGGGTGCCTGCGCCGGATCGCGATGACCACCAGGGTGGTGCCCGCGGCGAGCAGCAGGGCGCCGACCGCGAGCAGGCCGCCGACGTCGGTGCCGGTGGCGGCCAGCGGCTTCCCACCGGCCGGATGGGTCCCCGCGACGGCGGGGTGGGTGTGGGTGCTGGTCCCGGTCAGGTGGAGCACGGGCTTGGTGGTCCGGCTCGTCGTGCCGGTGCCCGACGTGTTGGCTCCGCTGGTGGTCGTGGTGGCGTCGGTGGTGGTTGTGGTGGTGGGCTTGGTGGTGCAGTCGGGCAGGTCGCCCTCGAACGGGTAGGCGTGGAACTCCTGCCCACCGCCGCCGGTGTTCTCCGAGGTGTGCAGCAGCGCACCGGTGGTGAAGAACCGGCCGTTCACGCCCGACGCGGTGACCGTGGTCAGGCCGCCCGGATTGCCGACCAGCACGCTGCCCTGGAACTGCGCTCCACCGGCGATCTTCACGCTGCCGGCGTCCGGGAAGTTCCACAGCAGCCGTTCCCGCAGCTTGTTCAACGGTTCCTGGTCGGCGAGGTCACCGGTGTAGGTGTTGATCGCCCTGGCGTCGCCGACCAGGTTGACCAGCACGGTCGCCCCGGCCGGAACGCCCTCGAACTCGAGGCCCTGCATGCCACCGGTCGGCCCGGTCAGGTCGAAGTCCACGGTGAACACCTGCAGCGCGGACTCGCCGTCACCGGTGAACAGCGTCCGGTAGCCCTCGTTGCGCGCGGTGCCCGTGGTGGGCCGTTGCGCGCCTTGCTGGCGTGCGTAGCACTGGCTGGCCAGGCGCAGTTCCTCACGCAGGCCGAGGTAGGGCTTGGCGGCGTCCGGGTCCTGCTCGGTGGTGCCGGTGACGGTGCCGCGGAGGTTGCGCGCGTGCCGGACCACGCCGCCGTCGGCGAGCAGGCGCTGGCCGCCGACGACGGTCACGTCCCCGCCGGTGGTGAGGAAATCCGAACCGTCCGGCGGCGGCACGCGGGAACCCACCCCGGCGATGCCGACGTTGTAAACCGCGGAACCACCGGCCCGTTTCGCCAGGTCGAAATCGCCGAGGACGACGACTTTGCCTTCGGCTTCCGCCGCCGCCCCACGCACCCGGAAATCACTGCCGACGTAGATGTTGATGCCCTCGTCACGACCGGCGAAGGACCCATTGCCGACCGGCGGGTGGGAATCGGGACAGGCGTTTCCCAGACACGGCCCCAACCCACCCGGCAGGGGTGCCGCCACCGCACCGGGGGTGGCGAAAACGGCCACCGCCGAACACCACACGACGGCAGCACTGGCGATTGTCGGAACGAGCCGCCGTGTGCGCATGACGCCGAGTCTTGTGGCAACCAGCCAGGTGGTCGAAACCAACAGGCGGAAATCGCCCGGCCGAGTGGGCAACTACCTCGAAACGGTGATCCGCCGGTCAGCGCTCGCCGATGCGGTGTTCGGGTGGGGAGAACACCGCGGTCACGCACGGGTGGTGGCTGCGCCGGACCGGGTGGATCGGTACTCGTTCGAACAGGCGCGCTGCCGCGGCCCGCTCGGGCGGATTGTCCGAACGTGACGCCGGCGCCACGCGAACCGCGATCTGGCAGCTGGTCATCGGGCTGAGCATCGAGCATTATGGCCCACTCGAGCGCAGGGCCCCTGGGCGCGGGCAGCGCCGTTGCCTGCGGTGTTCGTCGCCGCGTGTGCTCGATCAGGATGGTTCGGGTTGGCCGGTGTACTGCTCGCTGGCGTAGGTGGGACCCCGCCACCAGCCTGGCCGCGTGCTCGTGCTGACCTGCTTGTCGATGGCCTGTGTGGGATAGCGGTAGCGGACTTCGAGCAGTGTGCCCCAGACCGCCGGATCGGCGTGGCCGGGTAGGGAAGCCGGGATTTCGTGGTAGTCGGCGACCGAGTCGAGTGGGGCGAAGCCGCCGCCGTGGGGCCGGTGCTCGCGGGTCAGTTCGCCGTGGAATTCGTACTGAGCAGGTGCGCGCACCAACAGGGCGGGGGGTTCGAGCAGGCCGTCGGCAAGGGCCGGCAAGCGGGTGCAGGGGTGCCAGGTGGAGATCGGCCAGTCGACCAGTACCGGTCCGGCGGTGTGGTCGATCCGGTCCTGCAGGGTGCCCCCTTCGGCGAGGTGCACCGCGTCGGCGGCACCGCAACTGGTCGAGATTAGCGAGGCGAGGTTGGTGTGCACGGGCGACCAGGAGCCCGCCGCGTGCTGGTTGAGCGCGGCCTTGCCGTGCAGGCCGAGCAGCATGATCGGCAGGACGCCGACCGTCGCGGTGGCGATGGCCATGGCCGTCCAGCCCAGGAGCCGGGTGTACCAGGGTTGCTCGTCGCCGCCGGTGGTGCCGCGGTGACGCTGCCAGAACAGCAGCGCGCCGGCGGCGACACCGCCCCCGACGAGCAGGATCGCGGGGTGGGCCAACGCGCCGCCCGCGAAACGTTCGCCGAGGAACGGCATGCCGAGTTGGTGGTAGCCCCACCAGGAGTTCGGGCCGTACCACCCCAGGCTGACCACCACGGTGATCAGGAACAGGACACCAAGCCGGAGGAGCCAGCCGGCGCGTTCCCTCGCGAACGCCCGGGGCAGGGCGGCCAGGCCGCAGGCGAGCACCAGCGCCAGGTAGAAGTTCAACGCGGAAAAGTGCGAAACGATCTTGGTCGGCGTCAGCAGCAGCGCAGCGAACGCCAGGCCCAGCCAGGCGAACGGCCAGCTGGACACACCGGCGAAGGTGTGCCCGGGATGGTGGCGGGGCCGCAACACCAGCACGATGACCAGCACCGCGATACCGAGCAGCACGGGCAGCCGCCGGGCCGGGTGCTGTTCGAAGGTGAAGTCCTCGGCGACTCCGCCGAGCAGCATCTGATACCGGCTGAACTCGCCGTACCAGCTCTGCGCGGCGCCGTACCAGTAGCGGGCGCCGGCCGAATCCAGGAAGCCGCCGATGCCGGAGTGGGCGAAGACCAGGGGTGACGCCGCAGCGATCGCCGCGGCCACCAGCGCCAGTAGCAGCACGGTCCCGCGTGTCCCGAGACCGCGGCGCAGGGTGACCAGCACGCCCAGGACGAGCGGGATCAGTGCCAGCATCCCGGTCGAGGTCACCGCGAAGCACACGCCCGCGGCGACCCCGCCGGCCACCAGCCACCCCGGGGTGCCGGTAAGCCGGGCACGGACCGCGGTGTAGGCGCTGATCCCGGTGCACAGCGCGACGAACGGTTCCGGGCGCAGGCCGATCCCGCTGGAGGTCCACACCGCGGCGAACGCGGCGGCGAGCAGGGCGGTGGGCACCCGGACGGCGTCGGTGTGCTGCCGCAGCAAGCGGATGATGCCCAGCAGGAGCAGCCAGATCGCGAACCCGGCCGCCATGGCGGGCACCCTGGTCATCAGCGGGGCCCAGCTCACCTGGAACAACGGCGCGAACAGGTATTGCAGCAGGACGGCGGGGGTCTCGGCCACGTTCAACGCCATGTAGTAGTCGCCCGCGAACCCCGCCGCGGCCAGATTGCGGTGCATGCCCAGGAACCAGCCGTCGTCCACGGTCTGCGGTCCCAGCACACCCCATGCGGCGATCCCGGCCGCGACCAGCGCACTCCACCCGGCGTCCACTCGCTGGGGCAGGCGCCGAGTGGTGCGGTGACGAGGTCGTGCCAGCACCAGGAAACCGGCCACCACACAGCCGAGCACACCCATCGCGCAGCCGGCCATCAGCGCCGCTTTGAGCGGGGACGGTGAAGTTTGGAAGCGGGCGTCGGTCAACACGCGAGCCGACACCGCGGCATCGGGAGGCAGGTCCGTGACGAACGCGGCAACCTGCGGCACCAGCGCCTCGGTACGCAGCAGTTCGTGTTCCCCGGCGCGGTCCTGCAGCGCGATCCGCAGTTCATGGCCTTCGACGTGGATCCGGTAAGCGCACTCCCCCTCGGCCGGCGGCCCGAGCAGGTGCTCGCGGCCGCCGACGATACTCACCAACTGCCCGTCGCGGAGCTGCACGAGCAGCCCGTGCGCACGGACTTCGACGGCATCGGCGGGGAACGTGGCGAACGCGGTGGTGGTCTTGCCCGGTGCAGCCGATTTGAATGCCTCACACGCCAAGGTGGCATCCAGGCGCAGCGGCCGATACGGCACCATCATCGCCACCGCCGACTCCGCCGGCCGACCGGTCTGCGGCCACGACACTTCCACCTGGTCAGCCTTGACGGGCGCGAACGGGATGGCGATGGCCAGCGCGATGGTGAGCAACGGCAATACCAGCCACCAGCGGAACTTGGCGCTTGCCCGGTGCTCACCCAAAGAGGCCGCCGCAGGCACCGCACATTGTTCTACAACAGACAAAGTGGTCCTCCGGAAGCGCGCGCAGGTATTCCACGCGAATTCGAGAATGAAGGCAGATGATCGGTCAATCAATGTGGGCAGCGGCGCCCAGCGAAAAAACTGTGCCGCGCCGGGTGGAGCGAAGGTCGTGCGCGCCCGGCCGGGGTGATCAGGCGGTGAGCGTGTCGGCGGGCCGTCCGCTCATCGCCCGGCGGGCGGCGGTGGCGGTGATGGGCAGCGTAATCAGTGCGACCGCGAGGCCGATGGCGAGCAGGATCACCAAGGGTGCGGAGCCGACCGGGTTGGCGCCGACGACGATCGCCGTGGGCAGGACCGCCCCGCAGGCGACCACGAGGCCGACGCCGAGACCGGTGACGGCGGCGACCGCGGTTTCGGTCAGCAGCAGTCCGCGGACCTGGGCGCGGGTGGCGCCGGCCAGGCGCAGCAGGGCCAGTTCGCGGCGTCTGCCGAGGACGGAGACGGCGACGGTGTTGATCACGGCGATCATCGCGTAGGCCAGGACGACCAGCAGCATGAGCGTGTTGATCAGGGCGTTGACGTCGAGCCCCGCCTGCAACGCGGTTTCCAGGGCCTCCCGGTCCCCGACGGTCAGGCCGGCCTGCGCGTTGCCGGCGACGCCCTGCACCGCCGCCAGGAGCGCTTCGGCGGTCGTGCCCTCGGCGGCGCCGACCAGCAGGGTGGTGGGTGCCCGGGCGGTGGTGTGCGCGGCGAGCAGGTCGGCGGGCAGGATCAGGTGCTCGTAGCCGGGCAGGTCGTCGTAGGTGGCCACGACGCCCA
>NZ_JBWKKF010000041.1:0-32747 GCF_056431745.1 Amycolatopsis sp. NPDC045836 | reverse complement strand
CGATCGCCTGGTACCACGGCATGAAACGCCTGCGCATCCGCTGGGAGCGCCGCGACGACATCCACGAAGCCTTCCTCGGCTTGGCCACCTGCATCCTCTGCTGGCGACACGTCGCACGACTTTGTTAGGAACTCTAAGACTGCGTCCTCGTCGTCCAACGACCACTCCGCAACGCTGGAGTGCCCGGCAGCCCCTGGCATCTGCGGGCCCGAGGGGAGCCCGAGAAGGCTCGGACAGGACGACAGCGGTCGACACTTGTCAACAACGGACAGGCGCCGCCGCCGAGCGGCCGAAAAGGCCTTGTTCGGCATCACTCGGCATCATCTGTCACGGGTGGGTTCGGGCTCTTAACCAGCGGGTTGGGACATCGAAGGTATGAATTTCGAACGTGCATCTTTGTAGTCGAGGTGCGTCGCGGTGGCGGATCCGCCGGGCTTCCACAGCGGCCGCGCGTCGAGGTGTGGGCGCCGTCGATGCTGATAATGAACGTGCCCGCGTCCACCGTGTGTGGTGGGCGGAGCTGAGGGCGTCAGCTTCCTCGGCGTCGAGCAAGGCCACCGCCATGTCGAGCCGTCGGCAGGGACGCCATGAGCCGTTGCGCGGTTTCAAGCACCTACCACGGTGACGCCAGGCGATATCCACGCCTACGTTCGACTTGAACGGCCTCGACGAGCAGACGCGAACGAGCCACGCCGCGGAGATCGGCCGCTGGTGTAGTTCCCGGTGAGCCGCATCCTCCTGGCGCGCGCAGTCCAGCAGGTCGTCCTCGGTGGCGCTAGCCGACCTCTCCACCATGTCGCTCGATGCATCTCCGTCGAGGCGATGTGGATGTGGCCGAGGTTCACCGGACGCGTTTCCGAGAACCTGCCAAAGACCTGGTCCGACCTCCGCCCAGCCGATCAGCAGCAGCGGGCCGACGGCATCGAAAGCGGCCTTGCCCCATTGACCACGAATAAGCGGATCAGCCACATTCAACGCGAGAGTGACGAAGCTGGCGAAGATCAGCAACCACCGTGCCGACTTGATCTCGTGTGCCGCAGCACCTCGAGCAACAAGCTGCCGGATGGCCAGAAACAGCCCCAAGATCGACAAGTCCACCGCCGGAGCGATGAGCGGGGTCACCCAGCCGGGTACACCGAGACGGGGAGCCAGGCTCAGTACATTGCCGAAGCCGAACAAGAACGTAAGTCCGACGCCGCGGCCATGATCGCCGTAACCATGGCCGTTGCTTGTTCGCGGCCAGAGATCGAGCCGGAGGAACTGGCGCTCATGGGCGAGGCCACCTCCCCCGCACCGAACGCTCCCGCAGTGCCAACTCCCTCGCCACGCTGATGATGAGGCACGGCGTACCATGACGTCGCCGAGCGCGGTGGCACTTGGAACGCCTGGTCAGTCGCGTTGGCCTCACTCGGCACGGAGTTGTGTACCGGTTCATGACTTCGCCGCCGAACCGCGCCGCGGCATCTTCAGGGGGACCCGCGCCTCGATCACCAGTGGCCTCGCCGCTTGTGTCAGGTTGACCTGCGAAAACGGGTCAATCTGAGCGGATCCGGGATCCGTGTGCTTCCGGGACGAGTCGGACCGGGGGCACGCACAGGAGGCACGCAGGCTTTGACCTGCGGTTTTCGAGCATTCGACCGCCTTCTCCGGGGCCTGCTCCCCCATCGTCCGGCCGATTTGGGCCACCGCGCCCGCCATCTCGCCGGGCAAGGTGACTCGGAGCGTCACCTCGTCGGTGGCGTAGTGCACCGGATGGTGAGCTGGGTCAGATCGAACAGCCGATCGAGTAGCTCACTGGGCGCGCGAGTCAAGTTGACCGCCAGGTGCGGCAACGCGTCGAGCAGGCGGAGCTGACCGGCGCTGGGCCGGTCGGGCTCCTGACCGTCCTGGCGGTTCAGGTCCGCGATGGTCTCCAGCTGAGCCTGGCGTTCGGTGTTCAGCTCGTTGTACCGCCGCCGCAGACCTTGGGTGAACGGATCGCGGGGGTCGGCGTCTTCGGCTTGGCGGAGGATGTTGTCCAGCTTGCGAGTGGTGTCGGCGAGCTTGCGCTGCAGGCGCTGCCGCTTCTCCGCTCGCTCGCGCTGGGCGCTGTCATCCACCTCGGTCATGATGAGGTCCTCACACATGTAGATCGTGGCCGGATGGCCGACGTGCTTGTCTGGACGGCCGCGGTTGTTGTTCTCCGGGTGGTGATGCCGTGCCGCGGATTCCTGATCATCCGGCGGCCGCAGTCGCACAGCACCCGGCGCCGGAACAGGTACGTGCGCTTGGCTCGTGCGCCGGCTCGACCGACCACACCCACATCTGCGGCGGATTCGGCTTGTTGCGCCTGCCCGGCTGCGCCGGTTGTAGACCTGGTAGCCGGTGTACTTCGGATCGCTCGGCATCGACGCGACGCTGGACTTCGACCACGCGTGCCGGGCCCGCGACTTGTTCGGCGGTCCCGTGGCGGATACTTTGTTCAGCTTCTCGGCGATCGTGTCGAATCCGAGTTTCAAGTGGAAGCGCCACTTCGCGGCCAGTGTGACCGTCTCCTCCTGCAGCCCATCGGGCTCGAGTCGCGACTTGGTCAAGCCTTTCTTCGCCTTGTACCCGTGGGTGGGCTTGCCGATGTTGTAACCCTCACGGATGTGCGTGCAAGTACCTCGTCCGCCTGAACCGGGCATTGTTCAGGTGCACGCGGGTTGTCAATGCGGGGACGACATCCGGCCGCTCGCGGGGAGAACCAACTGACCATTGACAGCCTGCGCGAATCGCAGTTCGCGGCCTCCGGGTGAGACAGGTGAGGGCAGCATTCTGGCCGGCTTGCCCGCGGCCACTACGCGCACGAGCCGGGTTCCAGCCCAGTGGGACGGGCGGCAAGGTCTATCCAGCCCGGTTCGCCGGTCCACTATCGTGTTCGGACCGGGGCGGCCGACCAGGTGCCCGGGTCGGCCGGGTCACCGGCTGCCTCGACCTCGGCCGCTCGCCTGCTCAGTTCGGCGCTGGGCACCGCGGCCGGATCTGTGGTCGAGGCGAACGCGCACAAGCCGTTGGCCAGCCCGAAGATCAGGACCTGCCGATCGTCCACCACCGCGGGCCGACCGTCGACGCTGGTTTCCGGCTGCTGACCGCCGCAAGACCGGGCTCCGACCCGCATGGTGTCCGCGCCGTAGACGAGGGCGGCCGACGGTTCCCGATCCGCGTTGCCGACCGCACCGACCGTGCCGGTGATCGGCAGGGCTGGTTCCTCCGGCACGGTGAACGGGGTGCGGACCGCCGCTCCGGCGGCCAGGTCCACGCTTTCCGCGACCCGGTACGCCTTGGCCCGTGCGTCCGGGTCGGCGGCGGGCACGCTGGCGAACGCCCACGCGCCGGGTGCCCACTGCCACGCGTACTCGACCCGGTCCGGTCCCTCGGTCGGGGTGCGCACCCACCGGCCGGGGCGCTCCCCGAGCGCGGCGTCGCCGTCACTGTCCGGTTCGGACTGTCCGTTGAGGACTTCGGGGAGCCCGCCGCGTGGGTAGAGGGTCACGCTGCCCACCGGTGCGGCCGGGTCGGGGGCGCCTTCGCGTTTCAGGTCGATTCGCTGGACGAATCGCCCGGTCTGGTACCGGTACGGGGTGAACCCGCCCGCGGAGCCGACCGTCGCCTGCCGGCGGAACAGGTCGAACTCGGACGGTGTGGTGGTGACCTCCAGGTGGTCCGGCTGCTGGCGCAGGACGGTGGGCACCAGCAGCACGGCGACCGCGGTGAGCACCGTGGCCGCCGCGGCGCCCAGCGCGGCGTGCCGCCTGCGGATCCGGCGGCCGGAACGGATCGCGCCGGTGACGCTCACCGCGGATTCCGTTCGCGGGCCCGCTTCGCGGAGCGGGCCGAGCAGCGCCCGTTCGTCGTCGGTCATGACCGTGCCTCCTTTCCCAGGTCCGCCCTGGTTTCCGCGCCGAGCTGCCCGCGCAGGGCGGCGGTGCCGCGGGAGGCGAGGCTGCGGACGTTGCCTTCCGAACAGCCGAGGTGCGCCGCGGTGTCGGCGACCGAGTAGTCCAGCAGGAACCGCAGCACCAGCACCGCGCGCTGCCGGGGCGGCACCCGGCTCAGCGCGGCCAGCAGCACCGCGCGGGTGTCGGTGTCCGGTCCGGCCGGTGCGGGCGGGCCGGGGGTCTCGGCGGGCGTGCCGATCAGCCGGACCCGCCCGGTCCACGCCGTCCGCCGCTCGTTCAGGAACGTGCGCAGCACGATCTTGCGGGTGTAGGCGTCCAAGTTGTCGGCCTCGGCGGCCTTGCGCCAGTGCACGTACAGCCGGGTGATCGCGGTCTGCACCACGTCGTCGGCCCGGTCGCTGTCCCCGCACAGCAGGTAGGCCAGCCTGCGCAGCGTCGGCAGGGCGGCCGTGACGTACTCGGTGTAGCGCTCCTCCTCGCCTGCGCGCACGCCCACTCCCTCTCGGTGTCCCCACCCCGCTGACACCGGCACCGACCCCGCGCGCTGTGTGACGCCGGTCACCATTGGTCCCACACCCAGACGTCGTTGACCAGCCGCCCCGGCGTGGGCAGCAGCCGGTCCAGTGTCTCGCGCAGCGGGGCGGCATTCGACTGCCGCCTCGGCAGAACCAGCACGTCCGCCCGCCAGAACCGCAGGTCGGCGTGGGCCGCGTCACGCAGCCGGTCGTCGACCGCGGGTACTTCCCCGGTCTTGCCCACCTCGTCCAGCAGCGCGGACAGCCGGGTCGGCCGCCCGCCGTAACCGCCGGTCCGGCCGCCACCGGACGGGCCGACGAAGTAGCCGCCCGCCAGCGGGAACTCCAGCCCGGCCTCGATCTGCCAGTGCAGCGGCTCGGCGTCGCCGGGGCTCGGCAGCGGGACGACCACCACCGCCCCACCGGGCCGCACGTGCTGGCGCCAGGTGCCATCCGCGAAGTACCGGGGTACCGGCGGGCGCTCGTTCGCCTGCAGCGGGGTCGGGGCGATCGGCAGCAGCACCGCGGCCAGCGCGCCGAACCACAGCAGCCGGATCGGTACGTCCACCGGAGACGTCCGGGCGGCCAGTACGCGGTCGGTGGCCAGTGCCAGCAGCAGCGCGATCGCCGGGACGCAGCCGAGGGCGAACCGGGACAGCAGCAGCGAATCGAACAACGGCAACGAGAACAGCAGCACCGACGGACCCGGGACCACCGTCACGTCGCCGTTGACCACCAGCACCGCGCCGAGGGACAGCGCGGCCATCGCGGCGATGGTGACGGTCAGCGCCCTGGCCAGCCGGTCCCGCCGCAGCCAGCAGGCCAGCACGGTCGTCAGCACCACCAGCGGCCAGCCGAAGAACGCGTTCTCCTCGGTGCGGTTGAGCGAAAGCGCGCCCGCGACACGGCCGGAACCGTCGCCGCCGACCGAGTCGCTGGCCAGCGCGGTGAACGCGGTGAGATCGTTGCCCAGCGGGGTGTGCGGCAGTGCGGAGTAGCTCTGGGCGCCGAAGAACTGCCAGTACAGCGGATAGCCGACCAGCGCGAGACCGACCGCGACGGCGATCGCGAGCCCGGCGCACATGGTGCGCCACCGGTCCCGGAACCGGATGCCGTAGGCGAGCCCGAACACCAGCAGCGCGACCGCGGCGATCAACAGCGGTTCCTCGCCCAGCAGCACCTGGTAGGCGGCGAGCGCACCGAGCACCGCGCCGTCGCGCACCGGCCGGTTTCCCAGGCTCACCCGGACCGCCGCGCGCACCACGAACGGCAGCACGAACAACGCGACAAAATTCGGGTGCGCATTGGCGTGCGAGATCGTGGACGGGGCGAACGCGCAGAAACCGCCCGCGATCGCGGCGGCCGTCCTCGACCGGCCGAAGTCCCGGTGCAGCACCCAGTACCAGGCCGCCGCCGTGCCACCGAGCCCGCCGACCAGCACGATCGTCCAGCTCACGCCCGGCCCGAACAGGGCGGTGACCGGGGTGAGCGGCACGCCGAGGCCCAGCATCGAGGTGTTGGCCATCAGGTTGACGCCGAGCGGATGGTTCTGCAGCGTCGAGAACAGCGGGCTTTCCCCGTGCAGCACGGATTTCGCGGTGACCGCGAAGAACCACTCCCACATGTTCTGGTCCTGGGCGCTGTTGGTCAGGTAACCGCCGGCGAGCAGGCCGCGGTAGATCGCACCGGACAAAAGGAAAAAGCCGCCGATGACGCCGAGGTCGATACGCGTCACGCGGCGAAGCCGGGGCGCGGTGAAATTCGTCGTTCGCACACCACGTTGACACCGCGGGTCCCGCGAAACGCTGCCCGGAGGCCACACCAGCGCTGCTTGACCGCCCAAGCGAAGGAGACCGCTCGGTGGGCAAGGGCACCACGGGTGCCACGATGTCGCTCGACGGCTACCTCGCCGTTCCCGGCGCAAGTCGCTTCGACCCGCTGTCCCAGTGGTACGGCAACGGCGATGTCGAGGTCCCTTCGGCCAGCCCGGGCGTGCCGCCGATCCGGGTTCCGCGGCGAACGCCGAACTGGTCGAGCAGGAGTCGGAGAACACCGGCGCCCCGACGACGAGAACTTCGTCTTCGTCACCGAGGGCATCGAGGCGGCAGCGACCAAGGCGAAGGAGCTGGCAGGGGGTCCGGCAGTGCCAGGTCCGGTTTCGCCGCCTCTTCGGGACGCAGGCCGCTGCAGTAGGCGGCAAGCTCCGGGCCGGAGGAACGGCGCGGTTCGCTTGCCGGTGGTTGATCACCACCCGCGAAGGTTCAGAACTCCGCCGAGTCCACTGACAGAAGATGTCAGTGAACTCGGGCTAGCGTCCCGGCCATGAGCTTCCCCGCCGATGTCGGCACCTTGGCCAGCCGCTACGCAGCCGTGTGGAACGAGCCGGACGCCGCTCTGCGGCGCGAGGCGATCGCGGAACTGTGGGCCGAGAACGGCGCCGAGTACACCGAAACCGACGAGTACCGAGGGCACGACGCTATCCAGGACCGAGTCACCAGCGCGCACGAGCAGTTCGTCGCAACCGGGAAGTTCGTCTTCGTCCCGGCGGAGGACGCCGTAGCCCACCACAACGCGGTCACGTTCTCCACCCACCTGGTTCCCGCGGCAGGTGGCGTTCCCGTCTGGAGCGGCGCCGTGTTCCTCCTGCTCGACCGGGAAGGGCGAATCCAGCGCGACTACCAGTTCACCGGCAAGGAAGCGGGCACCCGGGCAGTCGTGACCGAATTCCTCAGCCGCTTGGCCGTCGGGGACCCGGACCGGATCGCCGGACTGTTCGCCGATACCGTCGACTGGCAGCTCGACTGGCCCGGTGCGGGGCATCCCGCGGTGCCCTGGATCCGGCAGCGGTCGACTCGCGCCGACGTCGCGGATCACTTCCGCGCGCTGAACGACTTCCACGTCCCCGGCAAGCGGGGCGGGGGCGCCCCCAGGATCCTGGTCGACGGCCTGGATGCCGTGGTGCTCGGCGAAATCCGCCAGACCGTGAAGGCCACCGGCCGGGCGTACAGCGCCTACTGCGCGCTGCACGTCACCGTCGAAGGTGGCGTGATCACCCGCTACCACGTCTACGAGGACAGCCTCACCGTCGCGCAAGCACTCTCCGGCGACAACGGCGCCCATTGAGGTCGCCGAATCAGGGTGGCGTTCTGCCCGCTGCCGGCGGCGACTCCTGCCGGTCGAGGCGGGCCTGGGCGACCTCCCGGCCACGCGCGGAGTCGGCGAAACGGTCGAGCTTGGCGCGGACCTCGGCGGCGTCGACGGTCGCGCCGAACAACTCGGTGCCGGGCTCGAAGCGGACGCCTTCGGCCAGCGGCCCCGCCCGGACGGGGTCGAAGCCGAGTGCGTCGACGAGCTGCGCGACAGCGGTGACATCGGCATCGTCGTCGCCCGCGATGGCGATCGCTGCCCGGCCGGGGGTTCCGGCCGGGCGGGCTCGGTCCTCCAGCTCGTGGTAACCCAGGTGGTTGAACGCCTTGACCACCCTGGCGCCGGACAGGAAAGCTTGCACGATCTCGCTGGAGGAGGTGCGCGGGTCGGTGAGGTCGTCGCGGAGACCGTCGGTTTCCCACCAGTAGTTCATCGCATCGACGACGAGCTTTCCGCGCAGCGCGTCGGCGGGGATGGTGCGGTGCTTGCCCAGCGGGAGGGCGAGGATGACGATGTCCGCCTGCGCGGCCGCCTCGGCGGCGGTCGCCGCGGTCGCGCCGGGTGTGACGACCTGGACGATGAGCGCGATCTTCGCCGGGTCGCCGGAACCGGCGACGAGCACCCGGTACCCCGCGGCCACGGCGAGCCGGGCGAGCACGGTACCGACCTTGCCCGCCCCCAGGATCGCGACGGTGGTGCTCATCCCGCCTCGCTGAGGAGGTCGCGGACCATGGGGACGACCCGGGTGCCGTACAGCTCGACGGCCCGCAGGCGGGCGCTCATCGGCTGCGAACCCGTGGCGTAGACCAGGTCGAACCGGCCGGCGCCGAGGGTCTGGACGGTGCGGGCGATCTTGCGCGCCACGGTCTCCGGCGAGCCGACGTAGAGCGACCCGTGGTCGAGATCGGCCTCGTACTCCTCGCGGCGAAGCGGTGGCCAGCCGCGCTGGGCGCCGATGCGGTCCCGGATCACCTTGTAACGCGGGTAGTGGATTTCCCTGGCCCGCTCGTCGGTGTCGGCGATGAAGCCCGGGGAGTGCACGCCGATCGGCCACGCGGGGGTGGCGAGCTGCTCGGTGGCGCGGTGGTAGAGGTCGACGAGCGGGCGGAACCGCGCGGGCGGGCCGCCGATGATGGCGAGCATGAGCGGCAGGCCGTGGCGGGCGGTGCGCAGGACCGACTGCGGTGAACCACCGACCCCGACCCAGGTGGCCAGGTGCCCGGAATCGGTCTTCGGGTACACGTCGGCGTGGTCGAGCGGGGCGCGCACGGTGCCGGTCCAGGTGACCGGCTTCTCGTCGAGGAGCTGGACGAACAGTTCGAGCTTCTCCTCGAAGAGCACCTCGTAGTCGGCCAGGTCGTAGCCGAACAGGGGGAACGACTCGGTGAACGAACCGCGCCCGAGGATCACCTCGGCGCGGCCCGAGGAGAGCGCGTCGAGGGTGGCGAAGCGCTGGAAGACCCGCACCGGGTCGTCGGAGCTGAGCACGGTGACGCCGGAACCGAGGCGGATGCGGGAGGTGCGGCCGGCGATACCGGCGAGCACCGTCTCGGGGGTGGAGATCGCGTACTCGGGCCGGTGGTGCTCGCCGAGGGCGAGGGCGTCGACGCCGATTTCGTCGGCGAGGACCGCCTCGGTGACGACCTGGCGGATCGCCTCGGCGTGGGAGACGGGGACGCCGGAGTCGTCTTCGGGCACGTCGCCGAAGTTGTCGAGGCCGAACACGAGGTCATTCATCGGGCTGCTCCTGGTCGCGGCTACGCGCGGGTGGCTGTGGCGGGGGCGGGGGTGTTGAGCAGTTGCGTCTCCCAGCCGAAGGCGACTCCCGTGCCGCCACCGTGCTGGGAAAGGATTTCCGCCAGCGCCGGGATGGTCGCTTCGCGGGCCCAGTCGCGCTGCAGTTCGGCCACCACGGCGTTCCAGGTGATCGGCACCACCCCGGCCTGGGTCATGCGCCGCACGGCCATGTCGTGCGCTTCGGCCGACGCCCCGCCGGAGGCGTCGGTCACCACGTAGACGGCGTAGTCGTCGTCGAGGGCGTGGATGGCCGGCATGGCCACGCAGACCTCCGTCCAGAGACCCGCGATGATCAGCTTCCGGCGCCCGGTCGCCCGCACCGCGTCCACCACGCGGCTGTCCTCCCAGGTGTTGATCAGGGTCCGGTTGATCGGCTTCTGCTCCGGGAAGACGTCCTGCAGGCCCTGGATCAGGTAGCCGCCGCGCTCCTCGAGCACGGTGGTCAGGATCGTCGGGACGCCGAACACCTTGGCGGCCTTCGCGAGCCCGACGGCGTTGTTGACCACCATCGTCGGTTCGTGGCTGTGGAGGTTGGCGAACTGGAACGGCTGGTGGTCGATCAGCAGCAGGACGCTCTCCTCCGGGGTCAGCAAGGCGTCGAGCCCTGACTTCTTGGCGCGCATGGCACATCTCCTTCTTCTCGGGGATCGGACGGCTGGAATTTTGTTGACGCGTCTACATATATCCAGTTTTTCGTGACACGTCAACATCAAGTGCTAGGCTCGGGCGCATGGGTGAGGTGCGGTGGCTCGACGAGCGGGAAGCGCTCGTGTGGCGCGGGATCATCGGTGTGCTGCAACGGGTGACCGCGGTGATGGAGCGCCGGCTGGACGAATCGGCGGGGCTGTCCGGCGCGGAGTACACCCTGCTGGTCCCGCTGTCGGAGGCCCCGGACGGGTTGCTGCGGGCGCGGGACCTCGGCCGGCTGGTCGGCTGGGAGCGCAGCCGCGTCTCCCACCAGGTCAGCCGGATGGAGAAGCGCGGCCTGGTCGCCCGCGAGGAGTGCAGCGAGGACGCGCGCGGGTCCATGGTCCGGCTCACCGACGCGGGCCGCGCGGCCATCGTCGCCGCCGCTCCCGCACACGTCGCCGCCGTCCGGGAGCACTTCTTCGACGCGCTCACCGAGGCCGAACTCGAGGTCATCGGACCCGCGCTGGCACGGGTCCTCGACCGGCTCCCCGACGACGACGGGTGACCGGCGCGGCCGGGTGAAGGAGTCACGGGCTGAGTCTCGGCCACCACGGGCCGCACCGGATCGGCCATCGAATCGGTCGCCGCCGGCTCCGCGAATCGGGCTGGGTGCGCGAGGATCTGGAGTGAAGACATGGAGCTGTTCGGGCGGCGCGCCGAGACCGCGGCCTTGGCGCGGCTGCTGGAACGGGCGGCGGGCGGCGCGGGTTCCGGGCTCGTGCTGTGGGGTGAGCCGGGGATCGGCAAGACGGCCCTGCTGGAGCACGCCGCCGGGATGGCGTCCGAGGCGACGGTGCTGCGGTGCCGGGGCACCCGGATGGAGTCGGGGCTCGCGTTCGCGGCGTTGCACGAGCTGCTGTGGCCGGTGGTGGACCGGCTGGACGCGCTCCCCGCGCCGCAGGCCACGGCGTTGCGCGGGGCGCTGGGGCTGAGCTCGGGCACGGCGAACCGGTTCCTCCTCGGCGCGGCCGTGCTGTCGCTGGTCAGCGGGCTGGCCCGGGAGCGACCGGTGCTCGTCGTGGTGGACGACGCCCAGTGGATCGACGAGGCGACCGCGCAGTGCCTCGGTTTCCTCGCGCGCCGGGTGACGACGGAGCCGGTCCTGGTTCTGCTCACCGGGCACGAGAACCCCGCGTCGGGACCGTGGGAGGGGTTGCCGGCGATGGAGGTCACGGGGCTGGCCGACGAGGACGCACGACGCCTGGTCGACGCCGTCGCGCCGGGCGCCGGTGAAGCGCTGGTCGACCACGCGGTCCGGGTGGCCGGCGGCAACCCGCTGGCGCTGCACGAACTGCCCACCCTCGAACGCGAGACCGGCGGCGAGCCGACGCCGGTCGGGCCACGGCTGCGGCAGGCGTTCTGCACCCGGGTCGAGGCCCTGAAACCGGCGACCCGGTCGCTGCTGCTGCTGGCCGCCGCCGAGGACCGGGGCGACCGCCACCTCCTGCACCGGGCCGGCTCCGGCTGGGGCGTCGACAGCTCCACCTGGGAGGAGGCGCTGCGCTCCGGCCTGCTGCGCGACTCGGGGGCCCGGCTGGAGTTCCGGCACCCGCTCGTCCGGGCGGCCGTCTACGACGGCGCGGCCTTCCTGGACCGGCAGGCCGCGCACCGGGCGCTGGCCGCCGCCCTGCCCGCGAACGCCACCGAGGAGCGGGCCTGGCACCTGGCCGCCGCCGCCGACGGGCCGGACGAGGAGGTCGCCGCCCTGCTGGAGCAGGCCGCGGCACAGTGCCTGCGGCGCAGTGCGGGCCCGACGGCGGCTCGCACGCTGCGCCGGGCGGCGGAGCTGTCGCCGGTCCCCGCCGCGGCCGCGCGCCGGCTGGCCGGTGCCGCTCGCGCCGCGTGGGACTCCGGCGACGCCGGGGCCGCACGGCACCTGCTCGAAGAGGCGGAGCGCTTGGCCGGGGTGGCGTCCGTCGCCCGGCTGAGCGGCGGGCTGCGCGGGATCCTCGAATTCGCCTACGGCGTGCCCGAGCGCGCCCAGCGCTACCTGGTCTCCGACATGGCCGTGGTGTCCGAGGCCCGCCGTGCGGTGGAGCTGGGCACGGTGGCGGTCCGCGCCGCGTGGTCGGCCGGCCGGCCCGACCTCCAGCAGCAGGCGCTGCAGCGGGTGCGGGCCGTGCACACCGACGCCGACCCGGCCCTGTCGGCCCTGCTGCCCGTGCTGCGGAACTGGTGGTCCTGCTACGACCAGACCGGTGAGCGCACCCCGGCCACCCCGGACCTGGGCGGTGACGCGGTCGATCGGCTCGGCACCGCCGCGTGGGAACTGCTCCCGCCCGTGCCGCTGGTCCAGGTCTGGGGCGTCGAAGGCGGGTTGCTCGACGTGCTGCGCGCGCAGGCCGTCCAGCTGCGGCGCCGTCACGAACTCCCCGCGCTGGCGCTGGTGCTGGCCCAGCTCGCGGTCCTCGACACCACCGCGGGCCGCTGGGACGCCGCCGGATCCGCGGCGGCCGAGGCACTGCGGCTGGCCGAGGAGGTCGGGGCGGACCACGTCGCCACGCAGAGCCGAGCCTGCCTCAGCGTCCTGGCCGCCGCCCGTGGTGACGTGCGCGCCGTCGACGAACTCGCCACCCGGATCCTGCGGGTTTCGGTTCCGCGCGGGGTGCGGGCGCTCAGCGCGTCGGCGTACTGGCAGCGCGGCCGGGCGGCGTTGTTCGACGGCCGCCCGCAGGAGGCGCTGCACGACCTGCGGTGCCTCGCCGAGCCCGGCCACGAAGCCGCGCACCCGACCTTCGCGCTGTTCGCCGCCGTGGACACCGTCGAGGCGGCGGTGCAGGCCGGCCGCGGTGAGGTCGTCGAGCCGCAGGTCGCGACGGTGGAGCAGTGGGCGCGGCGAACCGGCGCGACCTGGGCGCGGCTGGCCGCCCACCGGCTCCGGGCACTCGTCGCCGGCGGACCGGCGGCTGAGGACTCGTTCCGGGCCGCGCTGGCCGTCGAAGGCTCGGGGAGCCAGCCGTTCGAGCTGGCCCGCACGCGGCTGGCGTACGGGGAGTGGCTGCGGCGCGCACGCCGCCGGGCCGACGCCCGGTTCCAGCTCGCCGGAGCGGCCGCGATCTTCGAGCGCCTGGGGGCGGAACCCCTGCGGGCGCGGGCGGCGCGCGAGCAGGCCCTCACCGAACGCCGGGCCGCTCCCCGCGTGGCCGCTCCGCCGACCGCGGCCGGGCTGACCGCGCAGGAGCTGCGGGTGGCGCAGCTGGCCGCGGGCCGGCTGACCAACCGGGAGATCGCGGCACAGCTGCTGATCAGCCCGCGCACGGTCGGCCACCACCTGGCCAGCGTCTACGCCAAGCTCGGCCTCGCCTCCCGCACCGAGCTGGCCGGCATCGACTTCGACGGCGACCTGCGGCTCCGGCCGCCGGTGACCGGCTGATCCGGGTTCAGCCGGTGCTTCGCGGCGCCGAGGTCCCGTGCCACCGGAAGGGGTTGTCCTCCAGTGCGGCGCGGTCCCAGTTCCCGAGGTCCGCGGCGGCTTCGTAGGTGGCGTGGAGGAACTCGGCGACCACGCGATCGGGGTCGGGGGGCGGCGCGGGCGACCTCGTAGGGCAGCAGGAACTGCTGGAACTCGGTGCTGTAGAAAGCGCCTTCGGGGCCGGCGGGCTGCTCGGCGAACCCTTCGGGGGCGGGGTAGGCGTAGGCGTAGAACGCCCCTTCCTCACCACCGCCGGGCCAGAAACCGCAGCTGGACAGCTCGCGGGAGTAGCCCTCGACCATCACCCAGTCCCCGCAGTTGGGCGCCCCGCCGGGGTGCGGCGGAGCCGGCCGCCCGGAGAAACGGGTGCAGGCGAGGTCCATCGCGCCCCAGAAGAAGTGCACCGGGCTGACCTTGCCGACGAAGTGCGAGCGGAACTCGCCGATCACCCGGTTCGCCTGCAGCAGCTGCCGCCAGAACAGGGTGGCCGCCTCCCCGTCGTAGGAGGCGTGGACGTGGTCCTCGGCGAAGGGGATGGCCGGGTCCACCTCGTTGGGGTGCGGCCGGATCGGCGCCTCGACGCCGAGTTCGCCGAGCACGTGGAGGATCCGGCGGTAGAACTCGGCGACCGGCATCGGCTGGAGGGGGAAGCTCCGCACGCCGCCGTCGCTGCTGCGGACTTCGAGCCGGTGGCCGAGGAAGTCGAACTCGATCTCGAAGGCGCCGGTGCGGTGCGGGATGGCCGAGGTGGTCAGCCCGCGCGCGCTGACGTACAGGGTCACCTGCCACCAGTGGTTGACCAGCGGGGTGTGCGCCATGCGGATCTTGCCCACGATCTGGGTCCACATGTGCAGGGTGTCGCGGGTGGCGGTCCAGTCCGAGACCCGCAGGCTCGGCCAGTTCGTCGTCGCGGGGATGGTCATCGGCTCTCACTTCCTCGGTTCACGCGTCCAGTGTCGGCCTGCGGGGCCGCCACCGGATCGGTCGGTCAATCGGTCGTCCGCCGTGACCGCCGGATTCGCTGCGCCAACGCTCGTCGAGAGCGAGGAGGGGTCGGGCAGCGGCATACCGGGCAGGCTCTGGTCCTCCGGGACCACGCCGTCGACCAGGTAGGCGTCGACGACCTTGTCCACGGCCGCGTTGCCGTAGCCGTAGATGCCGTGGTCGCCCTCGCCGGTGACGGTCAGCAGCCGGGAGTTCTCGAACCCGGCGTGTGCCTTGCGGGCGCCCTCGATGGGTGTGGCCGGGTCGTGCACCGACTGGACGATCACCACCGGCGGGACGCCCTTGCCGTTCATCGTGGGCAGCGGGCGGGGCCGGTTCTCCCAGAAGATGCAGTTCTGGAGGAACATCCAGTAGCCGCCGGCCAGCAGCTTGCCCTGGTCGAGGAACCGCTGCGACCTGCGGATCACCGATTGCCGGTTGCCGGTTTCGGGGCTGTCGTTGCACCTGACGGCGGTCAGGACGGCGAGCATGGTGTCGAGGGGGTCCGGCTCGGCCGGTGCGGCGGCGATCGCCGCCCTGGCCTGCGCCTTGGCCTGCTCGGGCGTGTCGTTCCCGGTCAGTGTCTTGAGCTGGGCCAGGAAGTCGGCCAGGCCGGGGAAGGCGTGCTTGGTCTTGAGCAGGCCGATGAACCGGGCGTCCAGGCCGGCCGGGCCGATCCTGGTGCCGCCGACCTCGATCGGATTGCGGCTCAGCGCGTACCGGACCTGTTCGAAGGTCTGCCGGACCTGCTCGCCGGTGGCACCGAGCCCGTAGCGGTCGTCGTGGGCCGCGGCCCACGGCAGGAAGTCCTGCCGCCAGCGGCGTTCGTACCCCATGGGCTGCCGGTCGAACGACGCCGCCCAGGTCGAGGTGAAGTCCACCGACGAGTCCAGCACGAACCGGCCGACGCGCTCGGGGAACCGCTGGGCGTAGTGCGCGCCGAGCCAGGTGCCCGCCGAGTAGCCGATCCAGTTGATCTTCTCCCGGCCGAGCAGGACCCGCAGCAGGTCCAGGTCCTTGGTGTTGTGGAAGGTGTCGATGAACTCGACGAGTTCGCCGGAGGTCCGCTCGCAGGTCTTCGTGGTGAATTCCAGCGCGTCCAGGAGCAGGTCCAGGTTGCGGGGGTCGCGGTCGCGCGGGTCGTGGGTCTCGTTGGCCTCGCCCGCTCCTCCGCACGAGACGTTCGTGCTCCGGCCGGTGCCGCGGGTGTCGATGCCGATGATCTCCTGGTGCTCACGCAGCTTGGCCTGCTTGCTCAGCGAAGCGGGGAACGAACGACCCGCCACACCGGGGCCGCCCGGGTTGGTGAGCACGGACGCCGTGGTCTCCCCGGTGGACTTCAGCCTGCTGATCGCGATCGTCAGGTCCTGCCGGTCATCCGGGCGCTCCCAGTTGCGCGGAGTCGCGAACGTCGCGCACTCGAGGACCTTCGCCGTCTCGGGTTGATCCGGCACATCCTCGGCGGTGCACTGATGCCAGGCCAGGTCCTGTTCGGCGTAGCGCGCCGGGATGCCGATGGCGTTCACCGCGCCGGGGTTCGCCAGCGCGGGAGTCATTCCCGCGAGCAGGCCCGCGACCGCGGGGATCACCACGGCGAGCCGCAATCTCCTGTACATGTACCGCCCCTTTGCTCGTACCGGAGGATCCGGTCGGCCTGCGCAGACAGGTCCAGTTGAGACCATGCCCCCGCGGCATGCTCAAGAACTCGGTGGAATCCGGCCCAGAAGCCCGCCTGGGCACACGGCGTGAACCAGCGGCGCCGAGTTCCGGGGCGAACGCGCCGGGACAACCGATCACCACCAGGACCGGCGGAAACCGTCGGACGAGCGCAGGTTGATCGTGGTCAGCGCTTCGAGGAGGAGCGCCCGGCGAGGGCACGGGTCAGCCCTCCCCGCTCGTGCGTCCGCCGAGGTGGCGGGCCAGGAACCGCTCCAGGGTGCGGTAGAGCTCGATGTTGCTGTCCGGGTTGACGAACCAGTGGCCCTCGCGCTCGTTGAGCAGGTATTCCACCTCGGCGCCGCGGGCGCGCAGCGCGGCGGCGACCCGGTCGGCGTTCCTGCGGTGGACGCGGACGTCGTTCGCGCCGTGGATGAGCAGCACCGGGGCGGTGATGTCGCCGACCCGGCTGATCGGGGACCGGGCGAGCATGTCGGCCTCCTGCGCCGGGTCGTCCGGGTCGCCGATGTAGCGGCCGTAGGTGTTCAGGATGGCCCGCCGGGCGAACGGGACGACCGACCGCGAGAGGTCGGTGAGGTCCGACATCCCGGTGTAGCTGATCGCGGCGGCGAAGCGGTCCGGGGTGAACGCGGCCCCGACGAGTGCGGCGTAACCGCCGTAGGAACTGCCGTAGATCGCGACGCGGCCGGGGTCGGTGTAGCCCTGCGCGACGGCCCAGTCCAGTGCGTCGATCACGTCGTCGTGCATGCGGCCGGCGAACTGCCCGATCGCGGCCTGGGTGAAGGCCTTGCCGTAGCCGGTCGAGCCCCGGAAGCCGACCTGCAAAACCGCGTAGCCGCGGGAGGCCAGGAACTGGACCTCGGGGTCGTAGCCCCAGCTGTCGCGGTACCAGGGCCCGCCGTGCAGCAGCACCACGGTCGGCAGGTCCCGGTGCTCGGCGCCGATCGGCAGCGTCAGGTGGCAGGGCAGGTCCAGCCCGTCACGGGAGCGCACGACGGTCGGGGTGACCGGGGCCAGCCGGTCGGGGTCGAGGTGCGGGTGGGGGCGGAACAGGCGCCGCGCGGTGCCGGTGGCGTGGTCGTGGCACCAGGTGGCGCGGTGGTCGCGGTCGTGGGTGAAGTCCACGACCCACCACCGGCCCGCGTCGTCGCAGGACACGTGGGCGAGGTCGCCGTCCGACAGTCCGGCCAGCCGGGGCAGGACTTCGGCGAAGTGCGGGTCGAGGGCGTGGATCTCCTGCCGCGCGCCGAGGTAGCGAGCGCCGAGCAGCTCCCCGGTGCCCGGGTGCACGATCAGCGAGGACGGGAAGCGGGGGTCGGCTTCGGGACGGGGGGTGTCCAGGTCGAACACCGGGTGGCTGTCCACGCCGAGCTGCTCGCCGGTGTCGAGGTCGAGCCGGACCAGGCGGGTGCGGTCCGAGCCGCGGGGCGACCCGATCCACAGCCCCGACCCGTCCGGCGTCGGGACGCAGGGCGTGATGCCGAAGGGGTGGTCGAGGCCGGAGAACCGGCTGACCGGACGCGGACGGCCGCCTGCCCATTCCGAGAGCAGGTGGGTGCCGTCGTCGGCGAGGCCGAAGGACAGGATGCGGCCCGCGGGCGTGCGCAGCCAGCTGATGACGTCACCGGGGTTCTCGGCGAGCAGGGTCAGCCGTCCGGTGTCGAGGTCGAGTTCGTGCAGGTCGATCAGGTCGGGCCGGCGGGCGTTGAGCTGCACGAAGGCGGCGGCGGGCCGGTCGGCGCAAAGTTGCGTGCCGAGCACGCGCACCCCCGGGAACGGGACGAGGTCGACCGCGGGTTGCCCGGGGCGGGCCGGGTCGGCGCGGTGGAGGTGGTGGTTCTCGTCACCGTCGGTGTCCTGGAGGTAGAGCAGGTGGCGGGAGTCGGCGGTCCAGCAGAACGCGTCGATGCTGCGGTGGTCGTCGGAGGTGAGGCGGCGGACCGCGGGGTCGCCCGGGGTGTCGGTTTCGGGCCAGTCGCCGTCCAGGTCGCGGACGAACACGTTGAGCCGGTCCCGCCAGGGGGCCAAGTAGGCGACCGTGGTGCCGTCCGGGGAGATCCGGGCACCGATGCGGGCGGGCGGGGCGAAGAACTCCTCGACGGTGATCAGGTCGGTCACGGGGCTTCTCCAAGGGTCGGCGTGTTGACGACCGTGATTCGAAACCCCGACGTCGGGGCGGACTCAAGACCCGCAAGGTGTGAGCTCGTCACGACCGCCGCGCCACCACGGCGACATCCGCTTGCCGGGTACCATTCCCGGTCGAGGGGGTGGGCCGGTGCTCAGCAGTGAACTCGCCGGGGTCGCCGGGGTCACCGTCCGCACGCTGCGCCACTACCACCAGCTCGGCCTGCTGCCCGAACCGCCGCGGTCGGTGGGTGGCTACCGGCACTACGACGTCGGCCACCTCGTCCGGCTCCTGCGCATCACCCGGTTGACCGCCCTCGGCGTCCCGCTGGCCGGCGTCCCGGCGGTCCTGGACGATCCGGCGGCCGCCGGGCAACTGCTCGACGAACTCGATCGGAAGGCCGCCGCCGAGATCGGACGGCTCACCAGCCGGCGGGAGAGCATCGCGGAGCTGCGCCGCACCGGCTCCCCACCCGACCTGCCCCCGGACCTCGCCGCGTTCCGCTCCCCGCCGGAGGCCGCGGCCACCGTGGCCCGGTACGAGCACGACCAGCTGCTGCTGGTCGCGCACCTGCTCGGCGAGGCGGGCCACGCCGGACTGGTCACCCTGCTCAGCACGGGCACCTCGACCACCGCTCCGCTCGCGGCACGGTTCTACGCCCTCGATTCCGGCACCTCCGAAGACGACGTCGCCGAGCTGGTCGACGACCTGGTTGCCCTGCTGGAATCGATGACGGCGGAGCTGAACGAGCTGTCCCGGCTCGATCGGCGGGCGACGGCGCTGTTGCACGAACTGGGCGAACAGAACCTCCGGCCGGTGCAGCACCGCGTCCTGCGCCGGGTCGAACAGCGGCTGTCGCGGTCCGGCACCTGACCGGGCACGGGCTGGATTCCGCGCTCAGCCCACCGACCACAAAGGCCGGTTCAATCGAAGGTCACTGTGGACAGTCGCCGAACACGCTCGTCGTTCGCGCCTGCCCGCGCGGTGCTGGTGCGGAGCCCGGCCGCGGAGCGGACGAGGGAGGCGATCGCCGGGGAGCGGCTGTTCGACGGCCAGGCGATCACGGTGGTGACCTCCGGTGCGTCGACGACCGGGATGGCGACGTGTTCAGGCCATTGCCAGGCCCGGCTGGACGCGGGGATGACGAGCAGCGTCCTGCCCAGCGCCACCAGTTGCGCGAGCTGGGATTGGGTGCGCACCTCCGGCCCGGGGCCGTCCGGGTAGGAGCCGTCGAGGCGAGGCCATCGAGCGATCGGCAGGTCCGGCACGTCGCGGACCTCGGCCAGTTCGAGTCGATCGCGGGAGGCGAGCGGATGCCGCGCGGGCAGGATCGCGACCTGCCCTTCGACGTGCAGGTCTTCCGTGTCGAATCCGGCGAGGTCGTCGAACGGCCGGTGCATGAGTGCCACGTCGGCGCGCCCGTCCCGGAGCAGTTGCGCCTGTTCGCCGATCTCGCACAGCAGGATTTCGACTTCGGGCGAGCCCGGTTCGCCGGCGAGCGTGTCGAGGAGTTGTTGCAGCAGCTCGTGGGAGGCCCCGGCCTTCGTCGCGAGCACCAGCGCCCGTTTCGGGTCCCCGGCACGCCGCGTCCGCCGCGCAGCGGCGGCGACCGCGTCGAGGGCCGCCCGCGCCTCACGGAGCAACACCCGGCCGGCGTCGGTGAGCACCGCGCCACGGCGGTCGCGGTCGAGGAGCTGCACCCCGAGCCGCCGCTCCAGCTGGCCGATCGCGCGGGACAGCGGTGGCTGGGCGATCCCGAGGCGAACGGCGGCGCGCCCGAAATGCAGTTCCTCGGCGACAGCGACGAAGTACCGGAGTTCGCGGGTCTCGAGATCGTCCACGGCCCAACCCTAACCCCCTGATACCCCGGGGGTATCACAGCTGACTCGATCGATCTTGGACACGAGCACGCGCCCGGCCGAGCATGAACCACGTGAACGACACGAAGACCGCGCTGGTCACCGGCGCGAACAAGGGAATCGGCTTCGCCATCGCACAAGGCCTGGGGGCGCTCGGTTTCACCGTCGCCGTGGGGGCGCGCGACCGTGACCGGCGTGAGGACGCTGTCCGCCGCTTGCGGGCCGCGGACGTCGAAGCGTTCGGGGTCGCCCTCGACGTCACCTCCGACGACAGCGCCGCCGCCGCGGCAGCCACCCTGGAACAGACCGCGGGACGGCTCGACGCACTCGTCAACAACGCGGGCATTTCCGGCCCGGTCAACGGCGGCACGCAGGATCCGACGACGCTCGACCTCGACGTCGTCCGGACCGTGCTCGACACGAACGTGTTCGGCGTCATCCGGGTGACCAACGCGATGCTCCCGCTCCTGCGACGCGCGGCCTCGCCCCGCATCGTCAACATGTCGAGCACCATGGGCTCGCTGACGCTGCAGACCGGCCCGATCATGGCCGCCTACGCCCCGTCGAAATCCATGCTCAACAGCATCACCGCCCAGTACGCCCGCCAATTCGCCGACACGAACATCATCGTGAACGCCGGCTGCCCCGGCTACGTCGCGACCGACTTCACCGGCTTCAACGCACCGCGAACCCCCGAACAAGGCGCCGCGATCGCGCTGCGGCTCGCCACCCTGCCAGACGACGGCCCCCGAGGCGGCTTCTTCGACGACGAAGGCACCGTTCCCTGGTAGATCGACGCACCCGGTTCTCCACGTCCCCCAAGCGCACCACAGCCGGCTCGCTCGCCGAGGGTGCGGGGGTAACCCAGGCAGGTCGCGGGAACCCCGTGCCGGAGTTCGGGGTGTGCCCGGCTGAGTTCCAGCAACCTCCGGTAGAGGTTGAGCACGGAACCGGGATCGCGCAGCTGGTCGTCGACGTTGTACTCGGTGCGCACCGGCAGCCAGGGCGGCGCACCGCCTTCCGGGCCGAAGCCGCCGTAACGCCCGGGGCTCCACGGCATGGGGGCGCGGGATTGGTCCCGTCCCAACGGGTCCTGCCACTCGGCCTCGGGCAGAGTCGTGCCGGGCAGGCCGAGTTCGTCGCCGTAGTACGGCGTGGGCGTGCCGCGCAGGGTCAGCAACAGCAGCGCGGCGAGGCGCGCGCTCGCCTCGCTGTTGCGGGTCGCCAGCCGTGGCCGGTCCTGATTGGACAGCACGTAGTTGGGCCAGGCCCCGTGCGGCAACGCTTTTTCTGCTCTCGCGAAACCCGCCGGCCGTCCAGGGCGCCTCGATGGTGTGGAAGTTGAACGGCAGGGGCAGCTCGTCGAGCTGGAGACCGAAGAACCGGCTCCACCGCTCCCACGGCAGTGCCTCCAGTCCACCGATCGCGGCCGGTGTCCCGGCTGCACGGGTTCGAGGCAGGCGCGGATTTCCCCCAGGTGGTCGTGCAGGTCGGGGTGCAGCCGGTCATGGAGGTGCAGGTGCGTGCCGTAGCCGCGGTGCTGCCGGTCGGTCGAGTAGTACTGCCTGGTGCGCTCGTCCAGTTCGACGGCGGGCCGCCGTCCGGCGCCGGGTCCTGCCACACGTACCGGTCGCGCCGGGGATTCGTCCTCGGCGAGCGGCTTTCCCGGAACCAGGGACGCCGGTCGGAGGTGTGGTTCGGCACGAAGTCGATGAGCACGCGCAGTTAGCGGGTTCAGAAGCTGACCGACGCCTGGGCGAGCACACCCCCGTCGCAGACCAGGTGCGCGCCGGTGACGTAGGACGAGTCCGGACCGAGCAGCCACGCCGCGGCCTTCGCCGGCTCCTCCGGATCGGCGAGCCTGCCCAGCGGGATTTCCCTCGACACGGCAGCCCACATCAGCGGTCTCCGTGGAGCCGGGCACGAGCGGTTCCCAACGCGGCCTGGACCTCCACGTCGTCGGTGACGTCGCACGCCACCCCGATCGGGGCGGGCGCACCGGCCTGCCTCGCCTCGCGGGCGAGCACCACTGAAGCGCCCTGCCGATGCCCGCCGCCGCGCCTGAAACGACCACCATCCGCCGCGTCGTCATGCGGTCGCTCCGCTGTGCCGGGCGAGGCGTTCGGGGTCGAGGGTGATGCCGAGCCCCGGTCCGTCCGGGATCGGCAACATCCCGTCGTCGTCGAGGCGGAACGGCGTGGTGAGGAGGTCGTCGAGGTAGGCGGAACCGGTCTTGTACTCGACCAGGTCGGTGCCCGGTAGCGCGGAGGCCAGTTGCAGGTCGGCCGCGAGGCCGACGGCGGTGTTCCAGCCGTGCGGGATCAGCCGGCCGCCGAACTCGTCGGCCAGCCAGCCGATGCGCCTGCTTTCGCTGAGACCGCCGACCTTCGTCACGTCGGGCTGCACGATGTCGAACGCGCCGGCCCGCAGGTACGGCGTGAACGATTGCCTGCGCGTGAGCACCTCCCCACCGGCGATCGGCACCCGGGACCGGCTGCGCAGGGTGGCGAAGTCCTCGAGCGCGTCCGGGCGCAGCGGCTCCTCGAACCAGGCCACTTCGTACGCGGTGAGCAGGTCGGCGGTCCGCATTGCCCACTTCAGGTCGCCCGGCCAGTAGGCATCGCTTCCACCCGCGTCCACGGCGAGCAGCCGGTCGGGGCCGATCGCCTCGCGGGCCGCGCGCACGATCCGCTCATCGGTGCGGGCGTTCACCCGGCCGATCGGTCCCCAGCCGATCTTGAACGCGCGGAAGCCCTGTGCCACCAGCGCACCGAGCTCGTCGGCCAGGGCCGGGGGTTCCGCGGCCAGCACCGAGGCATACGGCATGACGCGCTCGCGATGGCGGCCTCCGAGCAACCGGCCCACCGGCTGGCCGACGCCCTGCCCGAACAGGTCCCACAGGGCGATGTCGAGGCCGCTGATCGCGTGCGTGATGCTGCCACCCCGGCCCAGCCAGAACGTGTGCTGGCGCAGGTCCTCGGTGAGCCGCTCCGGTTCCAGCGCGTCGCGGCCGAGCAGCAGCGGCTCGAGCACCTCCAGCGCCGCGTCGACCAGCCGGGCGCTGGTGAAGACGCTGCCCGCGCCCACCGAACCGTCCTCGGTGTGCACCGTGACGATCGTGTGCACCACGTCCTCTGGCCGCAGCTCCGTGGTCCAGCCACCCTTCGGCGTCGCGCCACGCAGTCCCGTCGTCCTGATCTCGGTGATCTTCATCCGGCCTCCCTTCCAGCAGCAAGGTAGGACAGATTATCGATAATCGTCAATCGGTAATGCTAGGGTTTTGCCGTGCGTGACGACGTGGCGATGACGACCCCGATAGTCCGGACCACCCGCGCGGCCGTGGTGGACCAGCTGCGCGAGGAGATCATCGACGGCAGGCTGCCGCCCGGTGCGCCGCTCCGGCAGAACCACCTCAAGGACCGGTTCGGCACCAGCGCGGCTCCCGTGCGCGAGGCGCTGCAACAGCTGGCGGCGGAAGGACTGGTCGTGCACTACGCGAACCGCGGGGCCTTCGTCAGCGAGCTGGACGTCGACGAGCTGCGCGGGGTACTCCTGCCCGTCCGGCTGCACGTCGAGCGGCATGCCGCCCGGACGGCGGTGGACCGTGGGCCCGAACCGCTCTGGCGGGTGCTCGAGGCCGAGGTGGCGAGGATGTCAGAGGCCGCCCGGCGCGGGGACCTGCGGGGGGTCACCGAAGCGGACATCGGGTTCCACCGCAACCTGGTCGAATCGGCGGGTTCCGCCTACGCGCTGCAGGTTTGGACGGGTGCCGAATCCAGGATCCGCATGCAGTTCTTCCGGCTCGGCAGGCCCGCACGGCGATTGCCGGCGATCGCCGACGAGCACCGCGAACTGCTCGGCACATTGCGAACCGGCAATCCGACGCGAATCGATGCCGCGCTCGAAGAGCACATCGTCGTGGCCGTCGATCAACTCCTGGAGCAGGCGGAGCGCTGACACGCCGCCCGCTGCACGAACGAGTCCCACTGTCGCGTGTGGACCAGACAGCCGGAGCTCCCCGCTTCCGGAACGTGCCGGGGCAGAACGGTCCTGTCCCGGCACAGCTCGGGTTCAGCCGGTCCCCACCGCGTCCGTTCGGCCATCGACCACGCGGTGGCCAGCACCACCCCGGCCACCGCCTGGGCGAGCAGTCCGAGTCCGAGCAGGCCGACGGCGACGAGCAGGCCGTGCTCGACGGGTGCCCGGCCAGCACCACCAGCAGCACGGCCCAGGCCGCGGCACCGAGGACCAGGCAGGTCAGGCCGTCGGCGAACACATCGATCATCGGCACCGGGTCACCCACTCGGGTGGTCAGGCGGGGCGGATACCCGGATGTGATCTCCATCCGGGGTGGCGGCGGGCGGGAACTGATTGGCTCAGCCGTACGTACTACGCACAACCGGACATTCCGGTCGTCGACCGCGAGAGGATCATGGACCCGTCCCGAAGTACCGGCACCGCGCCCGGTGAACGCCTCGAATCCGTACCGAGCCGGCGGAGGGGGGTGGACCGGTCGTGGTGATGGTGGTCGTCAACATCCTCATCGGCGTGGTCGTCGTGCTCCTGCTGACCGCGGCGACCGGGTACTTCGTCGCCCAGGAGTTCGGCTACATGGCCGTGGACCGCTCCCGGCTCAAGGCCCGTGCGGCCGCCGGGGACCGCGGTGCCGAACGCGCGCTCGGCATCACCCGGCGCACCTCGTTCATGCTGTCGGGCGCCCAGCTCGGCATCACCGTGACCGGCCTGCTCGTCGGTTACGTGGCCGAGCCGATGATCGGCGCGGGCATCGGCACCCTGCTCGGCGGGGCCGGCGTGCCGCAGGCGGCCGGCGTCGCCGTGGGCACCGTGCTGGCGCTGGTGTTCTCGACGCTGGTGCAGATGCTCTTCGGCGAGTTGTTCCCGAAGAACCTGGCGATCGCGAAACCGGAACCGACCGCGCGGAAGCTGGCCTTCTCCACCCGGCTCTACCTGACCACCTTCGGCTGGCTGATCCACCTGTTCGACAAGGCGTCGAACCTGCTGCTCAAGGCGCTGCGGATCGAGCCGGTGCACGACGTCGAGCACGCCGCCACCCCGCGCGACCTCGAGCACATCGTGGCCGAGTCCCGGGACAGCGGTGACCTGTCCCGCGAGCTGTCCATCCTGCTCGACCGCGTCCTCGACCTGCCGGACCAGACCGCCGAGCACGCGATGATCCCCCGTCCCCTGGTCGTCACGATTTCCGGCGAAGCCACGGTCGGCGAGGCCGTCGACCTGATGGTGGGCGGGCATTCCCGGCTGCCGGTGCTCGGCGAAAGCGTCGACGACGTGCTCGGTGTGCTGTGGCTGCACGACGTCCTCGAGCACGACGAGACCGAGTACGCCACGCTCACCGTGCGCGAACTGACGCGCGAAGCGGTCGTCGTTCCCGCGTCGCTGCCGCTGCCCGGCGTACTCGCCCGACTGCGCGAAGCCGACGACGAGTTCGCCTGCGTGATGGACGAATACGGCGGTTTCGCCGGGGTGATCACCCTGGAGGACATCGCCGAAGAACTGGTCGGCGAGATCACCGACGAGCACGACGCCGCGGACGAGGACCGGGCCATCGCCGAGAACGGCGGCTGGGTGGTGCCGGGCAGCACGCACGTCGACGAGATCGAGCGCCTGCTCGGCCACGACCTGCCCGGCGGGGACTACCAGACCATCAGCGGCCTGGTGATCGCCGAACTGGAACGGCTGCCCGAACCCGGCGACACCGTGCGGGTCGCGGCCTCGCCCGCCGGAGCGGAACGGATCACCGTGGTGGTGCGAGAGGTGGAGCGGCACGTGCCCGCGGTGCTGTGGGTCGGCGTGCACACCGATGCGGAGGTGACCCGATGAGCGGCATGAGCCCGCTGACCGCACTGCTGGTCTCCGCGGCGATCATCGCGCTGAGCGCGTTCTTCGTCGCCGTCGAGTTCGCGTTGATGGCCGCGCGCCGGTACCGGCTGGAGGAAGCGGCCGAAGCCAGTGCGTCGGCCCGCGCGGCGCTGCGCAGCGCCCGCGAACTGTCGCTGCTGCTCGCCGGATCGCAGCTCGGCATCACCCTGTGCACGCTGGCGCTGGGCGCGATCGCCAAACCGGCCGTGCACGACGTGCTGACCCCGGTGCTGGAGGGCTGGGGCCTGCCCGCGGCCACCGCCGACGTGGTGGCGTTCGTGCTGTCGCTGGTGGTCGTCACCTTCCTGCACCTGGTGGTCGGTGAGATGGCGCCCAAGTCGTGGGCCATCGCGCACCCGGAGCGCTCGGCCACCCTGCTGGCGCTGCCGATGCGCGGGTTCATGGCCCTGACCCGGCCGTTGCTGATCGCGCTGAACAACCTGGCGAACCGGTGCCTGCGCCGGGTCGGCGTGCAGCCGGTCGACGAGCTCAGCGCCGGGCGCACCCCGGAAGACCTGCGTCAGCTGGTCGACCACTCGGCCAAAGCGGGCGCGCTCACCCCGGAGCGGCGCGACCAGCTGGCCACCGCGCTGGAGCTGAACTCCCGGCCGCTGCGGGACATCACCCGGCCCGGGGACGAACTCGCCGGGGTGGCGGCCGACGCGACCGCGGGCACCATCCGGGAGGTCGCGCGGTCCAGCGGGCACCTGCGCCTGGTCGTCCTGGACGGCGACCGCCCGATCGGCGTGGTCCACGTGCGGGACGCGCTCCGGTCGGGAACCGCGCGCGAGCTGATGCGGCCGGTGCTCACCTTCGACGCCGACACCGCCGTCCTCCGGGCGCTGAACACCATGCGCGAGAGCCGCAACCACCTGGCACTGGTCGAATCCGGCGGCGAACTGGCCGGCCTGGTCAGCCTGCGGGACCTGCTCGACCGCCTGCTCGTCACCGAAGCGACGGCCTGACCCGCACCCGGACGAGCATCGACAGTCGCTCCCGGGATGAGCAGCCACGGGCGTTGACCGGTGTCACCAACCCGGTCAACGTCCGCGTGGGCAGCCTCCGCCGCGGTGGTCAGCGATAGGCGCGGAAGAACTCCTGCAGGTCGCCCGCCAGCAAGTCGGGGACTTCGAGGGCCGGGAAGTGACCACCGCGGTCGAATTCGGCCCAGTGGGCGGCGGTGCCCCCCGGGTCGACGAGGGAGCGGATCGAGTTGTCGGTGCCGAAGACCGCGACGCCCATCGGGGCGCCGGCCGGGGCCGGGGCCGCACCCGGCTGCTCGGCGAACGCCTGATAAGCCTGCATCCCCTCGTAGGTGAAGTGCGCCGCCGAGGCGCCCGACCGGGTGAACCAGTACAGGCTCACGGTGGTCAGCAGGTCGTCCACGGCCACCGGCACGTCCGACCACTCGGCGAACTTCTCCCCGATCCACGCCAGCTGTCCCACCGGCGAGTCGGTCAGCGCGTAGGCGAGCGTCGAGGGGCGGGTCGACTGCAGGTGCAGGTAACCGAGGCCGTCGCGCTGGAACTGGTTGAACCGTTCGGCACGAACCGTGTCCGCCGCGTTCAGCCCTTCGGTGTCGACGGGTGGGCCGAACGGGTAGGGGCCGGGTCCGTTGACGTGCGTGGCCACCACCCGGCCGGGTGCCACGAACGGCAGCATGCCCGTGATCCCCGCGCCGACGTCCCCGCCGTGCGCGCCGAACCGCTCGTAACCGAGCCGGGTCATCAGCTCGGCGAACGCCGACGCGACGCGGAACAGGTTGCCCCAGCCGGTTTCCCGCACCGGGGTGGAGAAGCCGAAACCGGGCAGTGAGGGGATCACCACGTCGAACCCGTCCTCGGTCAGCGGTTCGACCAGCCCGAGCAACTCCGCGAAGGAACTCGGCCAGCCGTGGAGCAGCAGCACGGGCAGGGCGTCCGGGGCGTCGGAGCGGACGTGCACGAAGTGGATCGCCTGGCCGTCGATCTCCGTGGTGAACTGCGGGAAGGCGTTGAGCCGCTCCTCCTGGGCACGCCAGTCGAACCCGCTCCGCCACCGCTCGACCAGCTCACGGGTGCCGGCGAGCGGAAGCCCGCGGGTGGCCGCGATGCCGGGTGGTTCGTCGGGCCAGCGGACCTCGGTGAGACGACGCCGGAGGTCGTCGAGGTCGGCCTGCGGGATGTGGATGCGGAACGGCTTGATCTCGGTCATGAAGCCAGGTTAGGAAGCATTGCGGAAAGGTTCGTTCCGCGATCGCTGGCAGACTCCAACTCGTGTTGGACACCTCCGCTCGCCTGCTGAAGCTGCTGTCCCTGCTGCAAGCACGCCGGGACTGGACCGGGCCCGCGCTCGCCGACCGGCTCGGCGTCACCACCAGGACCATCCGCAACGACGTCGAACGGCTGCGCGGCCTCGGTTACCCCGTCGACGCCACCCCCGGTGCGGCCGGTGGGTACCGGCTCGGGGCGGGTGCCGCGATGCCACCCCTGCTCCTCGACGACGAGGAAGCCGTCGCGGTCGCGGTCGGCCTGCGGACCGCGAACACGGTGACCGGCATCGAGGAGACCGCTGTCCGGGCGCTGGCCAAGCTCGAACAGGTCCTGCCGTCCCGGCTGCGCCACCGCGTCAACGCGCTCCAGACCGCCACCGTCCCGGTGCCCGGTCACCACCAGCCCCGCGTGCACGCGGACGTGCTCACCACCCTCGCCGCCGTGTGCCGCGACCACGAGCGGCTGCGGTTCGACTACGCCGACCACAACGGCGGTCGTTCCCGGCGCACCGTCGAGCCGCACCGGCTCGCCCACGCGCGTGGCCGCTGGTACCTCGTCGCTTTCGACGTGGACCGGCAGGACTGGCGGACCTTCCGGGTCGACCGGATGGAGCCGAAGGTGCCCACCGGACCGCGGTTCACCCCGCGGGAACCACCGGCCGACACCGCCGCGTTCGTCGCCCGCGGTCTCGGTACGGCGACTTGGCGGTTCCGCGCCACCGTCGTCGTGCACGCCCCCGCCGGTGAACTGGCCGACCGGCTGCCACCCGGGGTGGACATCGTCGAGGTGACCGACCGGGGCTGCACCGTCACGGTCGGCTCGGACACACCGCAACTGCTGGCGCTCTACCTCGGCCTGCTCGACGCCGACTTCGAGGTGACCGAGCCACCCGAACTGGTGGCGGAACTGGCCAAGCTGGCCGACCGCTACGCCCGCGCCGCCGGCCGGAGGAGCGAATGACCGACCGTCAGCAGGCGTGGACCAGCCGGTTGTCGTGGCCCGTGGCCGCCCACTGGGCGAGGCGGGGTTCCAGTTCGGTGTAGACCTCCGGCGCGAACCCCATTCCGGTGTGCGTGCTGTGCACCTCCACGCATTCCGCGTGCGGGTCCAGGCTGGACCGCCACGGCACGATGCCGTCCGAACGCGAGTAGAACGACAGCACGGGAACGGGCAGTGGGGCGGCGAGCGCGGCCACGTTGTCCCGGAAGCAGTCCCCGGTGAAGCAGTCCTCGTCCACCAAACCCGGCACCCCCACCGCGGACAGGCGGGCGAGCCACCTGGCGAACCGCAGCACGTCGGGTTGCGCACCCAGCGGGTCCACCACGGGGCTGCCCAGCATGACCACACCGCGGACCAGTTCGGGGCGGCGGGCGGCGGCGAGGCGGGCCAGGGTGCCGCCCCGGCTCTGCCCGAGCAGCACCACCGGCCCGCCGGTGGCCGCGGCGTGTGCTTCGAGCCGGCGTTCGACGCGCTCGACCAGGGCAGTGGTGCACCCGGCGTTGAACCCGATCGCGGCCCCGGTGGTGCGGTAGCCGCGGGCCCGCAGCCACCTGGCGGTCAGGGTCAGGCTGTGGTCGTGCGCGGCGAAGCCCGGCACCAGCAGGACCCCGGTGCCCGCGCCCCGGTCCGGGTCCGCCGCCCGCCAGACGGGGTGCCGCAGCAGCCGCGGGATGCCCAGCATCGAGACCACGACGTGTTCCCGCGCGGCCGTGGTCAGCGTCCGGGCCGCCCGCCCGGCCAGTTCACCGGGTACCCGGCTCCGTTCGTGGGGACTCATGCAACGGGACTACCCCGGGAGCCACCGCCGACACCGGCGGGTGACCACCACCTCAGCCGAAGAGGCGGCGCTGGATCTCGTGCCGGTAGTCCTCGAGGGTGTTGTCCAGGTGGGTGGCGGTGGCCTGGGCCGCGGTCTCCGGATCGCCGTCCCGGACGGCCCGCAGGATCGCCGCGTGCTCGGCGACGGCTTCCGGCGCGTGCCCGCCGACGGTCCCCTGCATGCCGATGATGTTGGACTGGCGCTGCAGGCGGCGGGCCTCGCGCACCGCAGCGACGAGGAACTGGTTGTGCGAGGCGGCCGCGAGCGCCAGGTGGAACTCGTCGTCACCGCGGTCGAACAGCGCTGCCTCACCGGTCACCTGCCCCTGGCGGCAGGTCTCGGCCGCCGCCGCGATCGCCCGCAGCTCCGCGGGGGTGGCGTGGTTCGCCGCGAGCCGGCTCGCCGCCATCTCCTGCACGCGGCGGAATTCGAACAGCATGTACACGTGGTCCAGGTCGGCGGGCAGGAAGAACCCGCCCCAGCGCGCCGAGCCCAGCATGCCCTCGTCGTCGGCGACGTAGAGGCCGCGCCCCTTCTGCGCCCGCACCCGCCCGATCGCCGACAGGATCTTGACCGCCTCGCGCACCATGCTCCGGCTCGCCCCCAGCCGGGCCGCCAGGTCCTTCTCGGTCGGCATCCGGTCACCCGGCCGCAACCCCGACTCGGCGATCAGCTGGAGGATCTGCTCGGCCACCAGCTCGTAACCGGGGCGGTAGACGTCCTGGGCTGGCGTTGGTACGACTGGGCCTCCGGTCACCGAAGGATCCTACCGCCAAAGGGACCCAAGCTCCCGATGAGTCCGATCTGTTCGCGTTCCGGTCTTGACTGGTGGACGCCACTCCGGACTATGGTGTGATTCAGGCAATACCGTCCCCGCCATGAGCCGTACACATCCACAAATCGAGAGGGTCTCCCCAGGATCGGGTTGGGAGCGCTCCCATCACGCCTGCCCCGGAGGCACGCATGAGACCCGCCATCGCCAGGTCGCTGCTCACCCTCGCCGCCGCGCTGCCGGTGCCCACCGTGACCGCACCCGCCGGACCGGCGGCCCCGGCGGCCCCGGCGGCTCCGGCGGGTGAGAAGGTGCTGCTGTTCACCAAGACCGCCGGCTTCCGGCACGACTCCATCCCGGCCGGGGTGGCGATGTTCCAGCAACTGGCCGCGGAGCACGGGTGGCAGCTGACCCGCTCCGAGGACTCGGCGGTCTTCACCGGCGCCTCACTGTCCACTTTCGACGTCGTCGTCATGTTCCAGACCTCCGGCATGGTCTGGAACACCGCGGCGCAGCGGGCGGCCGTGCAGAACTACGTGCGCGGCGGCGGGGGCGTCGTCGCCGTCCACAACGCGACGGACATGAACATCGAGGGCGAGTTCCCGTGGTGGGACCAGATGCTCGGGATGACCATGACGCAGCACTCGGCCGTGGTCGCGGGCACGGCGAAGGTCGCCGACCAGGCGCACCCGTCCAGGCAGGGGTTGCCGCAGCGGTGGAACCGCACCGAGGAGTGGTACGACTTCAACCGCAACGCCCGCGGTGACGTGCACGTGCTGGTGACCGCCGACGAGACCACGTACCACCCCGGTCCCTCGGCCATGGGCAGTGACCACCCGATCGTGGGGGCGAGCGGCAAGTGCGCCGACGTCAGCGGTTCCAAGGTGCAGCTCTGGACCTGCCACGGCGGCGCGAACCAGCAGTGGACCCGTGACGGCAGCACCTGGCGGTCGCTGGGCGGGTGCCTCAGCGCCGCGGGCAGCACCGTTCAGCTGGCGGCCTGCGACGGCACGCAGAACTGGTCCGCGCAACCCGACGGCACCCTGCGCACCGGCACCAAGTGCCTTGACGCCAATGGCGGTAGCACCGCCGACGGCACACCGCTCATCATCTGGACGTGCCACGGCGGCACCAACCAACGCTGGCCCCTGCCCTGAGGTGAAGGAGAAAGAATGGCACGAGTGCTGATCCTGACCGGTGACGCCGCGGAGGAACTCGACTCGATGTACCCGGTCTTCCGGTTGCGCGAGGGCGGTCACGAGGCGGTGGTGGCCGCTCCCACCACCCGCCCGGTGAAGCTGGTCGTCCACGACTTCGAGCCCGACTGCGACGCCTACACCGAAAAGCCCGGCCACCTGCTGCCGGTGGACCTGGCCTTCGCCGAGGTGGACCCGGCGGAGTTCGACGCGCTGGTCATCCCCGGCGGGCGGGCGCCGGAGTACATCCGGACCGACCCGGACGTGGCCCGCATCGTCACGCACTTCTTCGACCGCGGTCTCCCCGTCGGCACGATCTGCCACGGCGCCCAGGTGCCCGCCGCGCTGGGCCTGCTGCGCGGCCGGACCACCGCGGCCTTCCCCCCGCTGAAGACCGACGTGGAACTCGCGGGGGCCACTTTCGTCGACGGCCCCGACGTGGTGGACGGCGCCATGGTTTCCTGCCGGGGCTGGCCGGACCTGCCCGAGTGGTCACGCGCGTTCATGCAGGTGCTGGAGAAGTGACCGCTGACGGGTAGCGCGGTCGAAAGGTGGTGGGGGGGGGGGGGGGGGGGGGGGGGGGGGCAAGGGGGAGGGGGGGGGGGGGGGGGGGGGGAGGGAGGAACGCGTGGTCGCCAGAAAGAGGAGGGAGGGGAGAGACGCCTCTCCGGCTTCCTCGAGTTC
>NZ_JBWKKF010000040.1:0-33133 GCF_056431745.1 Amycolatopsis sp. NPDC045836 | reverse complement strand
CCACCCACCCCCCCCCCCCCCCCCCCCCCACCCCCCCCCCCCCCCCCCCCCCCCCCCCCCCCCCTCCCCCCCCCCCCCCCCCCCCCCCCCCCCCCCCCCACGGGGAGGCGACCGCCGAGCGGTGTAGCTGGCGCGGGCTCGACAGGGGAGGTAGTCGCCGTTGGCTAGAGGTCGAGCAGACCGCCGGTGAGATCACCGAGGTCAGGCAGGTGGTGACCGGGGTTCAGCTGGCCGAGCGGGCTGTCGGAGGCACCGCCGCCGGTGCCGGGCAGCGGGTTGACCACCGGCAGCTCGGGCAGGTCCGGCAGGTCCACCGGCAACTCCGAGGGCAGGTCGGCGGGCACGTCCACCGGCAGGTCGCCCTTGGGCAGCTCGGCCGGGAGGTCGGCGGGTGCCTCGGGCAGTTCGGCGGGCAGCTCGGGCAGGTCCACCGGCAGGTTCTCCAGGTGGTCGGCGAGCTGGCCGGTGCCGGCGGCGATCTGACCGGAGATCGTCTCGGTGCCGACGTCGATCGCCTCCACCTGCTCGGCCGGGAGCGCGCCGGTGAGGTAACCGCCGAGGGAGTGGCCACCGGCGGCAGCGCCGCCCGCCAGCCATTCGCCCCCGGTGGAGACGTATCCGGCGAGCGTGCCGGAGGTGGCCGAGGCGGCTTCGTCACCGGCCCGCGGCAGCACCGAGGAGTCGAGCGAACCGGTGTCGCCGAGACCGGCGAGGTGGTTGCCGCCGAGGTCGGCGAGCGTGCCGCTGTCGAACGAGTACTCCTGACCGGCGATGTTCAGCGAACCGGCGACGTCCTGGCCGGAGGTGTACAGGTCGCCGCCGAAGCCGCCGAGCGGGCCGGCCGCGCCGAACGCGGTGTTCACGCTGTCGGCACCGCCCGCACCGGCGAACCCGGCGGAGAGCGGGTCGCTGGCGATGCCGCCGGACGCCGCGGCGCCGGTGGCCGAACCGGAGACCGAGCTGCCGAGGTCGGCGGCGTCGCTGGCGGCGGCGACGGCCCCGGCGGCACCGCCGGGGCCCGCCGAAGCGGCGGCCGAACCGCTGAGCTGCTCACCGGCGTAGGCGCCGGTGGCGGCGAGGCCCTCGGGGGTGACCTCGTGCGCACCGGCGATGGAGCCGAGGGGGGTGTCCTCGGCGAAGGACGAGGCGGTCAGGTCCTCGAGACGGGGCAGCTCGGGCAGCGCCCCGCCGTCGGCGACCTGGGTCAGGGCCTGCAACTGCTGGATGGCGCCCTCGGCACCGGCCGCGTCACCGAGGGGGGAAGCCAGGCCGGACTCCTCCAGCGAGCGCTCCGAGACACCGCCGGGCGCGTAGTCGAGGACCAGCGGGACGACCTCCTGGACGTCCTGGGCGGTGACGTCCTGCAGACCGGCGCCGGACAGCGCCGCGGCCGGGTCGGCGTCGAAGGCGGACCTGGCGGCCTCGTCGGTGAGCAGGCTCAGCACGAAGTCTTGGAGGGTTTGGCCGGAGGGGGACAACTCGTTACTCCTAGGGCGGGGGGTTGTGCGTGGTTCACGCTAGGTAAGGGGGGCCGGTTGCCGCATCGGGGATGGCACCGGTCGCGGTGCCCTAACCTGCACTTGGGACGGCCCCCCGGCGGTTAGGGGATTAGGGGCCGGTTCACCCTTCCGCATGGGGGACCCCGGCACAGGGTGTGTTCTTGGTAGGAAGGAACACCGTCCGCGTCAGCTCGTGAGGAACTCGCCCGCATGCCGTACGTCTTGGGGATCGACCTCGGGCACACCCGCACCACCGCCGCGGTCTGCCGCCGGGTCGGGGCCTCCTGGGGAGAGCCGCAGGTGGTCGCGCTCGACGGCGACGCCCGCTGGGTGGAGTCGGTGCTGCACGTGGCACCGGACGGGTCGGTGGCCTTCGGGCAGGAGGCGGCCCGGCGGGGGATCACCGAACCGCAGTGCACCGCCCGCGGCTTCCTCGGCCGCTCGGGCGACCCGGTGCCCCTGGTGCTCGGCCACCACCGCTACACCGCCGAGGTGCTGACCGCTTCGCTGGCCGGCTGGGTGGCCGACCAGGTGGCGGAGTCCTTCGGCGGCCCGGCGGACCGCATCGTGGTGGCGCACCCGGCCGGCTGGGGCCCGCACCGGCGGGCGGCGCTGCGGACCGGGCTGGAGGCGGCGGGGCTGCCCGGGGTGCTGCTGCTGCCGAAGCCGGTGGCGGCGGCGGAGAACCACGCGGCCGGTGCGGACGGTGAGGCGCTGGAACCCGGTTCGGTGCTGGCGGTCTGCCGGATCGGCGGTGAGCACGTCGAGGCGGCGCTGGTCCGCCGCACGCAGGTGGGTTTCGACCTGCTCGCGCACACCGAGAGCGGACCCGGCCGGGGTGCCGCCCGGATCGACGACCTGCTCGCCGAGCACGTGCTCGCGCGGTCCGGGGTCAAGCTGCCCGACCACGCCGACCCGGGCCTGCGGGGTCCGATGGCCGGGTTCCGGGTGGCCGGGGTGCTGGCCAAGGAACGGCTGTCGGTGGCGCCGTCGGCCTCGCTGACCGTGCCGCTGCCGGACCCGGGTGGCTCGGCCGGCTCGGCTGGTGAGGTGCACGTGACCAGGACGGAGCTGGAGGAGCTGGCCAGGCCGGTGCTCACGGCCGCGGTGGCGCAGCTGAGCAGGCTCGCCGGGCCGGTGCCGGACGGGGAACTGGCCGCCGCCCTGTTCGTCGGCGGAGGCGCGCGGATACCCTTGGTGACCTTCCTCGCCGAGTCCGCGCTGAGCTGCCCGGTGCTGCTCGACCCGGATCCCGCCGCGGCGGTGTGCCGGGGCGCGGCACTGGTGGCCCGGCCCCGGCTGGCCGGGGAGACCAGGAAACCGTCCCCGCGGCCACGGCAGGCGGGGCCGCCGGTGGAGGAGTCGACCGCGTTGATCCCGCGGACGCTGGAGCAGGCGGGCGCGGAGGACCTCGGTCCGCCGCCCCCGCGGCCGCCGGTGGAGGTGACCCCGCTGGAGGCGCCGAAACGCTTCACCAATCCGCTGCGCAGGCGATCCGCCCGAGAACCCGAGCGAGAGGACAGCCGTTGACCGTGCCGACCCGGGGCGCCGAGCCGGTGCTGGACGAACCGACCCGGCAGCTGTGCGCCGCGATCGCCCAGCGCCGGCTCACCCAGGTCCGCCTGGCCGTGGTCGCGGCCGGGGACTACGGCAAGACCACGCTGCTGGACCACCTGCGTGCGCTGTGCGCGGACGCCGGGCTGGAGGTGGCGCGCTTCGACCCGGCGCGTGCCGGTGAACCGGCCGACCTGGTGCTGGCCGACGACGCGCACACCTACGGCGAAGCGGAACTGGCGGTGCTCGCGCAGCTGACCGGCGACGAGCGGACCGGGCTGGTGGTCGCCGCCCGCCCGCGGCCGCGCCCGGCCGGGCTGAACGCGGTGCTCGGGCGGCTGCGCGGGCAGATCCTGCTGCGCCCGCTGGACCAGGCGCAGGTCGCCGCGCACCTGGCCGCGCACGGGGTGTCCACCGGGCTGGCCGAGTTCGTCCGCGCCCAGACCGGGGGCGTGCCGGGGCACGTGCACCGGGTGGTGACCGCGCTGGCCGCCGTGCCGCCGGCCGAGCGCGGGGAGCTGCCGCTGGCCGCGTTCGGCGGCATCCGGCAGGAACTGGAGAGCGCCGACCCCGGGGTGCTGCGGTTCCTGCTGGCGGTGGAGGCCGGGGCCGGACCGGACGTCGACCTGCTGGGCGGTCTGCTCGGGCGTGATCCCGAGGGCGTGAGCGCGGTGATCGACCTCGCGCGGGCGACCGGGTTGTTCGGCGCCGACGGCGGGCTGCTGCCGATCACGCTCGGTGCGTTGCGGGCGCTGGTGCCCGCCGAGCGGCACGCGGCGGTCCGGCAGCGGCTGGTCGAACTGCAACTGGACCGCGGCGCGCCGGTGCTGCGGCTGGTGCGGCCGTGGCTGGGCAAGCCGATCGCCGGGCCGAGCGTGGCCAGGGCCTTCGAGGCGGCTGCCGACGAGGCGCTGGGCACGGACCCGGCGCTGGCGGCGCGGCTGCTGGAGGCGGCGGTGGCGGCCGGGCGCCCGGCCGGGGAGCTGGGGGCGCGGCGGGCCGAGGCGGTGGCGCTGGCCGGTGACCTGGACGGCGCGCTGCGGCTGGCCGACGAGGTGATCGCCTCGGCGGAGGCGACCGGGCGGCCGGACGGGGCCAGGGTGGCGGCGACCGCGCTGACCCACCGCGGGCAGCTCGGGCGGAGCGCGGAACTGCTGCAGTGGTCGGGCACCCGCCGGTCGCGGGCGTTCGCCGCGATCAGCCTGATCGCCACCGGGCGTCGTGCCGAGGCCGAACGGGAACTGGAGAAGGCGGCCGAAGGCGGCGGTGACGAGCCGCCGACGCTGCTCTCGGGGGCGTTGTCCTCGGTGGCGCGCGGGGTGGTGGAGTCGGTCGGCGGCACGCCGACCACCGCACTGTCCACTCTGGTCAGCTCGGCGGAGATGCTGGAGCCGGTGGGCAGGGCGGTGCTGCTGCCGGACAGCCCGGCCGCGCTCGGTGCGCTGGTCGCGCTGCACAGCGGTGAACTGACCATCGCCGAACCGCTGCTGGAACGCGCCCTGGCCGCCCGCACCGGCGGGGTCACCCTGCAGGCGCGGCACCAGCTGCTGCTGGCCTGGATCGCCATGGTGCGCGGGGACGCGGCGCTGGCGGTGGAGCGGCTCAACGCGGCGGAGGAGGTGCGGCAGCCGCGGGACTGGCTGTTCGCGGTCGGCCTGGAGGTCGGCCTCGCGCGGCGGACCAGCGACCTGACCGCGTTGCGGCGGATCTGGGGCGTGGCCTGCGAAGCGGTGATCCGGCACCCGGTGGACCTGTTCTCCTTCCTGCCGTTCGGCGAGTTCGCCATGGCCGCGGCCCGGCTGGGTGAGCGCGACCGGCTGGCCCCGCACCTGGCGCAGGCGCACGCCGTCCTCAACGGACTCGGGGATCCGCCGCTGTGGGCGGCTTCGCTGCACTGGAGCGAACTCCACGCCGCGATCATCGCGGAACGGGCGGCGGAGGCGAAGGAACACGCGGCGGCGCTGGCCGCGTGCGCCGGCCACGGCGCGTACTTCGCGGCCGTGTCGGACGCGGCGGCGTGCTGGCTGAAGGTGCTGTCCGGGGACATCGACGCCGAGGAGGTGGAGGCCGCCGCGCAGGCGTTGCGGGCCTGCGGCCTCTGGTGGGACGGGGCCCGACTGGCCGGGCAGGCGGCGATCCGCACCACGGACCGGAAGGCGATGGTGTCGCTGCTGGACTGCGCGCGGATGCTGCAGGGCGGGGCGTCCGTCCCGGCCGCCGCCGCCGAGTCCGCCGCGGCGGAGGACACCCCGGGCTCGGCGCGGTTGAGCGATCGCGAACTGCAGGTCGCCGAACTGGTGCTCGGCGGCATGACCTACAAGCAGGTCGGTGCCCGGCTGTTCATCTCGGCGAAAACGGTCGAACACCACATGGCCCGCATGCGGCAGCGACTGGGTGCGGGGAGCCGGGCGGAACTGCTGGCCCACCTGCGCGAGATGCTCGGCGACCGCTGACTCGCCGAGCCGAGCCGAAGCGGGGGCCGCTGGGCGGTGCCCGCCCAGGGTGACCGGTCCGTCCACAGCGGACAGACCGGCCGGGCCGCTCAGGGGCAGCAGTCGATGATCGCGTCGATGAGGATGTCGCAGGCCAGGTCGATCTGGGCGGCGGTGACGGTGAGCGGGGGCATCAGCCGGAGCACGCTGTCGTCGCGGCCGCCGAGTTCGACGATCAGGCCCCGGCGCAGGGCGTGCGCCTGCACCGAGGTGACCAGCGCCGACGCGGTCTGGCCCAGCCGGGGGTTGGCCAGCTCGATGCCGCGCATCAGGCCGAGGCCGCGGATCTCGCGCACCCACGGGTGTTCCCGCAGCGGCGCCAGCCGGGCGGCGAGCTGCTCACCGCGGGCCTGCACGTTGCCCAGCACGTTGTCCCGGTTCACCACGCGCACGGTCTCCACCCCGGCGGCGAAGGCCAGCTGGTTGCCGCGGAAGGTGCCGGTGTGCGCGCCGGGGGCCCAGCTGTCCAGCCGCCGGTCGTAGAGCACCAGCGAGACCGGGATGCCGATCCCGCTCAGCGCCTTCGACGCCACCACCACGTCCGGCTCGATGCCGAAGCGCTCGAAGGCGAACCAGGTGCCGGTGCGGCCGCAGCCGGTCTGCACCTCGTCGACCACCAGCGGGATGTCCAGCGACCGGGTCAGCTCGCGCACGCGCCGCACGAACTCCGGCCGCGCCGGGACCACCCCGCCCTCGCCCTGCACCAGTTCGAGCACCACCGCGGCCGGGCGCGGGATGCCGCCGTTGGGGTCGTGCAACGCCTGCTCCAGGTAACCGGCGCAGTTGGTCTCGCAGCTGTCGGCGGACAGGCCGAGCGGGCAGCGGGTGCAGTAGGAGTACGGGAAGAAGTGCACGCCGGGCATGCCGTTCGGCACCGGCTGCTTCTGCGTGACCAGCCCGGTCAGCGCCATCGCGGCGTGGCTGGAGCCGTGGAACCCGCCCTGGAAGGAGATGATCTCACCGCGGCCGGTGGCGGTCTTGCACAGCTTGATCGCCGCGTCCACCGCGTTCGCCCCGGTCGGCCCGCACACCTGGACCTTCATCCGCGAGCGCAGCCGCGGGGGCAGCATGGACAGCTGGGCGGCGATGAACTCGTCCCTGGCCGGGGTGGGGAAGTCCAGCGCGTGGGTGAGCTTGCCCGCCTGCTCGAACACCGCGCGCATCACCTCGGGATGGTTGTGCCCCAGCGAGAGCACGCCCGCACCGGCGAGGAAGTCGAGGAAGACGTTGCCGTCGGCGTCGCGGAGGTAGCTGCCTTCGGCCTCGGTGATGGCGATCGGGAAGTGCCTGCCGTAGACGCGGGCGTTGGACTCCCAGCGCTGCTGCCTGGCCAGGAACTCCGCCGACCGCGGACCGGGCAGGTCACCGTGGACGCGCGGCGCCGTCGTGGCGGACAGCCGCTCGGAAACGGTCATGGCGCGCTCCTCGGCGGTGTCCGGAACAGGTACCCGGTCACCCCGCTGATCAGCAGGCCGTGCTCACCGGAGTCGACGACCATCTCGCCGCCCTTGGTCCGGATGCCCAGCGGGAAGCCGAACCCCCAGACCCGGCTCGCCACGTACGCCGACGCGGCGACCCCCGTGCCGCAGGCCAGCGTCTCGTCCTCGACCCCGACCTCGTACGTGCGGATGGCCACGCCACCGGGTTCGCGGCTCATGAAGTCCACGTGCAGGCCCTCGGGGTGCTCCAGCCGGTGGCACAGGTCCTCGTCGTGGCTCAGTCCGGCGCCACGCGTGCGCACGTCCACCGCGTCCAGGTCGCCGACGAGCACGATCAGGTGCGGCAGGCCGGTGTAGGCGAAGTACGTCTCCGGGCCGACCCGCCGGAACTCGCGGCCGGGCCCGAGCGCGACCTGGATGCGGCCGTCCATCGCGGACACGCGCTTGTGGCCGTCGTCGGTGCGCACCGAGGCGGTGCCGTGGATCAGGCCGCGGTCGGCGCAGTACCGGGTGACGCAGCGCAACGCGTTGCCGCACATCGCCGAATGCGTGCCGTCCCGTTCGAAGTAGGTCATCGACAACCCGCCCGAGGTGCGGAGGAAGGCGACGCCGTCCACCCTCGGTTCCCCGAAGGACTGGCACAGCGTGCGGGCGAAGTCGCCGTCGACGACCGCGGCGGGCAGGTCGCCGGCGTCGGCGTCGACCACCGCGATCACGTTGCCGTTGCCGTGCATGACGGACAGCTCCAGGCCGCCCAGCCGGACACCGCGGACCACCTCGTGGTGCAGCGCGCGGTAGTCCGCGGCGAAGGTCGGTTCGTGCAGTCGGGTCACCAGCGTTCCTTTCGGTCGGTGTCACAGCGGACGGGCCGGGATGCCGCGCCAGCCGCTGCCCGGTGGCAGCTCTTCGCCCTTCATCACCAGGGAGAAGGCGTCGACGTAGGCGCCGGTGCGCACGACGGCGTCGTAGAGCACCACCGCGTGGGTGCCGATGGTCGCGCCCGGTTCGACCCGGACCCGCGACATCTTCATCACCCGGTCCTCGAACAGGTGGGTCTGCAGGTCGCAGTGCTCGCCGATCATCGCGTCGTCGCCGATCTCCACCAGGTCGAACTCGGTCATCGCGGCGTCGTTGAACCAGACCCGCCTGCCGATCCGGGCGCCGAAGCACCGCATCACCGGCGCGGCCCACGGCGTGCCGAGGAACTGCGCGATCAGCGTGCGCTGCGCCACGGTCTGGTAGAGCCCGGTGATCAGCTCGGTGCCCCGGACCCACAGCCCCCAGTACGGTTCGGTGCGCGGCCGGTACCGGCCCATCACCAGCCACTTCAGCGCGATCACCGGCGCGGTGCCGAACAGCCCGGTGGCCCACCACAGCAGCGGCATCAGCAGCAGCACCCCGGCGCCGAGCACCGCACCGGCCTGGCTCATCAGCCAGAACCCCAGCACGGCCGAGAGCAGCAGGATCACCTCGGGCAGCGCCACCCTGGCCAGTTCGATCACCAGCCGCCCGGCGATCAGCCCGGGCGTGGGCTGGTCCAGGTACTTGGCCGGGAACCGGTGGCTGGGCTGGCGGCGCACCAGCAGGAACGGCGGTGAGCCCAGCCAGGTGGTCTCCGGCCCGGCCGGTCGTTCCGGCGGCACGGACAGCACCCCGAGCAGGCTCTGCTCGGCGAGCTTGCAGCCACCGGGCAGCAGGGCCTGGTTGCCGGCGAAGGCGCGGCGGTCCAGTTCCGCGGTGGCCAGGCAGATCCGGCCGGCGTGGTGCACCGCGGGCGAGAGCACCACGCCGCCGGCCAGGAAGCTGCGTTCGCCGACCCGGCACAGGTCCGGATCGGCGAACGCGGGAGCGGCCACTTCAGACCAGCGGCCGAGGCGCATGCCGAGCCCGCGGAGGAACGGGATCACGTAGAGCGTGCAGTAGATCGTGCTGAGCACCCCGAGGCTGAACTGCACGAGGTGCCCGGTGAACCACAGCCGGACGCCGAACCCGCTGCGCCAGGCGTAGATCCCCGGCCGGGCCGAGTTCAGCACCAGCCGCTTGCCCGCGATCAGCAGCAGGCAGCTGAACAGCACCTGCAGCGGCCCGCCCGCCACGGTGGCGGCCGCCGCCCAGCCGAGGCCGCCGGTACCCGCCGCGTGGAGCACCAGCACCGCCGCGGGCAGCACCACCAGCAACGGCAGCAACCGCAGGACCAGCGCCCCGGCGAGGTAACCGAGGACCACCCCGGGGCGCCAGCGGCGGTCCGGCGGATTCGCGGCCAGGTCCCGCAGCAGCGCCGGGAACGCGGGCTGCCGGCGGCTCGGGGAACCGGCCCAGTACTCGCCGGCGGCGACGCGCTGGCCGGCGTGCAGCAGCGACTGCGGGCCGAGCGCGGCCCCGTCGCCGAGGGCGGCACCGGCGAGCACCAGGCTGTTCGAGCCGACGAAGCAGCCGTCGCCGATGCGGATCGGCGCGATCCGCAGCCAGCCGTCGCGGACCAGGTAAGGCTGCACCCTGGCGAGCACCCCGAGGCTGACCCCGTCGCCGAGTTCGACGAACTTCGGCAGCCCGACGAACTGCGTGGCGAGGTGGCAGTCCGAGCCGACCTTCGCGCCGAGCAACCGCAGGTACCGCGGCAGCAGCGGGGTGCTGGTCAGCAGGGCCACCGGGGCGAGCGCGACCAGCCGGCCGTAGCACCAGTGCCGCAGGTAGGTGCGGCCCCACAGCGGGTACCAGCCGGGCCGCACCTTACGCAGCAGCAGGCGGCTGCCCAGCACGGGCAGCAGGAACAACGTCAGGGAAAACCACAGCAGGCACAGCACCGCCAGCGGCAGCAGGCCCAGCTCGGCCAGCACCACCACCGGCCCGTGCACCGGCAGGTCGACCGGCCAGATCCGCAGCTGCAGCTGGATGGCGTAGCCGAGTACCAGCGCGGGCACGCTCAGCACCAGCAGCCAGCCGTAGAGCAGGCCCAGCTGCGCGAGTCCGCAGGCGACGAAGCGGGCGGTGGAGTGCCGCAGCGGTGCGGGTGCCTCCGCGTCCGGTTCGGCCGAGTCCCCGAGCGCGGTCTCGGCGTACTCGGCCAGCGCGCGCACGGTCGGGTGCTCGTAGAGGTCACCCACGGCCAGCGTGCGCAGCCGGGGGCGCTGCCGCAGCCGGGACACCACCTGGGCAGCGGTGAGCGAGTGCCCGCCGAGGTCGCAGAAGAAGTCCGCGCCCGCCGAAACCCCCGGCACCCCGAGGACTTCGGCGAAGATCGCGGCGAGCTCGGACTCCAGTTCCGTGGCCGGGGCCAAGCGCGGCCCGGAACCGGAGCCCAGCGGCGGGGAGACCGGCGGTGGCAGTGCCGCGCGGTCGACCTTGTCCGCTGCCAGCAGGGGAAACCGATCGAGGACTTCGAGGTGGGCGGGCACCATGTACGCGGCGAGCTTGCGCCGGAGGTGGGTGTGCACGCGCTCCCGCAACCCGTCGTGGTCGTCGTCGTGGTGCAGCGTCACGTAGGCCGCGAGGTCGCGCACGACCCCGTTGGCGGACAACGGAACCACCACGGCGTTCTCGACGGCCTCGTCCTCGCGGATCAGCTGCTCGATCTCACCGAGCTCGATCCGGTACCCGCGGATCTTGACCTGGGTGTCCAACCGGCCGAGGTACTCGTACTCGCCGGTGGGGGTGCGCCTGCCGAGGTCCCCGGTCCGGTAGACCCGTGGTGCTCCGGCGCGGCCGGTCACCACCGGATCGGGCACGAAGCGTTCGGCGGTCAGCTCGGGCCGGTTCAGGTAGCCGATGGCCACCCCGGGGCCGCCGATGCAGATCTCGCCCTCGGCGCCGTCGGGTACCTCGCGCAGGTTCTCGTCGAGCAGGTAGAAGCGGTAGCTCGGAAAGGGGCGGCCGAGCGTCACCGGCCGATCGGGGTGCAGTTCGCGGCAGCTGGCCGAGACGGTGGCCTCGGTCGGCCCGTAGCAGTTGAGGATCCGCCTGCCCGGCGCCGCCCACCGGCGGACCAGGTCCTGGGGCATCGCCTCGCCGCTGACCAGCAGGCAGCGCACCGACGGCGGGGTGGTCTCCATCGTGGTCAGCAGCGTCGGCACCGCGCAGAACACGGTGATCCGGTGGTCGGCGAGGAATCCGGCCAGGCCCTCGCCGAAGCGGCTGGCGTCCACCGGCCCGGCGACCAGCGTCGCGTCGGCCACCCAGGCGGGCCACATCTCCTCCAGGTGGAAGTCGAAGCTGATCGACATGCCCTGGTACACCCGGTCCTCGGCGGTCACGCCGTAGACCGGGGTGGCGACCAGGAGGAAGTTCACGATGCTCGCGTGGGAGATCACCACGCCCTTGGGCCGCCCGGTGGAGCCGGAGGTGTAGATGACGTAGGCCGCGCTGCCCGGTTCGATCGCGGTTTCCGGGCGGTCACCGGAAAGCGCGGCCAGTTCCCCGGCGAGCGTGCCGAGGTCGAACACCGGCGGGCCGAGCGCCGCGGCCCGTTCCCGCAGCGACGGGCTGGTCACCACCCCGCGCAGCCCGGCGTCCCCGGCGAGGAATTCCAGGCGCTCGCCGGGAAAGGCCGGGTCGAGCGGCACGTAGGCGGCACCGGACTTGAGCACGCCCAGCAGGGCGGTGTAGATCTCGGGGGAGCGGCCGAGCAGGATGCCGACCCGGTCGCCGGGGCCGGTGCCGCGCTCGCGCAGCAGCTCGGCCAGCCGGTTCGCCCGCCGGTCCAGCTCCCGGTAGGTGAGCCGTTCCGGCCCGCACTCCACGGCGATCCGGTCCGGGTACCGGTCGCAGGTCCGTTCGAAGAACTGCGCCAGTGAGTGGATGTCCCGCGGCGGCGCGACGGGTGCTCCGGCGGAGTCCGCACGGGTCATCTTTTGTCCTGACTCGTCATTGTTTTTGGCGCGCGACAATAACGGGAATCGGCCGCCGGTCGAGTTCGGCGGTGTTTGCAGAAGCCGGTCGAAACGCTGTTTCGGGGCAACAGCCTAACCAGGCTCCACGCGGGAGTTCATGCTCTTTCCGAGTGATACTCGTGAGTTTCCGGCTAACCCGGGTGCACTGTCCTAATGCATTTCCGGGTGGCCGGACCACCGCGTGCGCAGCCCCTGCCCGGCGCCGAAAAGACCGTGCGGGTCGTGGGTGCGCCGGGCCGCGGTCAGCGCTTCCCACGCCGGTCCGAACTGCGCCGACCAGTCCGCCGGCGTCATCGGCAGCGCGTTCGACGGGTACACCGTGCCGCCCAGCGCCTTCGCCTGCCGGTACAGCCCCGCGTTGAGCCGCAGCAGCCGGGCGTTCTCCACCGGGTCCGCCGGTTTTCCGGTGCGCAGCAGGGAAAACAGCCACACCAGCTCCCCGGCGGGCACTCGCAGCAACGGGGTGCGCACGGCGCTCGCCCGCACGGGGTAGAGCATCACCAATCCGCTGTCACCGAGGTCCGCCCGCCGGGTGTTCGCCAGGGTCCGGGCGACCAGCGGACCGGCCACCTCGTCGGGCAGGAAAACGTTCAGCCAGGGGTGCGGGTGGAACCAGCTGCCCTCCGCGCGCAACGCGGCTTCGCCTTCTTCCATTCGGTTCAGGAAGTCGAAATAGGTGGTGTCCTCGACCTCCATCCGGTCGAATCGCAGATCCGCCAACGAGGCGGACGAATAGGTGACCGCTTCGAGCAGCTGCGTCCATTCGCCGTCTTCACCGAGCAGCGACTGGCCCTCCACGTAGTCGAATCGGCCGTCACGCACGACGGTGCGCTGGTCGGTGAGGAAGGCGTCGAGCGAACGGTAGTACAGCTTCCAGCGGCGCGCGGTCGCCGGCGCGGGCACCAGCCGCAGTTTCACCCTGGTGAGCACCCCGCACAGGCCGAGCCCGCCGCGGACGGCGTCGAACAGGGCCGAACCCGGCCCGCAGGTGACGACTTCGCCGGTGCCGGTCACCAGTTCCAGCTCGGTGACGTTGTCGGTCTGCGTGCCGTGGTGGTGCGCGGCGCCGCCGATGCCGCCGACCACCAGCGTGCCGCCGACGGTCAGCTCCAGGTAGTCGGTGAGCACCGGCGGGGTCAGCCCGTGCGGCAGGGTCAGGTCGAGCACCTCGTGCCAGGTGGCCCCGGCGTCCACCACCGCCTCGGTGCCGTGCACCTCGCGCACGGGCGGCAGGCCGCGCACGTCCAGCACCAGCCCGCCTTCGGCCTGCTCCTGCCCGAACGGCGAATGCCCGGCACCGCGGGCGGAAACCGGCAGGCCGTGCTCGGCGGCGAAGGTGATCGCCGCGGTGAGGTCGGCGAGCGAAGCCGGGCGGACCACGGCCGCCGGGCGGCAGTGCACGAGGTGCCCGAAGTCCTGCGCGGCCACGGCGAGCGCACCCCCACCCCGCAGGACCTCGCCGTCCGGGACGGACAGCCGGGCGACGTCCGGCCCCGAACCGCGGTCATCACCTGGCTGCCCTGGCTCCATACCGGGAAGGCTACTCGCCCGCCCCCGCTTCGATGGCCGTCAGCGTTTCCCGTGCCTGCTGCCGGATCCCCTCCAGCACCAACGGGTCGAGCTCCTTGCCCTCGAAGGTCCTGACCAGCTGCCGCAGCACGTCGCGGGCCTGGTCGAGGTGGCCGGCCTTGGCCTACGCCCGCGCCTGCGTCCGCATGGCCGGGTTCAGGGTGAGGTTGTCGACGCCGTCCTCGTCCGCGAACGAGGCTTCGGCCACCTGCCCGAGCAACGCCGCCGCCGCGGTGCCGTCGGCCTCGCGGACGCGCAGCGCCTTGTCCGCGGTCAGCTCCTTGAAGTCGCGCTGCTCGTTGACGCCCTTGACCAGCCGCCCGTACACCGCCAGCGGGTGGTCGCCGAAGCGGTCGAGCACCCGCAGCACCGGCGACAGCACCCGCGAGCCGTCACCGGCGACGTAGACCGCACGCAGCCGGTAGGTGCCGGGGCCTCGAAGAGGAATCCGTCGGCGCCGTAGCCGAGGTACGCGCTTTCGTGCAGCGCGGGCGTGCCGACGCCCACCCGCACCGACCGGTCCTCGTCGACGCAGTGCCGCAGCATCGGGCGGTACCGCACGGTCCGGCCCGACGGCTGCGGCACGGCGATCGACACCAGGTCGTCGTGCGGGTGCAGGTAACCGTGGGTCTCCCGGCCACGCAGCCCGGTGCCGGACAGCTTCAGCTCGACCACCACCGGCTCCCCGTGGGCGAACCCGGGTTTCGGCGAGCGCAGCTCCAGCGCCGGCCCGGAGTTGTCGAACACCGGCTGGTCGGACAGGTCCGGGTCGACGTCGGCGGCACCGGTGCCGAAGGCGTTGGCGCCCATCACCACGTCGCGGTAGAACGCCACCGGGACCACCCGGCGACTGCTGGTACTTCCAGTCGCAGTTCATCCAGGACAGGTCGCCGAGGCCGCCGTTCGGGCCGAGCGGGGCGGGCGGGTTCGCCAGGTTCTTCTGCCACGGGTGCAGCCACACCTGCCAGCGCGGGGCGTCGGCGAACCGGCTGAAGTGGTTGGTCATCGCGGCGTGCAGTTCGGCGTCGCGCCACTTGGTGTTCGCGCCGGCCCCGCCGACCGGCACCACGTTCGTGCCGCCGGTGGTCAGCAGTTCGACCCCGGCTTCGGCGAACGCGCCGGGCACGGTGAGCACCCGCGCCGGGCTGCTCGGCGGCTGCGGCAGCGAGCCGGTGTCGCAGGAGACGAACGGGACCGTGCCCGCCACCGAATCCTGTTCGTAGGAAATGGTGCGGAAGAAACCCGAATCGAACGGGCAGAGGTAGGTCGCGCCCGCGCCGCCGGAAACGGTCAGGAATTCCAGCGTGCCCGGTTTCGGGTGCTCGAACAACGAGGCGCGCGGAATGGTGAGCCGGAGCTTCGGCGCACCGGCCGTCCAGGTGGACGTGCCGGTGCCTTCGACGCGGATCTGGGCCGCGGTGGTGGTCACGGTCGGGGAGTGCACGGCGAACGAGCCGAAATAGGCGGTGGCCGAACCGGAAGCGGTGAAGAAGTCGCCGCTGGCCCGCCGGGTGGTGCGGTGGCCGTCCACGTCCACCCGCAGGGTCAGCAGCCAGCTCCCCCGACGCGCTGCGGTAGCGCCCGCGCACCAGGCGCTCGGGCACCGGAACCGGTGGCGCGGGGCGGATCGGCGGCGGGGCGGTGGTGCCCGCCTCGGCCGCCGCCGGGGCGCCCGTCCCGGTGTCCCCGTTCCGGCCGTGGCCGTTGGTGGCCACCACCTCCGGAACGCCCGGGGTGTTCTCGGCGAGCCGGACGGCGGTGTCCGCGCCGCCGGCGCCCACCGCCGGATCGGGGGTTTCCAGCATGGCGCACCCCTTTCCAGGCGGGATGGGCCGTGAGGTTACGCCGCTGGACCGGGGTGGCGGCGGAATTGCCGGCAACTTACCCGGATGGCTCAGTTGACCAGTTGTTCTTCCTGCGCCGACGGCGATATTGGTCAATCACCGTGCGCCACGCCGGAATGGTGCTGAATCACCTGTTCCCGTTCGGCGGAAAAGCGATCAGGACAGCCGGATCGGCGGGTCGGCCCGGCGGGTCCGCAGTTCGGGCAGCGGCTCCGGCGCGGTGTCCACGTCGAACGCTTCGTGGTGCACGCATTCGGCGGGCACGTCGTGCTCGGCGAGCACGCGCAGGGTGTGCTCGGCCAGCGTCCGCGGCGCGCAGACGAACCACTCGTCCACCTTCGCCGGGTGCAGCCGCCCGTCCAGCAGCGCGGAGAGCCTGGCGGTGTCCAGCCTGCCCCGCACGAACTGCTCGTGGGTCACCGCGAGCACCTCGCTGATCGCGTCCACCGGCTGGAAGTCGCGGCCCCGGCGCAGTTCGGGGTCCTGCTCGTCGGTGCGGTAGTGCACCACCCGGAGCCTGCCGTCGAACCGCTTCGCCAACGCCGAAACCTCGTCGGCGAGCATGGTGGTCGAGCCGCTGCGGTTGACGTAGAGCAGCGTGGCCCGGCTGTGCGGCTCGGTCTCCAGCGCGGTGGCGAACATGGTCAGGATCGGCGGCAGCCCGCTGCCCGCGGCCAGGCCGACGTAGTGCCGCGACCGCCGCGGATCGGGTTCGAGGGTGAATTCACCCGACGGCGGCAGCACGTCCAGCCGGTCGCCGGGGCGCAGGGCGTGCGTCACCACGGTGGAGAACGGCCCGCGCTCGACCCGCTTCACCGCGATCCGGAGCTCACCGCGCGGCGCCGGGCACAACGCGTAGCTGCGGCGCAGCGGCACCCCGTCGACCAGCGCCCGCACGGTCACGTGCTGGCCCGCCACGAACTCGAAGGTGTCCACCAGGTCCTCCGGCACGGCGAAGCGGACCGCCGCGGCGTCGTCGCCGACCCGCTCCACTCCGATGACCTCGAGCGAGTGGAAGACGCGCAGCCGCCGGGGCGGGGGTTCCACCGGTGGCTCGGCCGCCGGCCGGGGCGGGAACCAGCGCGACTCGCGGTATTCGGCGGCGCTCAGCTCGCGCCCGCCCAGGCTGCGCACCGGCGCCCCGAGGTCGAGGTAGGCGTCGAGGTTGCGCCGCCACACCCGGCGGTAGCGGTAGAACGGGATCGCCGGGTGCAGGTGGTGCACCAGGTGGTAGTTCTGCCCGAGGGTGAGCACCCCGGCCAGCCGCTCGAACCCCACGTGCACCCAGGCCACGCGCAGCCGGTCGGGGCCGGGGCAGGCGGGCAGCTTGCGGTGCGGGAACCAGTCGAACAGCACGACCACCAGCGCCAGCCCGATCCGCTGCGGCACCAGGTAGGCCAGCAGCAGCTCGACGCTGTACCCGCCGGCGACCAGCGCGAACATCGAGCCGAAGGCGAGCGTGGCCACCGCGGTGGTCTCGTGCACCTCGCGCGCCGGGCGGTGGTGCAGGCGGCCGAGGTAGTGGCGCATGAACCAGAAGTCGACGGTCAGCCAGCGCAGCGGCAGCTGCCAGCCGGGCGCGCGGGCGGTCCAGCCCGCCACGTCGGCGTGCCCGCCGGGGTTCCGGTGGTGCTCCAGGTGCAGGTGGCGGACCGGCGGGAAGGCGCCGTAGGCGGCGACGAAGAGCATGCCCAGCCGTCCCAGCAGGGCGTTGACCGTGGTCAGCCGTCCGGCCGCGTGGTGCATCGCCTCGTGCGCCACGGCGAACAGGGCCACCGTGGCCACCGCCTGCAGCGCGATCGAGGCCCACAGCGGCGCCCGCCCGGTCAGCGCCAGCCACGCGCCCAGTGCCCAGGCCGCCCCGCCACCGGCGAACAGCGCGGCCGTCGGCAGCGCCACCGGCGGCAGGCTCACGCCCGGAGCGGGCAGCTCACGCGCGCCCGTACCGTCCACTTCCACCCCCTGACCACCCGCACCACTGCACAACAGCGTTATGACACCGCTAACTGTGACCCGAATGGGTGATGTCGGACAAGGGTGAGTTGGCCGGTAGGCCCCGCCCGGCCACAGCGGCGGCCGGGTGCTGGCCTAGACTCGGACGTCCCGGTCCACCTGTGACCTGGGGGCATCCGTCCAGGATCGTTCGCTACACCGTCCCAACACCGTCACGGCTCGAGGAGAAGAAGTTGAAGAGCACCGTCGAGCAGCTCAGCCCGACGCGAGTCAAGATCAATGTCGAGGTGCCGTTCGACGAACTCAAACCGAACTTCGACCGCGCCTACAAGAAGATCGCGCAGCAGGTTCGGATCCCCGGCTTCCGGCCGGGCAAGGTGCCCGCCCGCGTGCTGGAGAGCCGGATCGGCCGCGCGCCGGTGCTCGACGAGGTCGTCAACGAGGTCATCCCGGCCAAGTACCTGGAGGCCGTGCAGGCCGGTGAGGTGCGCACGCTGGGCCGTCCCGACTTCGAGGTGACCAAGCTCGAGGACCGCGACGTGCTGGAGTTCACCGCCGAGGTCGACGTCCGCCCCGAGATCGAGCTGCCGGACTACGCCGGCATCGAGGTCAGCGTGGACGACGTCGAGCTGGACGACGCCGAGGTCGACGCCGAGCTGGACCAGCTGCGCGCCCGCTTCGGCACGCTGACCGGCGTCGAGCGCCCCGCGGAGAACGGCGACTTCGTCTCGATCGACCTGTCCGCCACGGTCGACGGTGAAGAGGTGCCGGACGCCACCACCTCGGGCCTGTCCTACGAGATCGGCTCCGGCCAGCTGGTCGACGGCATCGACGAGGCGATCATCGGCGCGAGCGCCGGCGAGACCAAGACCTTCACCACCCAGCTGGTGGCCGGTGAGCACGCGGGCAAGGACGCCGAGGTCAGCGTCACCGTGCAGACGGTCAAGCACCGCGAGCTGCCCGAGGCCGACGACGAGTTCGCCCAGCTGGCCAGCGAGTTCGACACGCTCGACGAGCTGAAGGCCGACCTGCGCGAGCGGCTGTCGCGGATGAAGCGCATGCAGCAGGGCGTGCAGGCCCGCGACAAGGTGCTCGAGGCGCTGCTGGAGCGCACCGAGGTGCCGGTGCCGGAGAAGGTGCTCGAGGGCGAGCTGGAGAGCCGCAAGCACGACGCCATCCACCCGTTCGACCACGACGAGGCCGCCTGGGCGAAGTCGCTGGAAGCGCAGGGCACCACGGTCGAGCAGTTCGAGACCGAGGCCCGCGAGGAGTCGGAGAAGGCGGTCCGCACGCAGCTGCTGCTGGACACCATCGCCGAGAAGGAAGGCGTCGACGTCAACGACGGCGAGCTGACCGAGCGGATCATCTACCAGGCCCAGCGCTTCGGCATCAGCCCGGACGAGTACGTGCAGCGGGCCCAGCAGTCCGGCCAGCTCGGCGCGATCTACGCCGACGTGCGCCGGGGCAAGGCGCTGGCCACCGTGGTCCGCAGCGCCACGGTCACCGGTGCGGACGGGGCCGAGCTGGACTTGAGTGATCTGTTCGGTGGCGGGGACGACACTGTCGAGGCTGACGAGGGCGCGGCTGCCGAGGGCTCCGAGGTGACCGAGGCTCCGGCGGGGGAAACCGCAAGCCAGAAGTAATGCTCTGAGCGAACTTGGGCGGTGTCGGGCATTCCGGCCCGCCCGAGTTCGTTAGGGTCGATTACAAGATCTGAACCGGCGAAAAGGCAGGCACACGTGACGCACCACTTGCCCGAGGGGCGGACCAGCACCGCGGGACTCAACCTGACCGACTCGGTGTTCGAGCGTTTGCTCGCCGAGCGCATCGTCGTGCTCGGCTCCGAGGTCAACGACGAGGTCGCGAACCGGATCACCGCGCAGCTGCTGCTGCTGTCGGCGGAGGACGCCGAGTCCGACATCCGGTTCTACATCAACTCGCCCGGCGGCTCGGTGACCGCGGGCTTCGCCATCTACGACACCATGCAGCTGATCAAGCCGGACGTGCAGACCTACGCGATGGGCCTGGCCGCCTCGATGGGGCAGTTCCTGCTCTCCTCCGGCACCCCGGGCAAGCGCTACGCGCTGCAGCACGCCCGCATCCTGATGCACCAGCCCTCCGCCGGCGTCGGCGGCACCGCCTCCGACATCGCCATCCAGGCCGAGGTCTTCGGCAAGTGGAAGCAGGAGCTGGCCAGGATCACCGCGGAGCAGACCGGGCAGACCTTCGAGCAGATCACCAAGGACGCCGATCGCGACCGCTGGTTCACCGCCGAGGAGGCCCGCGAGTACGGCTTCGTCGACCAGGTGCTGACCAGGGAAAACCCGCTGCCGGACGCGAGCAGCTGACCGGGAAGGTAGAGGAGACTTTCAAATGAGCAACTTGCACCTTCCCCAGTCCCGGTACGTGCTGCCCTCCTACGTGGAGCGGACCAGCTACGGGATCAAGGAGTCGAACCCGTACAACAAGCTGTACGAAGAGCGGCAGATCATGCTCGGCGTGCAGGTGGACGACGCGTCGGCCAACGACGTGATGGTCCAGCTGCTGCACCTCGAGCACGAGGACCCCGACCGCGACATCACCATCTACATCAACTCGCCCGGTGGCTCGTTCACCGCGCTGATGGCGATCTACGACACCATGCAGTACGTCCGGCCGGACATCGTCACCATGTGCATCGGCCAGGCCGCCTCGGCCGCCGCGGTGCTGCTGGCCGCCGGCACCCCCGGCAAGCGGTTCTCGCTGCCGAACTCGCGCGTGCTGATCCACCAGCCCGCCACCGAGGGCACCTACGGCCAGGTCTCGGACCTGGAGATCCAGGCCGCGGAGATCCAGCGCGTGCGCCGGCTGATGGAGACCACGCTGGCCAAGCACACGAACAAGTCGTTCGAAGAGGTCCGCGCCGACGTCGAGCGCGACAAGATCCTCACCGCCGAGCAGGCCAAGGAGTACGGCATCATCGACGAGGTGCTGCCCTACCGCAAGGCTTCGGCGGAGAACTGAACCAGGCGGCCGGAGCGCCGGTGCGACGCGGGCGCGTGATCGTACCGGTGTTCCGGCCGGTGGCCTCTTCCGGCGCGCCCAGTACCGTTCAGGTCCTCCCGTAGGACGCGCCGGGCGGGTACCGTCAGTGGAAACGCGTCAGAGTCCCGTCGCGACGGGCAGGCTAGAGAAGTCAGGTGCACCCGAGCGCACCGGAGGGGACGAGGTCCACGGTCATGGCACGGATCGGTGACGGCGGAGACCTGCTGAAGTGTTCTTTCTGCGGGAAGAGCCAGAAACAGGTGAAGAAGCTCATTGCCGGACCCGGCGTGTACATCTGCGATGAGTGCATCGATCTCTGCAACGAGATCATCGAGGAGGAACTGGCCGAGGCGGGCGACGTCAAGCTCGACGAGCTGCCCAAGCCGGCCGAGATCCACGATTTCCTCGAGCGCTACATCATCGGCCAGGACGAGGCCAAGCGCACGCTCGCGGTAGCGGTCTACAACCACTACAAGCGCATCCAGTCGGACGACAAGACCGGGCCGAAGGACTCCAAGGACGAGCCGGTGGAGCTGGCCAAGTCCAACATCCTGATGCTCGGCCCGACCGGTTGCGGCAAGACCTACCTCGCCCAGACCCTGGCGAAGCTGCTGAACGTGCCGTTCGCCATCGCCGACGCCACCGCGCTGACCGAGGCCGGTTACGTGGGCGAGGACGTGGAGAACATCCTGCTCAAGCTGATCCAGGCGGCCGACTACGACGTCAAGCGCGCCGAGACCGGCATCATCTACATCGACGAGGTCGACAAGATCGCCCGCAAGTCGGAGAACCCCTCGATCACCAGGGACGTCTCCGGTGAGGGCGTGCAGCAGGCGCTGCTGAAGATCCTCGAGGGCACCACCGCCTCGGTGCCGCCGCAGGGCGGGCGCAAGCACCCGCACCAGGAGTTCATCCAGATCGACACGACGAACGTGCTGTTCATCGTGGCCGGCGCGTTCGCCGGGCTGGAGAAGATCATCAACGAGCGGGTCGGCAAGCGCGGCCTCGGCTTCGGCGCGGAGATCCGGACCAAGTCCGAGATCGAGAACAGCGACATCTTCTCCGACACCATGCCGGAGGACCTGATCAAGTTCGGGCTCATCCCCGAGTTCATCGGCCGTCTGCCGGTGGTGGCCAGCGTGACCAACCTGGACAAGGAGTCCCTGGTCTCGATCCTGACCACCCCGCGGAACGCGCTGATCAAGCAGTACAAGAAGCTCTTCGAGATGGACAACGTGGAGCTGGAGTTCACCAAGACGGCGCTGGAGGCCATCGCCGACCAGGCGATGCTGCGCGGCACGGGTGCCCGCGGCCTGCGCGCCATCATGGAGGAGGTGCTCCAGCCGGTGATGTACGACATCCCCAGCCGCGACGACGTGGCGAAGGTCGTGATCACCGAGCAGACCGTCCGGGAGAACGTGAACCCGACGATCGTGTCCCGCCAGCCCTCGCGCCGGCAGCGCAGTGAACGCGGGGAGAAGTCGGCCTGACCAGCCCCGAAGGACCCCGTCCGGCCGATCCGTTCGACGACCTGCCCCGGCGGCTGGTCGTCGCCGGCAGGCTCGCCCACCCGCTGAACCACCGCGTCTTCGCGGTGGTGCTGGCCCTGCTGGTGGTGCTGTGCGTGGTCGCCACCACCACCCGGCAGTCGCTGCTCACGCTGGCGCCGATCCCGCTGTACCTGCTCGGGGCCTTCGGGCTGTGGCAGGTGCGGCGCACGTCGGCGCCACCGCGGTTGCTGGGCTGGTGGGTGGTGCTGCTCACCGGAACCCTCGGCGGCTTCTGGCTGATGGGTTTCATCGCCAACGCACTGGACCGGTAGGGAACCCGCGGGCCGGGGGCTAAGCTGGGAGACCGGCGAATGACTGGCCCTCGGCGTTGGTGGAAACGTGGTCACTGTGTTCAGGCATCCGGCGCTGTTCTACCGCGACCGGGACGAGTTCCTCTCCGGCACCCTGCCGTTCGTGCTCGACGGGCTGGGCGCGGGTGAGCCGGTGGCCGCCGCGCTGCCCGGTGAGCACCTGACCTGGCTGCTCGAGGAGCTGGACGAACCGGCGAGGCAGCGGGTCGAGCTGTTCGACATGGCCGAGGTGGGCCGCAATCCCGGGCACATCATCCCCGGGGTGCTGCGGGAGTTCGCCGATCGGCACGAGGGCCCGGTGCGGGTGATCGGGGAGCCGATCTGGCCCGGCCGGACCCCGGCGGAGTACCCGGCCTGCGTCCAGCACGAAGCGCTGATCAACCTGGCCTTCACCGGCCGCGCGGTCACCGTGCTGTGCCCCTACGACGCCGGGGGGCTCGAACCGCACGTGCTGGACGAGGCGGCGTGCACCCATCCCGAGCTGATCGACCACTACGGCAGCTGGACCAGCCGGTCGTTCGCCCCGGAGCAGGTGGTCGAGCGCTACAACCAGCCGTTCGCGAAGCCGGAGGAGTTGCCCTGGGTGCTCTCGTTCGACCGGACCGGTCTCGGCGGGGTGCGCCGCTTCGCCGGGGATCGCGCGGCGGCCTACGGTCTCGGCAAGGAACGCGTGCTGGACCTGACCATGGTGGTGGGCGAGCTGTGCGCGAACAGCCTGCGCTACGGCGAGGGCTCCGGGGTGCTGCGGGTGTGGCCCGAGTCCGGTGCGGTGGTCTGCGAGGTCCGCGACGCCGGGCACATCACCGATCCGCTGGCCGGGCGCCGTCCCGCCGCGCCCAACCAGCTCGGCGGCCGGGGCCTGCTGATGGTGAACTACCTGGCCGACCTGGTCCGCCTGCACACCGGCCCGGACGGCACGCAGACCCGCGTGTACTTCCGGTTCACGCCGGACGCGGAACGTGTTTCCCCAGGAAGCTGACCACCCCGGGCACCACGCTGCGGAAGAACGCCTCGCCGTGCTTGCCGCGTGAGGTGTGGCCGACCTTCGGCCGGGCTTCGGCGATGAACCGGCGGACCCCGGTGATGAACGCGTCCTCGGTCCCGCACCAGACGCCGGTGGGAATGCCCTGGATTTCGCCGAGGTGCTTCAGCGGGTCCATCGACGCCCAGTCGGCGGCGTCGTGGAAGGCGTTGCGCTTGCTCATCTCCTCCCACGACGTGATCAGCGCGGGGGAGACGGCCGCGATGGCCGCGGGTGGCTGGCGGCGCTGGGCGCGGCGGCGGCCGTAGAGCAGCGCGCCGAAACCACCCATCGAGGTGCCCGCGCAGGCGAACGGCACCCCGTCCGGCCCGCCGAGGCCGCGTTGGGCGAGCCAGGCCGGTACCTCTTCGAGCAGCATCCGCATCGGGTCGTCACCGGGCACGTGCTCGTGCCAGTAGTTGGTCGGCCCGCCGTCGACGGCGGCGAAGCCGTAGGCGGGCACCGCGCGCCGGGCGACCTCACCGCTGAGCTGGTTGACCAGGCCACCGGGGGCCGAGCGGCGCGCCGAGCCGCCGCGGCCGTGCAGGTAGAGCGAGATGGGCAGGCCGCGGGGCGGGTTCTTCGACGGCAGCATCAGCACCAGGTCGACCTCGCGGCCGCGGGCCGCCGAGTACACCCGTTCGACCCTGGTCACGCCCAGTTCGGTGGCCGGGGTGGAGGAGGCCACGCCGAGGGCGCGCTGCAGCGCTTCGCTGAACGGCAGGACGCCGGTGGCACCCGCGGCGGCCACGCCGGCGACCCCGAGCGCGGAGCCTCCGGTCAGCAGCACCGAACGGCGGCTGAAGCGCCTCCCGCGCCGTCGCCCGCCGTCGCGCTCAACCGGCCCTCGCCCGGTTGAGCCTGCCCCGCCGTCCACTCGCCGTCCTGCCGTTCCCTGCCCCCAGCCGGGCGCCAGGACGCGAGTGCGTCATGTGCGGAGCCGACCCTCGACCTGTGCATCGTCGCAGGCGGCTTGTGCGTTTCGCACCGATTCGCGGGGATTTCAGTGACGTAGGACGCGGTCGTCGCGGGTGTAGAGGTTCATGCTCTCGCCACGCAGGAAACCGACCACGGTGATGCCCTGCTCGGCGGCCAGTTCGACGGCCAGCGAGGAGGGCGCCGAGACCGCGGCGAGCATCGGCAGCCCGGCCATCGCGGCCTTCTGCACCAGCTCGAACGACGCCCGCCCGGACACCAGCAACCCGGCGCCGGGCAGCGGTACCCGGCCTTCGAGCAGGGCCCAGCCGAGCACCTTGTCCACCGCGTTGTGCCTGCCCACGTCCTCCCGGACGACCAGCAGCTCACCGTCGGCGCCGAACAACGCCGCCGCGTGCAGCCCGCCGGTGGCGTCGAACACCTTCTGCCGGGACCGCAGCCGGTCGGGCAGCTTGGCCAGCAGGTCGCTGGACACGGCGAAGGTGCTGCCGCCCGGCGGGAAGCGGGTGCGCAGCTTGACCGCGTCGAGCGCGGCCTTGCCGCACACCCCGCAGGACGAGGTGGTGTAGAAGTTCCGCTCGACGCCGGTGTCCGGTGACGGCACGCCCTCGGCCAGCGCCAGGTCCAGCACGTTGTAGGTGTTGCGGCCCCGGTCGTCGACGCTGTCGCAGTACCGGGCGGTGCGGATGTCCTCACGGCTGCCGAGCACGCCTTCGGAGAGCAGGAAGCCGTGGGCCAGCTCCACGTCGTGACCCGGCGTGCGCATGGTGACCGCCAGCGCGCGGCCGTTCACCCGGATCTCCAGCGGCTCCTCGGCGGCCAGCGCGTCCGGCCGGGTGCGCTCGCCGCGGCTGGTCAAGCGCAGCACGGGCTTGCGCACCGTCACCCGTCCCATAACTGCCTCCCGCGTTCGGTGGAAAGTTGCTGGTGCGCCCGGAGCCGATCGGTAATAGATTGCGGCGGCTAAGTACCAGTCTAGGGAGGCTTCCCCATGGCCGTCGGCTTCCTCGACCGCTCCCGCACCGTCGCCCCGCCCGGCTGGAGCCGCTGGCTCATCCCGCCCGCCGCGTTGTCCGTGCACCTCTCGATCGGTCAAGCCTACGCGTGGAGCGTGTTCAAGCCGCCGCTGGAGACCTCGCTCGAGCTGACCGGCACGCAGAGCGCGCTGCCGTTCCAGCTGGGCATCGTGATGCTGGGGCTGTCCGCGGCCTTCGGCGGCACGCTGGTGGAGAAGAACGGCCCGCGCTGGGCGATGTTCGTCTCGATGGTCTGCTTCTCCAGCGGCTTCCTGGTCTCGGCGCTCGGGGTGGCCACCTCGCAGTACTGGCTGGTGGTGCTCGGTTACGGCGGGCTCGGCGGCATCGGGCTCGGCATCGGCTACATTTCGCCGGTGTCCACCCTGATCAAGTGGTTCCCGGACCGGCCGGGCATGGCCACCGGCATCGCCATCATGGGCTTCGGCGGCGGGGCGCTGATCGCCTCGCCGTGGTCCTCGCAGATGCTGCGCACCTTCGGCGGCGACGTGGGCGGCATCGCCACCACCTTCGCCGTGCACGGGGTGGTCTACGCGATCTTCATGACGCTGGGTGTGCTGCTGGTGCGGGTGCCCGCCGACGACTGGAAGCCCGACGGCTACCAGCCGAAGCAGGCCGCGGCCGGGCGGATGATCACCACCGCGAACGTGTCGGCGAAGAACGCGCTGAAGACGCCGCAGTTCTGGCTGCTGTGGGTGATCCTGTGCTTCAACGTGACCGCGGGCATCGGCATCCTGGAGAAGGCGCAGCCGATGATCGTGGACTTCTTCGAAGGCACCGCCACCCCGATCGCCGCCGCCTCGGCCGCCGGGTTCGTGGCGCTGCTGTCGCTGACCAACATGCTCGGGCGGTTCGTCTGGTCGTCCACTTCGGACCTGGTCGGCCGCCGCAACATCTACCGGCTCTACCTCGGCGCCGGTGCGCTGATGTACCTGGTGATCGCGTTGACCACGAACTCGTCGAAGCTGGTCTTCGTGCTCTGCGCGATGGTCATCCTGTCCTTCTACGGCGGCGGGTTCGCCACCGTGCCGGCGTACCTGAAGGACCTGTTCGGCACCTACCAGGTCGGCGCCATCCACGGCAGGCTGCTCACCGCCTGGTCGGCCGCCGGGGTGCTCGGGCCGCTGATCGTCAACGCCATCGCCGACGGGCAGAAGTCGGCTGGCAAGGACGGGCCGGCGCTGTACAGCACCTCGCTCTACATCATGATGGGCCTGCTGGTGGTCGGCTTCGCGGCCAACGAACTGGTGCGCCCGGTCAGTGCGAAGTACCACGAACCGGCCGCCGCCGCGGCGGGCGCGGGCAAGGAGGCGTGATGCAGGGCAAGCGCACCGGACTGCTGGTCTTCGCCTGGATCTGGGTCGGCCTGCCGTTCCTCTACGGCGTGGTGGAGCTGGTCCGCAAGGTCACCCAGCTCTTCGGCGGCTGACCGCCCCTTGCCAACTCCTTAGCGAGCCGAAAGACTGTCGGAACTTTCCGCTCGTGGAGGTGGCCTGTGTCGTTTTCGCGTTCCGCTCGTGCGCTGGTCCTGGCCGTGCTGACCGGTTTGGCGGTGAGCACGGTGCCGGCGCAGGCCGCGCCCGAACCACCGCCGGGGCAGTCCCACCGGGCACCCGGGTACGGCCCGGAGCGCAACGAGGTCGCCGCGGCCGACCCCGCGCCGCAGCCACGCGCGGCGGTCGCGGGGGAGAACGAGCAGCGCGGGGACCACCGGGGTTATCCGCGCCAGACCGAGCTGCGCACCTATCCGGCCGATCCGGCGGACAAGTCGATCAAGCTCGGGCTCTCGCCGTACCACGCGCTGGCGCCGAAGCTGAACGAACTGCAGCGGCGCAGCAACCGGATCTCGGTGGAGGTGGCCGGGCAGTCCGGCCTCGGCCGCGACCTGTACCTGGTCACGCTGACCGCGCCGGAGAACTCGGCGCAGAGCTGGATCCAGGAGCACTGGCGCGACAAGATCGAGAACGACCCCGGCCGCGCCGCCCGCGACGCCGCGCTGCGGGCCGGGTACAAGACGCCGGTGTGGATCAACAACAACATCCACGGCAACGAGTGGGAGGGCACCGACGGCGCGCTGCGCGTGATCGAGTACCTGGCCACCACGAACGACAAGGCCGCGCTGGAACTGCTCAAGCGCAACCGGGTCTACCTCAACCTGACCGCCAACCCGGACGGCCGGGTGGCCGGGACCAGGGCGAACGCGAGCGGGTTCGACATGAACCGCGACTTCGTCACCGCCTCGCAGCCGGAGACCAGGGCGATGCGGGAGATGGTCAAGACCAAGCAGCCGGTGATGATGCTCGACCAGCACGGTTACGTGCAGAACACGCTGATCGAGCCGACCACGCCGCCGCACGGCCAGAACTACGACTTCGACCTCTACCTCAAGCACGGCTACGAGAACGGCCTGGCGATGGAGAAGGCGGTGCAGGCGCTCGGGCACCCGGAGGCGGCGAAGCCGGAGATCCCGTTCCGCGACTACGAACCGGGCGTCTGGGACGGCTGGGCGCCGATCTACACCGCGCAGTACTCGATGTACCACGGCGCGGTGTCCTACACGATCGAAATCCCGCAGCGGGTCAACAACGACGCCTACCACCTGCCCGCCGCCGAGCTGCAGCGCCGGTCGAAGATCAACACCGACGTGGTCGAGGCGACCATCCGCACCACCATCGACTACGCCGACACCCACCGCACCGAGCTGATCGGCAACCAGATCGAGATCTTCCGCCGGGGTGCCGCCGGGGAGCCGCAGCGCCAGCTGCCGGACGGGTTCGTGCCGGGCTTCGGCCCGGAAGACCGCTACACCACGGAGTTCCCGCGTGCCTACGTGATCCCGGCCGGTGCCGGGCAGCGGTCCGCGCCCGCGGCGGCCCGCCTGGTCGACCACCTGGTGGCCAACGACGTCCGCGTGCAGCGGGCCGAAACGGCCTTCCGGCTGGCGGGCAAGGACTACCCGGCCGGGTCGTACCTGGTGGACATGCACCAGCCCAAGCGCGCGCTGGCGAACGTGATGCTGGAGACCGGCGCCGACATCTCCGGCAAGGTCGAGGTGATGTACGACATCTCCGGCTGGAGCCACCGCCTGCTCTGGGGTGCCTCGGTGGACATCTCCAAGTCGGCGGCGCCCAGCGTGCGCACCACGCCGGTGACCGCCGCCGCGCCGACCGGGGCGGTGGACGCGGCGCCGGGGCAGGACCTGGCGCTGGCCGTCACCGACGGCAAGGACGTGCTGGCGGTGAACACCCTGCTCGGCCAGGGCCGCCCGGTGCACCAGCAGGCCGACGGCTCGGTGGTGGTGCCCGCTTCGGAGCGCGTGGCCGTGCTGGAGGTGGCGGACGGCCTCGGGGTGCGGTTCACCGCGGCCCCCGCCGGTGACCGCGGGCCGCTGATGCGCAAGCCGGTGCTCGCCGCTGCCGTGGCCGCCGACGAACTGCTGGTGCTGCGGGAACTCGGTTTCGAGGTGCGGCCGGTGTCCACCCGGGTGCTCAACGACGGCTTCGACCTGAGCCGGGTGGACGCGTTGTTCGTCTCGTCCGGCTTGGTCTACACCGAGCTGAACCCGGCGGCCCGGCAACGGGTGCAGGCGTTCCTCGCCCGCGGCGGGGTGGTCACGCGTGGTGCCACCGGCGCGGAGTTCAACGAGGCGGCCGGATTGCTGCCGGTGACCGCGGTGGCCGGCCGGGAGGACGCCAACGGCGTGGTCTCGGTGACCAACGGTGCCGGGCCGATCGCCACCGGTGCGCCGGAGAACTCGTTCGTCTACTCGCCGTTGTGGTTCACCGGCCTCGGCGCGGGGGTGACCGCCGAACAGCGCTACGCCGAGCAGAACCCGCTGGCGGCGGGCCACTGGCTGCCGAACGAGGACGGCCAGGGGCCGGCCCAGGCGGCCGGTGCGGCGGCCGTGGTGTCCGGGGTGGACGAAACCGGGGCGAAGGCGGTGCTGTTCGGCACCGAACCGCTGTTCCGCGCGCACCCCAAGGGCCTGTACGCCCAGGTGGGCCGGGCGCTGTTCTGGGCGACCACCCGATGAGCCGCGGGGTGCTGGTCACCGGTGCGTCCAGCGGCATCGGCCGGGCGGTGGCCACCGCCTTCGCCGCGCTCGGCGACCGGGTGGCCGTCCACTACGGAGCGAACCGGGAATCGGCCGGGCGGACGCTGGCCGGGCTGCCGGGCTCGGGGCACGTGCTGGTGACCGGGGACCTCGCCGACCCGGTGGCCGCGCGGCGGCTCGCCGACGAGGCCGAGGAAGCGCTGGGCGGGGTCGACGTCCTGGTGAACAACGCGGGCGTGGCCACCGGTGCGGACAACGCGCACGCGGTGGCCGAAGTGTCCTATGCGGACTGGCAGGCGGCGTGGCAGCGCACCGTCGGGGTGAACGTCTTCGGCACCGCCAACCTCACCTACTGCGTCACGCGGCACATGATCGACCGGGGCGCGCCGGGACGGGTGGTCAACATCGGCTCACGCGGGGCGTACCGCGGTGAACCCGACCACCCCGCCTACGGCGCCAGCAAGGCGGCCGTGCACGCGCTCGGCCAGTCGCTGGCGGTTTCCCTGGCACCGCACGGCATCGCGGTCGCTTCGGTGGCGCCGGGGTTCACCGCCACCGAGCGGGTCGCCGACCGGCTGGACGGCTCCTCGGGTGAGCGGTTGCGCGGGCAGAGCCCGTTCGGCCGCGTTGGCGAACCGGAGGAGGTCGCCGCGGCGGTGGTCTACCTCGCCTCCGCCGAAGCGACCTGGGCCTCGGGTGCCGTGCTCGACCTGAACGGCGCTTCACACCTGCGCTGAGGTTTCCCGGGGTTCCCGCCACATCGGGTAGATCTCGGGGCCGTCCGGGAACCGGATCGGGTCACCGCTGGGCTCGAACCCGTGCCGGGAGTACAGCGCGCGGTTGCGGGTGGAACTGGCTTCCAGGTACACGGGCAGCTTCGCGGCGTCGGCCCGGTCCAGCCGGTCGCGCAGCAGCGCACCGCCGAGGCCGAACCCGCGGTGGTTCGGCAGCACGCCGATGCACGGCAGGTAGAGGTGCGCGGTGTGCTTGGGGTGCCTGGCCTCGGTCAGTTCCGCGACGAGCAGGCCGCGCCGGGCGATCTCGCGGAACGCGGGCGGCACCTCGATCCCGTCGATGGATTCGGCGTCGGTCTCCCCGGCTTCGCGGTCCAGCCACACCGAAATCGCGCCGAAGTCGGCGGCCGCCAGCACCTCACCCCGGTCCAGGCCCCGTTCGACCAGCCCGCGCAGGTGCTGCGGCAGGAGTTGCCCGCGCTGCACCGGATCCGGGATGACCCAGCTGCTCACCACCTCGTCGGAGAAGGCGGCCCCCAGCGCCTCGGCGGCCCGGTCCAGTTCCCCCGGCTGCACCCGGTGCACGATCGTCTGCGTCATACCGGCACAACGCGGAACCGGCGTGAGAGGTGCCCGGTGGTTAGGGTGGGGCGCATGCTCATCGCGGAAGACCTGGTGCTGCTCGTGTTCGACGACGAGACCGGCAAGCCGGACAGCACGGTGACCAACCTGCCGTACGCGCTGGCCGGTGCCCTGCTCATCGAACTCGGCATGCGGAACCGGATCGGGGTCGGCGAAGACGGCAAGGGGCGCTTGGCCCTGCTGGACCGCACGCCGACCGGGCAGCCGGTGCTGGACGCCGCACTGGAGAAGCTGGAGAAGTACGACGGCCGCAAGCCCAAGGACGTGATCGCGCCGCTGTCCGGCCAGAAGCTGACCGAACGGCTGCTCGACGGGCTCGCCGAGCGCGGGGTGCTGCGCCGGGAAGCGGGCAAGGTGCTCGGGCTGTTCCCGGTGACCCGCTGGCCCGCCGAGGATGCCGCACACGAACAGCGCCTGCGCGAGACGTTGACCGGCGTGCTGGCCGGCGGGCGGGACCCGGACGAGCGCACCGCCGCGCTGATCGCCGTGCTCGCCGCCATCAAGGCCGCGAGCAAGGTGCTCGGCCTGCCCGAGCGCGCCGGCCGCAAGGCCGCCGACCGGCGCGCCAAGGAGATCGCCGAGGGCAACTGGGGCTCGGCGGCCACCCGCAAGGCGGTCGGGGAACTGACCGCGGCCGTGATGACCGCGGTGATGATCCCGGCGATCGTGACGACTACCGCGAGCTGACCGGCTCCAGCCGCACCACGATCGACTTCGACACCGGGGTGTTCGACTCGTCGGCCACGGAATCCAGCGGCACCAGTGCGTTCGCCTCGGGGAAGTACGCGGCGGCGCAGCCGCGCGCGGTCGGATAGGCCACCACGCGGAAGCCGGGGGCCCGGCGCTCGGTGTCCGCCCACTCCGAAACGAGGTCGACCAGCGAACCGTCGGCCACCCCGAGTTCGGTCAGGTCGCCGGGGTTGACGAAGACCACGCGACGGCCGTCCTCCACCCCGCGGTAGCGGTCGGACAGGCCGTAGATGGTGGTGTTGTACTGGTCGTGGCTGCGCAGGGTCTGCAGCAGCAGCCTGCCTTCGGGCACCTCGGGACAGGTCAGCTCGCTGGCGGTGAAGTTGGCCTTGCCGTTGCGCGTGCCGTTGAACTCCCTGGCGTCGCGCGGGGCGTGCGGCAGCACGAAACCGTCCGGCTGGCGCACCCGCCTGTTGTACTCGTGGCAGCCGGGCACCACGTTCGCGATGTGGTCGCGGATGCGGTCGTAGTCGGCCACGAACTCCAGCCACGGCACCGGGTGGCCGTCGCCGAGCAGGGTGTGCGCCAGGCGGCAGATGATGGCCACTTCGGACAGCAGGTGCTCGCTCGCCGGGGCCAGCCTGCCCCGCGAGGTGTGCACCGCCGACATCGAGTCCTCGACGGTCACCAGCTGCTCACCGCTCGCCTGCAGGTCGCGTTCGGTGCGGCCCAGCGTCGGCAGGATCAGCGCGGTCCGGCCGTGCACCACGTGCGAGCGGTTGAGCTTGGTGGAGACCTGCACGGTCAGCTCGCACGAGCGCAGCGCCCGTTCGGTCAGCTCCGTGTCCGGGGTCGCGGCGGCGAAGTTGCCGCCCACGCCGAAGAACACCTTCGCCCGGCCGTCGCGCATCGCGCGGATCGAGTCCACCGTGTCCCAGCCGTGCGCACGCGGCACCTCGATGCCGAACTCGGCTTCCAGCCGGGCGAGGAAGGTCTCCGGCATCTTCTCCCAGATGCCCATGGTGCGATCGCCCTGGACGTTCGAGTGCCCGCGCACCGGGCACAACCCGGCACCCGGCTTGCCGATCATGCCGCGCAGCAGCGCGACGTTGGCGATCTCCTTGATCGTCGGCACCGCGTGCTTGTGCTGGGTCAGGCCCATCGCCCAGCAGTAGACCGTCCGCTCGGACTCGGCGATCATCCTGGCGATCTTCACGATCTGCTCGCGCGGCAGCCCGGTGGCCCGGTCGACCCGGTGCCAGTTCAGCTCGCGGACGCGGTCGGCGTAGGCGGTGAAGCCCTCGGTCAGCGAGGCGATGAAGCCGTGGTCGAGCACGGTGCCCGGCGCGGCCTGCTCCCAGGCCAGCAGCAGGTGCCCGATGGCCTGGAAGAAGGCGAGGTCACCGCCGAGCCGGATCTGCGCGAACTCGTCGGCCAGCTGGCTGCCCCGGCCCACCAGCCCGCGCACGTTCTGCGGGTTCTTGAACCGCATCAGCCCGGCCTCGGGCAGCGGGTTCACCGCGATCACCTTCGCCCCGCGGGACTTGGCCTCCTCCAGCGCGGAGAGCATGCGCGGGTGGTTGGTGCCCGGGTTCTGGCCGACCACCACGATCAGGTCGGACTTGTGGATGTCGGCCAGGCTCACCGAGCCCTTGCCGATGCCGGTGGTGGCCGACAGCGCCGCACCGGACGACTCGTGGCACATGTTCGAGCAGTCCGGCAGGTTGTTCGTGCCGAACGAGCGCACCAGCAGCTGGTAGGCGAAGGCGGCCTCGTTGCTGGTGCGGCCGGAGGTGTAGAAGACGGCCTCGTGGGGGGTGGGGGGTCCCCCCCCCCCCCCCCCCCCCCCCCCCCCCCCCCCCCCCCCCCCCCCCCCCCCCTCCCTCCTCTCCCCCTCCCCC